>CAYMMT010000091.1:0-11615 GCA_964391555.1 uncultured Rhodobacterales bacterium
GCACTGCTATCGCGCTGCGTTGCAGCAATCAATGCGGCACGTTAACAATAGCTTAATGACCCACCGCCAGATCAGCCGCGCGGGTCGTCCAGAAGCTCCCGCCAGGAATGCCTCGGCTCCCACCCCAGAAGGTGCCGCGCCTTGTCTATGGCGTAGAACGTTTCGTGATCGGTCATGTCGCGCCTGTACGGCACACCCGGGTAGAACCGCGCTGCAATTTCGGAGGTCGTTGCGGCCACGGACATGTCGGCATTGGCCACGTTGAACACCTCGTATCCCAAGCCATCCGTCTGGAGGCACCTGAGCACCATGGACCCGAGGTCGCGCGCGTCGATATAGGCAAAGATATTGCGCCGCCGGAGGGCCGGATCAGCAAGGAAAGCCGGAAAATTCTCTGCGTATTCGTGGGGTTCGATGACGTTATTGATCCGCAAGCCATAAATGTCGGCCCCCGACCGTGCCTGAAATGAGCGGGCCGTCGCCTCGTTGACAACCTTGGACATGGCATAACTGTCAGCCGGAATCGTCGGGTGGTCCTCATCGATCGGGATATAGTCGGGCGTCTTCTCACCGTCCCAGAAGCAGATCCCGTAGGTTGTCTCCGACGACGCGAAGATGACCTTCCTCACCCCGGACCGAAGCGCCGCATCGATCACGTTGTAGGTGCTCATGGTGTTGATGCGGAAGGTCTCGTTGTCGGGTTTCAGGAGGATCCGGGGCACGGCGGCAAAATGCACGACCGCGTCGAACGGCGTCGGCCCGGTGCCCGGCTCAAGATCGGCGAAGTCGCCATAGGCCTGCATCGCGTTGAACACCTGTCCCGCGTCGGTCAGATCGACCTCGAGATCGGGAATGCCCGGATGGCCATGCGGCACCAGATCAAGGTTCAGGACGTCGTGGCCCGCTGCCGTCAGGATCGGCATCACGTGCCGGCCCGCCTTGCCGCTCCCGCCTGTGAACAGAATGCGCATGGGTCCTCCTCAGGCCGTCGCGGCCGCAAATTTCGACATCAGATAAGGCCCCGAGATGACCGCATCCCCGTCGCCAAAGAGGGGGCGGACCTCGGCATGCCAGTTCGGCTGGTGAAAGAACGCGAGCGAGCCCCGGCGACGCTGCGACGGCCGCACCCGATGCCTGGTTGATCGCCACCGCCTGCCCGTCCAATGGGCCATCAGATCGCCAATGTTGACGATGAAGGCCCCGTCTCGCGGCGCCACCTCTGTCCATGTGCCGTCGACCAGTTCGATCTCCAGCCCCTTGCTTCCCCGGTCGGGCAAGAGGATCGTCAGCGACCCGTAGTCCGTATGGGCGCCCGCACCCATCTGCCCGGGCTCCACCGCGCCGGACCGCTCCGGGTAGTTCAGGGCCCGGAGCGCGGAAATCGGCTGGTCGATGAAGGGCTGAAAGAAGTCGGCCGGCTTGTCCAGTGCCAGAGCCATCACCGACATGATCCGCGCGGCCAGCGTCTCCATCTCGGTGTAGTAGGCTTCCCAGGCGCGGCGAAACCCGCGCAACTCCGGCCACGGCGTGGGCGCATAGCAGAACGCGAGCGCGTCGGCATCGGTCTCGGACCGGGGCACGGTCAGCGGCCCGCCGTTGAAGCTCTCCTTGAGGTCGTGTGGTGTCCGTTCGCCGGTGGACTTGGCCAGCGCCTCCCCGCCAAGACCGATATAGCCATAGGGCGCGCCGGGCTCCGGCGCCACGGCCTGCTTCATGGCCGGATCCTGATCGAAGAACGCGCGTGCGACCCCTCGCATTTCCGATATAACGCTCTCGGGCACCCCATGGCCGGTCACCAGAAGAAACCCCGTTTCCCGACAGGTGTGATCCACCTGGGCCGCCAGCGCCGTGAGCTCTCTCGGCGTCGCGAAGTCAAAGGCGTCAAGGTCGATCAATCGCATATCCAAGAAAATGCCTCCCAATCGGTTCGACGGGAACTTCGCCGCCAAACCGGATAACGGTCAACCACTTGCGACCCCGACTGTTGACGATTCCGAAACAGCCCGGAGGCCATGGATGTAAATCCTAGGCGAATTTGCTGTGTTGTGCTAACCTGACCCTGCTGGACATTTGTTGGTTTGGGGGAAAGTAATGCTTTTCAATAAGATACGCGGTGTCGCTGCCGCGTTGATTTGCGGAGTGGTCGCCGTTGGCGCGCCATCCGTGCAAGCGGCGACCTACTATTTCGACCTTTTCGATCATCCGGGTTCTGCCCAATCGCCGACCTACGAATACGGTCTGCGGGTTGATCAGTATGACACCTTCTTCTCGTTTGAGAACGGCGCCGCCGGATACCTGACCTACGACTCCGTCGCGGGAACGGCCCGGATTTCGGGGACCATGCGAGAAAGCCTCGGTAGCGGAAGCTTCGGCGACCTTTGGACCGTGGACTATCGCATCAGCGGAGTGACCGATCAGGGTGGCGGGACGTTCATCGACACGAGCGGTTCGGGCGCGGGGACCATCACCGACGGGACCACCACCTACAACCTTGGCGCGAAAGCCAATGGCAGTAGGCAATACTTCCTGTTCCTTGCCGATGACCATCGTCTGGGTGGGAAGGGGTACCCGGCCAACAGCCTCGTTGGCAGAGGCTGGGTGAACTATGGTGGCGCGATGTCGATCAATGACTTCCTGTTCACGGCGACAACCCGCTCCACGCCGCCACCGAACAATCCTCCGCCGGTTCCGCTTCCTGCGGCGGGCTGGATGCTGTTGGCCGGGCTCGGCGCATTGGGCCTCGTCCGTCGCAAGACAGCCTGACACCAAAGCGAACAAGTCAATGGAGGGCGTCCGGTCGGGCGCCCTTTTTGTTTGTGCCGTACCGTCCCGCAACACGGGCGAACCCTTTTCCAAGCCCGCTCTCGGTGCCATAGTGCCCGCAACATAATAACGATTGAGCAGTCAGCATGGCCGATGATTTCTTCTCCGGTGGCGACCCAGAGTACGACGCCTCCTCCATCGAGGTTCTGGAGGGTCTCGAACCTGTCCGCAAACGGCCTGGCATGTACATCGGCGGGACGGATGAACGCGCCCTGCACCACATGGTGGCCGAGATCCTCGACAACTCCATGGACGAGGCCGTGGCTGGCCACGCGAGCCGGATCGAGGTGGAGCTACACGACGACTTCGCCCTGACCGTCCGCGACAACGGTCGTGGCATTCCCATCGACCCGCACCCGAAGTTCCCCGACAAGTCGGCGCTTGAGGTGATCCTGTGCACGCTCCACGCGGGCGGCAAATTCTCGGGCAAGGCCTACCAGACCTCCGGGGGCCTCCATGGCGTGGGCGCTTCGGTGGTGAACGCGCTGTCGGATTCCCTCGTGGTGCAGGTGGCCCGGGACCGAAAGCTGTTCGAACAGCGCTTCTCGCGCGGTGTGCCGCTGGGCCCCGTGGAGGAGATCGGCGCCGCCCCCAACCGGCGCGGCACCACCGTGACCTTCCATGCGGACCCGGAGATATTCGGCCACCACAGGTTCAAACCGGCCCGGCTGTTGAAGATGGTGCGGTCGAAGGCCTACCTCTTTTCCGGTGTCGAAATCCGCTGGAAATCGGCGATCACCGATGGCGAGACGCCGACCGAGGCAACCTTCCACTTCCCCGGCGGGCTTGCCGATTACCTTGGCGAACAACTCGCGGGCGCGTCGACTTACGCCCAGGCCCCTTTCGCCGGTGTCGTCGAATTCCAGGAGAAATTCGGCAATCCCGGCAAGGTCGAGTGGGCGATCAACTGGACCCCCTCCCGCGACGGGTTCATCCAGTCCTATTGCAACACCGTGCCGACGCCGGAGGGCGGTACGCACGAGGCCGGATTCTGGGCCGCGATCCTCAAGGGCATTCGCGCCTACGGTGAGCTTGCGGGCAACAGGAAGGCCGGGCAGATCACACGCGACGACCTGATCACCGGGGGGTGCGCGCTGGTGTCGTGTTTCATCCGCGAGCCCGAATTCGTCGGCCAGACCAAGGACCGGCTGGCCACCACCGAGGCGCACCGCATGGTCGAAGGCGCCGTTCGGGACCATTTCGACAACTGGTTGGCGGCGGATACCAAATCGGCCGGGGCGATCCTCGATTTCCTCGTTCTGCGGGCCGAGGAACGGCTGCGGCGCAGGCAGGAGAAAGAGACCGCCCGGAAATCAGCCACAAAAAAGCTGCGCCTGCCGGGCAAGCTGGTCGATTGCTCGAACGCGGCGCGGGACGGGACGGAGTTGTTCATCGTCGAGGGCGACAGCGCGGGTGGCTCGGCCAAGATGGCGCGGGATCGCAAGACCCAGGCGCTCCTGCCGCTTCGGGGCAAGATCCTGAACGTGCTGGGGGCCGCGTCGTCGAAACTCGGGTCCAATGCGGAGATTTCCGACCTGACTCAGGCGCTTGGCGTCGGCATGGGGACGAAGTTCAACATCGACGATCTGCGCTACGACAAGGTCATCATCATGACCGACGCCGACGTGGACGGCGCGCATATCGCCTCTCTTCTGATGACGTTCTTCTTCACCCAGATGCGGCCCCTGATCGACCACGGGCACCTGTACCTCGCCTGCCCGCCGCTCTTTCGCGTCACCCAGGGCGCGCGTCGGGTCTATTGCCTCGACGAGGCGGAACGGGACGAGATTTTGACCAAAGGATTGGGTGGAAAAGGAAAAATGGACGTCTCCCGGTTCAAGGGCCTCGGCGAAATGGACGCGAAGGACCTCAAAGAGACGACCATGGACCCGAAATCCCGCAAACTGATCCGCGTGACCATCGACGAGGACGAGCCGGGGGAGACCGGCGATCTGGTGGAACGCCTCATGGGCAAGAAACCGGAATTGCGGTTCCAGTATATTCAGGAGAACGCGCGGTTTGTTGAGGAGTTGGACGTCTGATTTCAGACGCAACGCCCGGTCCGTTTACCGTCAGGAATCGTTGGAAATGGGACGTCGGTATCACGTCGGTATTGCGTCGGTATCACGACGGTGCGTTTTTCGGGGTGATCGGCGTTAACGAATTGGGCGATTGCGGATGGATTTTGGCGGGGAGGAGCCGGACGAAACCGGAAAACTGGTGGATCACCTGATGGGCAAGAAGCCGGAATTGAGGTTTCAGTAAATCCGGGAAAACGCAAGGTTTGTTGAGGAGCTGGATGTTTGAGTGACGACCCATCCTTTCGAGACATTCTGCGGAATGGGTTCCAAAATGAAACACAAGTGAGAAACACCCTAAACCACCTGTTCTCATTGCTATTCGAGGAGTTCTTCAAACTAGTTGGCGCAATACTTGTGCTATCAGCGCTAGAAATTGCATCTCAAGGAGAGCGCTTTTCAGTCCCTGGAGCCCTTGTAGTCGTCGGAAAGCTATTTCTGACACTTAAAGTGTTTTCCCTACTTGGTTCCTTCTTCCAAGAGTCGATGTTCGACGTCTTGGAGCACAATAACCGTGGCAGAGGCAGAGTTCGCCGTTTCTTATCTGTGGTTATTGGTTTCATTGTTTTCTATGCAACCTTCAGCTTTGCAAGCAGCGCAGTCGATTTCTTTGTCGGTGCTTTTTCAGCTATTGAGATCTGACGCTTGGAACGTCGGGAGGGCCGCGCCCGAGCCTGGGTGGGCGCTTTTGGGGCGATTGGGTGATGTGGTTCTTCGAAGCGTCCACGACGGGCTTTCTGCGAACGACATCTCCTTGCGCCCTCCCGGGGGGAGGGTCGGGCGCGGCCCGGCGGTTCCGCCGGGCCATGGCTTTCAACTGTCACGCGACCACCCTAAAGTGCGGGCATGCGGTTGATTGCTCTCATTGCTTTGCTCCTTGTCGCCTCTTGCGGGCGGCCTCTGACCGAGGGCGAGGTGGCGTTTGCCCGCGCGCTGCATGGGGACACGATCGACACCGACCGCATCCGCATTCTGGAAAACGGGCTCGTCGGCGTCTCCAGCCGGACCTACGCCGTGCGCCCCCGGACCACCTGCCGCGAACTGATCCTGCCGCCGACCGAGGCGGCCACCTTCGAAGGCCGCGCCGCCGGCATCGTGCTGGGCCACACCGTGAACGTGCGCGAGGACTGGTACGTGGAGGATTACACCCGCAATGACGCCGGGGAGATGAGCCTCGTCGCCGCGATGTTCATGGCCCACGAGATCACCCATGTCTGGCAATGGCAGAACCGCGCGCTCACCGGCTACCACCCGTTCCGGGCGGCGCGGGAGCAGGTGATGCTGGACGACCCCTACCTGTTCGACACCAACGCCGGACAGCGCTTCCTCGACTACGGCTACGAACAGCAGGCAAGCCTCGTGGAGGAATTCATCTGTTGCGACACGCTCCACCCGGGCGGCGCGCGGACCGGCAGGCTCAAGGCGCTCCTGTCGCAGGTCATGCCGGTGACGCCCCTTCCCACGGCGGGACGGGACATTCGCATTCCCTGGGCGGGGGCGGCCCTGGAAGGGATCTGCGCCTGACCCGGCCTAGTCCTGTATGCTTTCGATCCAGGCCATGAGGTGGACCATGGCCTCGGGCGCGATCAGCGGCTGGCCCGAGGGAAGTTTCATGGTGATCTCGGGCCCGTCGAAGAATTCCCCATAAACCGGCATCGGAGAGCCGTGGCTGACAAGCGGGTCCCGGCCGTCGATGCGCGACAGGATGCGTTGGCCCGGAAACACACCGTCCACCGACAACGCCGTGAGGTCGACCGGCTGCAGCGTGAGCGCCGGGGCAAGGGGTCCGTCGCCCTCTCCGGTCGCGCCGTGGCAGACGGCGCAATGCCGCTCGAAGAGTTGCTGGCCCGTGACGATGTCCGGACCACTGTCCTGGGCCGCGACGGGCGCGGCGAGCAGCATGAGGCCCGCTGCCAGAGTTTGCCTGATGGTCATGGTGGTCACTCCTGTACGCTCTCGAGCCAGATGGCCAGCGCGAGAAGGCGGCTCGGCACCGGCGTGCCGAGGCCGTCCTCTTCGACGATGACGGTGGGCCCCATATCCCCGGCGCCGAATTCGGGCATGGCGGCGCTGAAATGATCGCCCCGGGTGAAGCCGTCGATGGTGGACATGACATAGTCGCGGGGAAAGACGCCGCCGTTGTTCGCGGCGAGGTGCGTCAGATCGGGGGGCTGACGCAACAATTCCCGCCCGAAGCTGCCCGCGCCCCTTGCGTCCGTCCCGTGGCACGCGGCGCAATCCTGCTGGAATGCCAGCGCGCCACCTTCCAAGGTCGGCTCGACCGGCGCTTCGATGCAGGCGGACAGGGTTATCAGAGGGACAAGGGCCGTCCGGCGCATGATCGCTCTCCCGTTTGGTTGGGACGAGCCTACCCGATGGTCCGGCGGTTGGGTTTGATCTGGATCACCTCAGGGCGAGGTTCGACAGGCGCGCCTCGATCACGCTGTTGGTATCGTCACTGTCGGCGGAAACGGCAACGGCAACAAGCGCGCCGGGCGTGCCGCCAAAGGCACGCGCATAGTCGGCGGCGAGGTCCACCTGTTCCATGCCGCCCCCGGCGCCGGCGCCCCTGCGGATGACCACCATGCCACGGTCTTCGAGGTAGGGCGTTCGCAGCATGGTGCCGGGTCCGGCGTCACCCCCATGGACATAGACAAGAACCCGCCCCGCGGGATTGCGCAGCATCCGGCGGATGTTGGGGTTCCGGCCCATGGCTTCGGCCTCGGCCTCGGGCATGAAGGCGAAATAAAGTGCAATGTTGCGGTCGTCCCCACCGCGCCGGTCGAGCCGTGTGGCCGGGACGGATTGCACGACATCCCAGGACCAGCTCGCCATGCGGGCGCCCCAGGACGACATCGGCAAGGTGCGGTAGATCATGGAGGCCGCGTCGTCAGCGCGAATGGTCAGCGTGCCGCCCGACTTGCCGAACTCCACGCGGTTGAACAGCTGGAACCGTTGATCACGCCAGTCGGAAAAGCTGACCTGCTGGGCGACAGAGGCGGTGGCCGTGAGGCCGAAGATCAAGGCGAGGCAAGCGGCACGGAACATCGGAACCCTTTCACGTTGGCAGCCTGCGTGACGTATCACGGAATTCGCATTGCCGGTCGCCGGTCACGGGATTGTCAGCCACGGTGAATGACCCGCAACACGCCGTCGCCGACCGGTCGCGGGTCAGTCTCGGGGCGGCAACGGACGCGCCGGGTTTCCGACGACGGTTGCGCCGGCCGCCACATCGCGCGTCACGACGGCGCCTGCTCCGACGATCGCGCCATCCCCGATCGTCACGCCCGGCAGGATCAAGGCCCCGGCCCCGACCCAGACATGATCGCCCAGGGTCACGGGACGGCCGAATTCCCGGCCGGCGGCCCGGACCTCGGGGTCCCGGGGGTGGTCCGCCGCGATGATTTGAGCACCGGGGCCGATTTCGCAACCGGCTCCCAGGGTCACCGGACAGATGTCGAGGATCGTGACCCCGTAATTCATGAAGACGCCGGGCCCAAGAAAGATGTTGATCCCGTAATCCACATAGAACGGAGGGCGGATCACCGCGGTATCCCCGCCCGATCCCAGCATGGCACCGAGCAAGGCGCGGCGCGGCGTGTCCTCGCCATATCGCGTTTGGTTGTAGGCGTTCATCAGGGACTGCGCGCGCTTGCGGCCCGCCACAAGCTCCGGATCGCCGGGCAGATAAAGGTCACCGGCGATCATCTTGTCCATTTCCGACCGCATGGGCGCTTACATGAATCCCAGTTCGAGCCGCGCTTCGTCGGACATCATGTCCATGCCCCATTGCGGCTCCCAGGTGAGTTCCACATCCACCTGTTTCACGCCCGGCAGGGGTTCGATGGCCGAGGCCACCCAGCCTGGCATCTCGCCGGCCACGGGACAGCCGGGGGCGGTCAGGGTCATGGTGACATTGACCGCGTTTTCAGCATCGATATCAATCGTGTACACCAGTCCCAGATCAAAGATATTGACCGGGATTTCCGGGTCGTAAACAGACCGGCAGGCCGCCACGACCTCGTCATAGAGCGGATGTTCGGTCGAGGATGGCGCAATCAAGGGCGTGCCTTCCATGGGCGGGGTCTGTTCGGTCATCGGGCCACCTCGGGTCAATCCTGACTGAACATATAAGGTTCACGCACGCCGGGGTCAAAGGGTCAGGCCGCCAAGGTGTCTGTCGACCTGTCATCGCCACGGTCGGGCATATGGCTGGGCCCACCGCCCGGAGGCGTCAGAGTTCCACCTCCCCTTCCGGCGCGACATAGGGGTCTGCGTCGGGGCTGCGGCGGATGATGATGTCGCCGTTGGGCAGGATTTCGGGGGCCTCGTAATTGCCGATTTCGTCAATCAGGTTCATCAGTTCGGCCAGGGCAGGCCCCATTTCGTCGACGAAGGCCCGCAGGGCTGGCTGAACCTCGTCCGCAAAGTTTTCCATCTCCTCCAGCGCCGGTTCCATTTCGTCCATGAGACCGCGGAGGAACAGCTTGGCACCCTCTTCCATGAGGGAAAAGCCTTCCTCTGTCTCTGTCTCTCCCTCCGACTGCTGCGCATGGGGGGACGTCGCTGTCAGAGGCAGAACAAGGGCGACGCTCAGAAGGATCTGTTTCATGGCGCAATCATAGGCGAAGAAGGCTCAGATTTCCATGTCGAGCGTGACGGGGAAGTGGTCGGAGGCGGTCAGCAGGGCTTCGCGCAGGTCGGTATCGCGAAAGCACGCCGGGTCCTCGAACGGGTGCCAGATGCACCAGTGCCCACCCCTTGCCCGCAAATCCGGCGAAACCATGATGAAATCCAGGAGCGCCGAGAGATAGCGCCCGTCGGGAGGGACCTGAAACCGCGCCGTGGTCGGGGTCGCCACACCGGGCCGACCGGTCAGGGCAGCCTTTGCATGGGGGTCAAAGAGCTGGGCAGTCTTGCCGTCCTCTTCCCCAAGTACGATTTCGACCCCGGAACGACCAAAAAGCTTTTCGTATTCGTCGAGGCCGGGCCCGTCGTTGAAATCACCCAGCACGATCAGGGGCTCGCCAGCGTCCAGAAGCGCCTCCACCCGGCGCCGCAGCCAGATGCACTGGGCAAGCTGTTTGCGCCGGTTGGCGATGGACACCCGCATGATCGCCGCTGCGCCCCTGGCGCCGTGGGGGGCCTTGGACTTTGCGTGCACGCCGATCATGCGCAGGCGGGTTCCGCTGGCCGTCGTGACGGCGAGTTCCAGCGGAGGTTTGGACCACCGGACCCGGTCCATGGTGGAATCGATATCGAGGTCGATCCTGAAATCGCCGTCGAACCGGGGCGCGCCCGCGTCGGATGGCGCGTGCTCGGGCGTCAGCGCATCCGGGTCGTAGAGCAGCGCGATTTCCTGCTGCGTATCGTTGACAAACCCCAGCAGGGCGCGGCGGGCCCGCAGGTCGAACCGCGCGGCAAATGTTTCGAGTGCGGCGGTCCCGTCGCGACGCGCATGGGCGTCCGGAGCCTCGATCACCATGACCGCGTCCGCGTCGAGGGTCCGAAATACATGGCCCAGCGCCGCAACCTGCTCGGCCCGGGTCACATCCCGGCGCCCCGACCAGTCGCCGGTCTCCAGCAGGTGTCCCTCATCGTCGAAAAGGTTCGAAAACCACTCCACGTTGTAGGTGGCGATCCTCACGCGGCGCCTCTTGCCGAGCTGATCTCCTCCCAGGCGCGGTTCACGGCGATCAGGCGCTTTTCGGCCAGCTTTATCGCCTCTTCCGGCACACCGCGGGCAAGCATCCGGTCGGGGTGGCTGTCCCGCACCGCCTGGCGCCAGACGGCCCGGATCTCGTCTAGTGCCATCTCGGGACCGACGCCAAGCACGTCGTAGGGATCGCGCTCCGCATCGGGGACGAACTGCGCGCGAACTCGGGAAAAGGTCCGATCATCAAAGCCGAAGATCTCGGACACCCGGCGCAGGAACTCGTCCTCGCCCGGATGGTAGGTGCCGTCGGCCATGGCAATGTAGAACAGACCTTCCATGAGGTTTGTCAGCGTCGCCTCTTCACCTTCGAACATCGCGGCGATGCGCGCGGCGTAATCTTCGAATCCCGCGACGTCGGTGCGGGCAAGGTTGAAGACGCGGGCGGCGTTCTTCTCTTCGGCGGCGGGGATCGAAAAGACCTCCCGGAAGGCCGTCACCTCATCGCGGGTCACCTGCCCGTCCGCCTTGGCCATTTTCGCGCCCAGCGCGATGACCGCGATGGCGAAGGCCGCCGTGCGTTCAGGGGGGGTGCGCAGTCTGTCAAAGACAGCCGAAAGTCCTTCACCTTGGGTGAGGGCGGACAGTGCGTCAGCGATGCGGGACCAGATCGACATGAAACGAAACCTAGAGCATGGCGTGTTCGGGCGAAACGTCAGAAGACGGCCGGTGGCCGATACCGGCTTCAGGGAAGTCGGGCAAGTCGGAGCCGTGATCCCGGACGAAGACCGTCACAGCATCCTCTGCATCAGGATCAGGTCCATCCAGCGGCCGAATTTGTGCCCGACCTCGCGCAGCCGTGCCACCTCTCCAAAGCCGAGGCGGGCGTGGAATGTCACCCCGTCGGGGTTCTCCCCGCTGACCCCGGCCCACATGCTGTGATGGCCCCTGTCCCTCGCGATGTCACAAAGCGCCTCCATCAGTTGACGGCCAAGGCCACGACCCTCCGAACCGGGCCTCAAAAGTACCGTATTTTCAATCGTGTAGCGGTATCCCACCCC
>CAYMMT010000092.1:0-3386 GCA_964391555.1 uncultured Rhodobacterales bacterium
AAGCATGGCCCTGAGCGCGTCGGTCTGGGCCAGGGGCACCACGCACTGGAACTGGTGAAAGCCACGCCTGCCGTAGAGTCGGTTCCAGTCATGAATCCTGTCGAGCGGGAAGTAGAAGTCATCGAGCGCGCGAACCACGGTGCGCCCGTGCGACGGCACGCGGGCGTAGTAGGCGGCGTTGAACGCTTTCACCACGATCGGGTTCAGCGCGAAGTGCGGCGCATTGAACGGGACTGCCCTCGGCCTGCCTCTCGGGGGCGTGAGGCCACGGGCGATTTCCCCTTCCTCGACGATGCCGCGGCCGAGGCTCTTGCCGGTGGCGGTGGCGTCGATCCAACCCACGACATGGCTGGCCCTTGCGGAGAGCAGGTCGAGATGCGCCTCCCAGTCCGGGGCGCGGCGTTCGGTGACCAGCATCGCCGTGCCGGGGCAGGGGGCCATGCGCAGCGTGGCCTGCGTGACGATACCGGTCTGGCCCAGCCCGCCCAGCGTGGCCTTCCAGATCGCGCCGGACTTGGGGGTGATCCGCCGTTGGCCGCCTTGCATGAGGAGCGTGACGGAGGCGAGGTGGTCGCCAAAGGACCCTGCGGTGTGGTGGTTCTTGCCATGGACATCCATGGCGACTGCGCCGCCCACCGTCGCAAAACCGGTTCCGGGCAGCACGGCGGGCTTCCAGCCGCGCGGCGCGTAGAGCCTGAGCAGGTCGCCGAGGGTGGCGCCGGCCTCGACGGTAAGGAGGCCATCCGCCTCGTCGAATTGCAGGATGCGGTCCAGCGCCGTCATGTCGTTCGCCGCGCCGCCGTTATTGAGCGGCGCGTCACCGTAGGAACGGCGGTTGCCGAGGGCGGGGGAGGTCGGGTCGATCCTGTCCAGGGCGTGCGGGCGGTCCAGCCGACCCTCGGCCCAAAGCGCCCGGCCCCAGCCGGAATATCGCGTGCCCCCGGCCATGGGACTAGCGGGCCGCGCGCATCGACGTCCGCTCGGCCACGGGGAAAACCAGCAGGCCGATGCCGATGGCAAACCACAGCGTTGTCAGGCGGATGATCAGGGTGGCCGGAACAGAGACTTCGAGCGGGACCCCTTCCAGGGACAGGAGCGCGACCATCGCGGCCTCGGCTCCGCCAACGCCGCCCGGCGCCCCGGTGAGACCTCCGGCAAGGGTGGAGAAGGTGAAGATCGCGATGGCCTTGGCCAGTCCGATGTCCGACCCCATCCACATCAGGAGAAGGTGGAAGGCATAGCCCTCTGCCGTCCAGCCGATGAGGCCGAGGGCGATGGCGCCGCTCATGACGGGCAGGGTAGAGAAGGCCGCGAGCGAGCGCGCCGCGCCTCGGATCCGCGCCATGAGACGCGGAAACTTGCCCGTGGCGCGATAGGCCAGGGTGGTCAGTCCGGCGAGGAGTTTCGGGCGTGTGGCCCCAAAGGCGGCCACCAGCGAGACCGCCACGACAGGGCCCGCGAAGGCGATGCCACCTGTGGACAGTGCTACGGCGACCGCAAGGATCAGCGCCATCGCGGCGAGGTCGGAGGCGCGATCGACAAGAACAAGGGGGGCCGTTCGTTCGACGGCCCAGCCGGTTTCGCGGCGCAGCCAGCGCATGCGGATGAGTTCCCCGATCCGGCCCGGGGTGACGGACATGGCGAACCCGCCAAAGAAGTGGCGGATGTCCTGCGCAAGCGACGTGGGCAGGCCGAGGCGGCGCGCGAAGAGGTGCCACCGCAGGCCGCGGAAGGTGTAGTTGAGAAGGCTGAGCGCCAACAGGAGGCCGATCTGACCCCAGCCAAGCATCATCAGGTGCTCGGCGGTTTCCTCCCATCCCGTGGCGCGGGCCAGGCCGAAGAGCCCGCCGATCACCAGCGCGAAGAGGCCCGCGAGGATCACCAGATCCCGTCGTGCGGTGCTCCGTTCAGCGGCGGCGGTGGCTTTGGGAATGGGGTTTGTGCTGCTCATTGTCATTAGGTGCCGTTGTAGCAACGGAATGGGGCGAAACTATGATGTTGTTGCGCAGATCGAAACGAGTATTTGGTGAGGTCTGTTGCCAAAATGGGCGCTTCCGCGCGCTTTCATTCAGCAAGCGGACAGGTGACGCACCCGTCGATCGTCGGGCAAAATGGCGGCGGCCCGACAGGGAGCCCCGACACGGAGTGATGTCGTATCCGGGGAAAGGTCAGGTCTGAAACACGTCTGCCCAGTCGGGGTGCCGGGCGCGCAGGCGATTCACGAAGGGGCAGAGCGGGACAATCTTGTAGCCCTTGGCACGGGCGTCGGAGATCAGGTGTTCCACGAGGCGTTGGCCATGACCCCGCCCCGTGAGTGCCTCGGGCACGCCGGTATGGTCGGCAATGCGCAGGGTCTCGGACGCGATGGAAAAGCTCAGCTCGGCGTCGCCATCCGGGGTCTCGAGCACAAACCGGCCCCTGGAGCCGTCAATCTCTTCGCGGATATCGGTCATGGCATGAACGCCTCGGGGAGAGGGCGGGTCATGCCGGAGGCTTCGAGTGCGACGAAAGTGAAGTCGCCTTCGGTGACCAGGACCTGTTCGCCGGTGCGCTGGCGTTTGACCCATGCTTCGACATGCATGGTGATCGAACTGCGCCCTGTTCGGGTGATCGAGGTGTAGACCGAGAAGAGGTCGCCCACGGCCACGGGCGCGTGAAACTGCAGCGCGTCGATGGCCACGGTTGCGCTGCGGCCTTGTGCGCGCTGGGCGGCAGTAGTGCCGGCGGCGATGTCCATCTGGCTCACGACCCAGCCCCCGAAGACGTCGCCGCCGGGGTTGGTGTCGCGCGGCAGCGGCACTGTCTGAAGGGTCAGGCTGCCTTGGGGGGCATGGTCAGACAATCGTGGCATCCGTCGCGGCGCGGATGTCGTCATGGGTCACCCCGGGGGCGCTTTCGACGATGTGCAGGCCCTTCTGGCCTACTTCCAGCACCCCGAGGTTGGTAATGATCAGGTCGACAACGCCCTGACCGGTGAGAGGCAACGTGCATTCGCGCAGCACCTTGGTCTCCCCCCGCTTGTTCTGGTGATCCATGACGACGATCACGCGGCCCACGCCGGCCACGAGGTCCATGGCGCCGCCCATGCCCTTGACGAGTTTGCCCGGGATCATCCAGTTCGCGAGGTCGCCTTTTTCGCTGACCTCCATCGCGCCGAGGATGGCCGCCGCGATCTTGCCGCCACGGATCATGCCAAACGAGGTCGCGCTGTCGAAATAGGCCGTGCGGTCAAGTTCGGTGATGGTCTGCTTGCCGGCGTTGATCAAGTCGGGGTCCTCGTCACCCTCGTAGGGGAAGGGCCCCATGCCGAGCATGCCGTTTTCGGATTGCAAGGTGATGTCCTTATCGCCCACGTAATTCGCCACAAGCGTCGGGATGCCGATGCC
>CAYMMT010000092.1:3486-11385 GCA_964391555.1 uncultured Rhodobacterales bacterium
GCCCTGGATCAGGCGGTGGACGTAGATGCCCGGCAAATGGATGAGGTCCGGGTCGAGCGATCCGGTCGGAACGATCTCTTCGACCTCCATGACGCAGATCCTGCCGCACATGGCCGCGGGCGGATTGAAGTTCCGCGCGGTCTTGCGGAAGATGCAGTTGCCGGTTTCATCGGCTTTCCAGGCTTTCACGATGGACAGGTCGGCGAAGATGCCCTCTTCCATGATGTAGGTCTGGCCGTTGAAGTCCTTGTGCTCCTTGCCCTCGGCGATCACGGTGCCGACGCCGGTCTTGGTATAGAATCCGGGGATGCCCGCGCCGCCGGCGCGCATCCGTTCGGCCAGGGTGCCCTGCGGGTTGAACTCGATCTCGAGTTCTCCGCTCAGGTATTGCCGCATGAATTCGTCGTTCTCGCCCACGTAGGAGGACATCATCTTCCGGATCTGGTGCGTGTCGAGCAGTTTGCCGAGGCCGAAACCGTCGACACCGCAATTGTTCGACGCGATGGTGAGATCCTTCACGCCGCTGTCGACAATGGCGTCAATCAGCAGTTCAGGGATACCGCAGAGGCCAAAACCGCCAGCCGCGATGAGCATTCCGTCATGGAGAAGGCCGTCGAGGGCCTCCGTTGCGCTGCCATAGATCTTCTTCATCGCAAGAGCCCCTGTCGTTGATCGGCGCGACGTTACTCAGCGCGCGCGGGAGGGGCAAGCGAATTGCTGCGCTGCGGCGGGATCGCTGCACTGGCGCATGGGCGTTGGCGATCCCAAACGGAATCGGGGCGGGGCCGCCGCACCACTTTCAACCTCGCGAGCGGGCCCGAGGCCTGCCGCGACGCAGGGAGCCGACCTATTTCGCCGCCCTCTTCTTGCGGCCGCCGCCCTTCTTGGCGGCCTTTTCGGCGATCCACTCGACGGCTTGCTCCATGGTCACGCCTTCGGGGTCGGTGCCCTTGGGGATCGTGGCATTCACCTTGCCCCACTTCACATAGGGACCGTAACGCCCGTCTAGGACCTGCACGGGGCCACCTTCGCCGGGATGCTCACCGAGATCTTTCAGAGCCTTGGCGGGCGCCCCCCGGCCTCGGCCCGGGTTCGCCCGTTTTTCGGCCAGCATCTCGACCGCGCGGTTCATGCCGATTTCGAACACATCGGCCGGGTCCTTGAGGTTGGCATAGGTGGGTTTCGCGTCATCGGGCCTTTGATGCATGATGTATGGCCCGAAACGCCCGAAATTCGACGTGATCATCGCGCCATCCTCGGGGTGTGGGCCGATCTCGCGCGGCAAACTCAGGAGCGTCAGGGCCTTTTCGAGGTCCATGTCATCCTTCGACCAGCCCCTGGGCAGGGATGCGCGCGGCGGTTTCTTGTTCTCGGGCGTGGGTTCGCCACGCTGGACATACGGGCCGAAGCGGCCGGACTTGAGCCAGATCTCGTCGCCCTGATCCTCGCCCAGCACACGTTCGTCCCCCTCGGCCCCTTCGCCAGAGATGGGACGGGTATAGGTGCATTCCGGGTAGTTTCCGCAGCCAACGAAACCCCCGGTGCGTGAGGTCTTCAGGTGCAACCGCCCCTTGCCGCATTTGGGGCAGACGCGGGGGTCGGAGCCATCCTCGCGAGGGGGGTAGAGTTGCGGCGCGAGGGCATCGTCAAGCACGTCGAGGACCTCGGTGATGCGCAACTCGCTGGTCTCGGCGATCGCCTTTGAGAAATCCCGCCAGAACCCGCCCAGAAGGTCCTTGTAGTCCCGGTTGCCTGCACTGACATCGTCCAGGCTCTCTTCGAGGTTCGCGGTGAATTCGTAGCCCACGTAGCGGCGGAAAAAGTTCAGCAGGAAGATCGTCACGATCCGGCCCTTATCCTCGGGAAAGAGGCGACCCTTGTCCTTGCGGACATACTCGCGGTCCTGAATCGTGGTGATGACGCTGGCATAGGTGGAGGGGCGCCCGATGCCGAGTTCTTCCATCTTCTTGACCAACGTCGCCTCGGTGTAGCGGGGCGGGGGCTGGGTGAAGTGCTGTTCGGGCGTCACGGCCTCCTTGACCATGGCGTCGCCCTGGTCGAGGGCGGGCAGGCGCTTGTCATCGTCATCGGCCACCGCATCGTCGCGGCCTTCCTCGTAGACTTTCAGGAACCCTTCGAAGAGGACCACCTGACCGGTGGCGCGCAGGCCGACCTGCCCGTCGGCAGAGCCGATTTCCGCAGTAGTGCGTTCGATCCGGGCACCGGCCATCTGGCTGGCCAGCGTGCGCTTCCAGATCAGGTCGTAGAGCTTGCGCTGGTCGTCGTCTGAGATTTTCAACGTCGCAGCGTCCTTGGACATGTCCGTGGGCCGGATACATTCGTGGGCTTCTTGCGCGTTCTTGGCCTTGTTCTTGTAAACACGGGGTTTTTCGGGGACAAACTCCGCCCCGTAGCGGTCCTTGATCGCGGCGCGTGCGTCATCGACGGCCTCGGGCGCCATGTCGATCCCGTCGGTCCGCATGTAGGTGATGTAGCCCGCCTCATAGAGGCGCTGGGCGGTGGACATGCAGGCCCTCGCGCCCATGCCGAACTTGCGGCTGGCCTCCTGCTGAAGCGTTGAGGTCATGAAGGGGGGCGAGGGGTTGCGGGAGGTCGGCTTGGCCTCGATGGAGATGACCGTCAGATCGCGTGAGGTGACCGCCTGCACCGCCAGTTCGGCCTGCGTCTTGTCCTTGAGGCTCTGTCGGTCGAGCTTGTCGCCGGCAAGGCTCACCAGTCGGGCTGAGAGGGTCTGGCCACGGGGCGTCCTGAGGTCGGCGGTCACGGACCAGTATTCGACGGTGTTGAACGCCTCGATCTCCATCTCGCGCTCGACGATCAGGCGCAGGCATACGGACTGGACCCGACCGGCGGAGCGCGCACCGGGGAGCTTTCGCCACAGAACGGGCGACAGCTTGAATCCCACGAGGTAGTCAAGCGCACGGCGGGCGAGGTAGGCCTCGACCAGATCCTCATCGACCTGCCGGGGGTTCTGCATCGCCTGGGTAACCGCGTCCTTCGTGATCGCGTTGAAGGTGACGCGGGAGACGGCGGTGTCCTTCTTGATCGAGCGGCGCTTGGTCAGCGCCTCCTGCAGGTGCCACGAGATTGCCTCGCCCTCCCGATCGGGGTCGGTGGCGAGGATGAGGGTGTTGTCGTCTTTCAGGGCATTGGCGATGGCCGCGACATGTTTCTTGCTGTCGTTTGCGACCTCCCATTTCATCGCAAAGTCGCTGTCGGGGTCGACCGATCCGTCCTTGGGCGGCAGGTCACGCACATGGCCGTAGGAAGCAAGCACGGTGTAGTCCTTGCCCAAATACTTGTTGATTGTCTTGGCTTTAGCCGGGGATTCAACGACTACAACGGGCATTGCGACTCCACTCTGGATATGGCCGCGGACCATGTGGGGGGTCTTTGGCGAATGTCAATGCGGCGGGTTTTGCGGGGATGGTGTTGGCTGAGTTGAAGGTCACTCGATGTCGGTATCGTGATGCCTTTGCGCGGAAACAACAGCCGCAGGTCCGCACCGCATCACGGATTGATTCCGACAAATCTCTTGCCCCCGGGCCGCGCCTCCCGCAGAAGGCCTCCGACCAATTTGGGGGATCACTCATGTCCGGCCACGGCCCAGCCCGACCCATGACCGCCCGCCTGTCGTCAGGCCTCTCCGGCACCGCGCATGTGCCGGGCGACAAGTCGATTTCGCACAGGTCGATCATCCTCGGCGCGATGTCGGTCGGAGAAACGAAGGTCACGGGCCTCCTCGAAGGGCAGGACGTACTCGATACGGCCAAAGCCATGCGCGCCTTTGGCGCGGAGGTCGAAAAGACAGGGGACACCTGGCATATCCATGGCGTCGGCGTGGGTGGATTCGCGGAACCGGATCAGGTCATCGACTGTGGGAATTCGGGGACCGGAGTGCGGCTGATCATGGGGGCCATGGCGACCTGTCCGATCACGGCCACCTTCACGGGCGATGCGTCGCTCAATTCCCGGCCCATGGCGCGGGTGACCGACCCGCTGGCGCTCTTCGGGGCGGCGTCCCACGGGCGCGCCGGTGGCCGACTGCCAATGACGATCGTCGGCGCGCGGGACCCGCTGCCGGTGAGCTACACCACCCCGGTGCCGTCCGCGCAGGTCAAGTCGGCGGTGCTGCTCGCGGGTCTGAATGCGCCAGGTCAGACCGTGGTCACCGAGCGAGAGGCGACGCGGGACCATTCGGAACGGATGCTGGCGGGGTTCGGCGCCCGGATCACCACCGAAGAGACCAACGAAGGCCACGTGATCACGTTGACCGGCCAGCCCGAGCTCAGGCCCCAGACAATCGCCGTGCCACGGGACCCATCCTCAGCGGCCTTTCCGGTTTGCGCCGCCCTGATCACCGAAGGGTCGGACGTTCTGGTCCCGAACATCGGGCTCAACCCGACGCGGGCGGGTCTTTTCACCACGCTGCGTGAGATGGGTGCGGACCTGACCTACGAGAATCAGCGCGAAGAGGGCGGCGAGCCTGTCGCGGACCTGCGGGCGAAATTCTCCCCAAACCTCAAGGGGATCATGGTTCCCGCCGATCGTGCCGCCAGCATGATCGACGAATACCCGGTGCTGTCGGTCGTCGCGTCATTCGCGGCGGGCCGGACCGAGATGCCGGGGGTCAGGGAGTTGCGCGTCAAGGAAAGCGACCGGATCGATGCCATGGCGCGCGGCCTGCGTGCTGCGGGTGTCATGGTGGACGAGGGCGAGGACTGGTGGGCCGTGGAGGGTCGCGGATTTGGCGACGTGCCGGGCGGTGTGACCGTCGAAAGCCGCCTCGACCATCGGATCGCAATGTCGTTTCTTGTCATGGGGCTGGCCACCAACAGGCCGATGACGGTGGACGACGGGGGGCCGATCATGACGTCCTTCCCGATCTTCGAGACGCTGATGGGCTCCCTCGGCGCGCAGATCGAGCGCGATCACTGATGCGACGGGCCCGCTGGATCCTTGGCGGGGCGACCGCCGCACTCTACATCCTGATGGCGCTGATCACCCGGCTGGATATCATTCCGGGGGCTGGTGGGGCGTGGCCTCCGGATTTCCGCGCGTTTGGCTATGATGTCGAAACGATCCGGCCTTTCGTTGCATCCCTGAGCGAAACCGCGCGCACCACCTATGCCGTTTTCCTCACCCGGATCGATCCCCTGTTCATCCTGTGTTTCGCCGCGTGGATGGCCCTGTCGGGCTGGCGAGGCGGGTCCTTGCGGTACGCGGTTGCGGCGGCCCTCTATGCCGGTTTCGACCTGTCAGAGGACGCCGCGATCCACCGGTTCGTTTTCTCGTCGGTCCTCGATGAAGCGATCGTGGCGCGGGCGTCGGTCCTCACCAGCGCGAAATTCGTGACTTTGCTCGCTGCGCTCGGGCTCCTTCTGGTTCACTGGCGCCGGTCCCGGCGATAGCGTCCTCAGGACTACACGAGGCGTGGCCGGCTGGCCGTCAAACTCGACGGCACCACTGGTCTCAAGAATGTGGTTCACCGCATTGGTGCCGACAAAGGCGACTATTTTGCCATCCCTTATCGCCTCCCCAAACGCTCGTGCAGACCCCTGTCTAACCACGCAGATGCATTGTTCGTGGGATCACACCGACAGACTGGCGGCCCGATGTCGTGTCGACCCAGGGCGAAGATCGGATTGATCCCATCGATCTTGCGGGAAACTGCGGACTGCGCGCGCCTGCTGGCCGTTTTGGCGATTGAGCGAGAATGGGTTACGCTCCTTCCAAGATTAGGATCCAAAACGACCAGTGCGGAGACGAAATGAGCTATTCAGACGACTTTCTTGATCTTGTTGAGACGTTTCAGAATTCCCGCCCGGAATACCTTTCGATTTCATCTGCCTGCGTGGCCCAGTTTATTTTGGAAAGCGGCAGAGGGGGATCGCTTCTGGCGCGCGAGCACAACAATTTTTGCGGAATGAAATGGCGACCCGAAATGGAAGGCTATGCCGCGCGGACCCTGGTCGCGGCGCCGTCGGAGACGGCTTATTTCTGTTCTTTCGACTCAATTGAGGACTTCGTCGACGGGTATTGGCGATTTCTTGACAGAGCCCCATACGAGGGCTGGGAGGATCACGCTGCCGATCCCTATCAATTCATCGAATTTGTGGGTGGCATTTGGGCTACCGACCCGGCCTACAAGGAAAAGCTGATGGACCTTCTGGGCGAGGCGGACCAGTTGCTTGGCAGCATCGCTGGCATAGGGGACAATGACGACCCAAGCGCGCCGTGCTGCAATGGAATGTCGGGGGGAGACCCATCAGCGCCTGCCGCGACTTCCAAGCCAAAGGTCGAATGGGATCCGACGCCCTTTCATCATTCCCGCGGGGGCACCACCATCGACACAATTGTCATGCATTACACCACGTCCCGAAACCTGCGGGGGACGGTCAGTTGGTTCAAGAATCCCAACCGAGACGTCCTGACGGCGGCACATTATGTGATTGGTCGGGGTGGGGAAATTGTGCAGATGGTTGCCGATGACCGCGCCTGTATTCACGGCAATAGCCAAAACAGCCGGTCCATAGGGATCGAACATTCTGCCGCGGCGGGGGATACATTCACACCGGCGCAAGAAAAAGCTTCGGCCAAATTGATCCTGTGGTTGATGGTGGAATATGGGATTGATCGGGCCCGGGTCATTGGCCACAAATGTGCGCCGAGGGGGACCGCCTGCCCCGGCGATCTTTTTGCGAACTACGGTGCCACAAGTTCGTCACCCTGTTCGGTGGTGACTCAGGCCATTCAGTCTTGGCTTGACGACAAAGTGCTTTAGTTGGGGAACAACCAGGTCGAGGGGGCGCGCCCGTCCCCCTTGCCAACAAGCCCTGAACGCCCTATAGCGCCCTCGTCAACGCGGGGAGACACCTGCGGACAGGGGTTCTCGCGGCAGGGTCGGTTTTACCGGCCCTTCGTTTTTGCCTCACCTGCCACAACCACCTGAAAGACCCGCGGACCCAACCGCGCGGCCCGAAAACAACGTAAAGGAAACTGTACGCCACATGGCTAACGCAACCATGGAGGAGTTCGAGGCCCTCCTGAATGAAAGCCTCGAAATGGACACGCCCACCGAGGGCTCTGTTGTCAAAGGCAAGGTCATCGCCGTTGAAGCGGGACAAGCCATCATCGACGTCGGCTACAAGATGGAAGGCCGTGTCGAACTCAAGGAATTCGCAAATCCCGGTGAAGCCCCCGACATCAGCGTCGGCGACGAGGTCGAAGTCTACCTCCGCGCCGCTGAAAACGCCCGGGGCGAGGCTGTCATCTCGCGCGAGATGGCCCGCCGCGAGGAAGCCTGGGATCGCCTGGAAAAGGCCTACGCAGACGAAGAGCGTGTCGACGGCGCGATCTTTGGCCGGGTCAAGGGTGGCTTTACCGTCGACCTTGGCGGCGCGGTGGCGTTCCTGCCCGGCTCTCAGGTCGATGTGCGACCCGTGCGCGACGCTGGTCCGCTGATGGGCCTCAAGCAGCCGTTCCAGATTCTCAAGATGGACCGTCGTCGGGGCAACATCGTCGTCTCCCGGCGCGCGATCCTCGAAGAAAGCCGTGCCGAACAGCGCGCCGAGGTCATCGGCAACCTGGCCGAAGGTCAGGCCGTGGACGGCGTCGTCAAGAACATCACCGAATACGGGGCCTTTGTGGACCTCGGCGGTGTGGACGGCCTGCTGCACGTCACCGACATGGCCTGGCGCCGTGTGAACCACCCCTCGGAGATCCTGTCGATCGGCGAGACCGTGAAGGTCCAGGTCATCAAGATCAACAAGGAGACCCACCGGATCAGCCTCGGCATGAAGCAGTTGCAGGACGATCCGTGGGATTCGGTGGCGGGCAAGTTCCCGCTCGAGAGCGTGCATACCGGCCGCGTCACCA
>CAYMMT010000093.1:0-6505 GCA_964391555.1 uncultured Rhodobacterales bacterium
ACCCACTCGCGGTGGCGATACGGCTGCGTTAATCCATCCACATGACCGACATCACTTCCCTCTTCGTCACCCGCCTTTACCGCGCACCTCTGGGCGATGTGGACCAGAACGAACTGCGCGCGTCCTGCTATGCCATCGCGGAGGATGATGAAGCGGGGCAGGACTGGTGTGAGGAGAACGGGTATCCGGGCTATACCTCCTACGCCTCGCTCACCGATCTGCCCTGGCGGTTCCCGATCTTTGCCGACGTGGTCAAGGCGCTCGATGCCCATGTGGCGGCCTTTGCCGAAGACCTGGAGTTCGACCTCGACGGGCGCGCGCTCGAACTCGAAGACATCTGGATCAACATCCTGCCCGAGGGCGGCACCCATTCCAGCCACATCCACCCGCATTCCGTGATCTCCGGCACCACCTACGTGCAGATGCCCGACGGCGCCTCGGCGCTGAAGCTCGAAGACCCCCGGTCCGCCCGCATGATGGCCGCCCCGCCGCGCCGCAAGGACGCGCGCGAGGAACTCAAGACCTTCGTCTATGCCAAACCCGGCGTGGGCGACGTGCTGCTCTGGGAAAGCTGGCTCCGCCACGAGGTGCCGATGAACATGGCCGAGGAGGACCGGATTTCTGTCAGCTTCAACTACCGCTGGGCCTGAGATGCCGTTTCTGGGGGCAACCCGGCACGGGACGGCACCTCTCGACCACTTTCAGGTCTTCGGCGAACGCCGCACGGGAACGAATTTCCTCCATCACCTGATCGAGGCCAACCTGCCACTTGCCGGCACGACGAAATACGGCTGGAAACACGGTTTTCCGACGATGCCGTGTATCGCGGACACGGCCCTGATTGCCGTGATCGTGCGCGAGCCTTTCGCGTGGCTGTCCAGCCTGCACAATCGCCCCTTTGCGATTTCGCACCAGGACCTGGGCTTCTCCGACTTCCTGCGTGCCGAATGGTACGACGAATTCATCCCCAAGAACTTCGGTTTCAACCGCTGGGGCTACTCCGGCATGGTGCGCGCCAGCGGGGTGGCGAACCAGGCGGACCGTCACCCGTTGACCGGCAAGCGCTTTGCCAACCCGCTGGAAATGCGGACGGTCAAGAACCAAGGCTTTGCCGGGTTTCTGGAACGGGAGTGCAACGCCGTGCTGCTGGACTACGACGCGGTCAGGACCGATCCGGCGTTGGTTCTGCGGGCAATCGCAGAGAGGTTTGGCCTCAGCCTCGGTACGATCGAGGTCCCGGGGCACGTGGGAGCGAAGGGCAAGCCAAGGCCGCGCGTCAGCCCGGAGGCCATCAGCGCCGAGGACCGCCGTTTCATTTGCGGCGCACTCGACGCCGGGTTCGAAGCCTCCCTCGGCTACGACATCTCCGGATGACCACCCTGCCCGACTATACCGCCGATCCGGCCACGGCATTCTACACGCCGGGTGTGGACGCGGGGCTGTATCTTCTTGGCGACCCGCGCCCCAATTGGGTCCCCGACCCCGGCGGCATCACCGATTTTCTGGCCCTTTCGGAGCACCCGAAGGTCAATCGCACGTGGCAGGCCCGACGGACCGAGACCGAACGGCACCGGCAGTTCTCGCAACGCATCGAAGTCGACGCCCGACCCGTTGTGGTCCGGGATTTCACTGTGATCGACAGCCATCAGGGCCTCGGCGGCAAGTGGTTCCTCAATGGCGCCGCGGGCGAGCGTGTTGTCGGTCAGTGCTTTCGGCATTGGAAACGGCAGAACGGGGCCGAGGGCTGGGCGGAGGGTTTCACCCGGCATTTCGAGGATGCGCGCGCCGCTTCCGGGCCGGTGCCCATGTGGCAGGACACCGTCACCGGGCTCAATTTCGTGGTCGAGGCGTGGAAGCTGTCGAACTACTTTCATTTCCAGCGCGAGGTGTTGACGTCTATTGCGCTTGCGACGGAGATACCGGGCTTCGACGGCGATATCGTGATCGTGACCGGCGATACCGCGCGCCCGGCTTACGTGGCACGGTTCATCGAGGACGTCTTTCCGACGTTCCGGGGGCGCGTGAAGATCGTCTCCGGACCGCAGCATTTCGAAACGGCGCTGACGGCATGGGACTGCGACTTTGCCTACTTCCAGACCGCGACCGGGCAGATTGACGGATTGATCGGCGCGGACAACGTGCTCGCGGGTGGGCAAGTCACGCAATCCGTGGGAAAGGTCATCCGATCCAACGGCTGCTCGCGCGCGATGCGGGTCTTGCGTGACCGCGCAGTGGCCGAGGCCGGCGGTCGGGAGATCTGGCCCCGCAAGGTCTGGGTCTCCCGCAAACCGGGGGCGAGCCACGACCGGACAATTCAGAACGAAGACCGGATCATCGCGGAACTCGCACGGCGGGGCTTTGGCGTGGTCTATTTCGAGGACCTTGCCCCGCTTGATCAGGTGGCGCTGATGGCACAGGCCGAGGTGGTGGTGTCCTACCACGGAGCCGGGTTCGCCAACATGATGTACGCGGCCCGCCAAACACGGGTGATGGAACTGGGCACGCTGCAAAGCGGGACGCTGCGTTACCCCGATTTCGTGGGTTTGGCCCATGCCGCGCAATGCCGGTACACGTTGGCGATTTGCGACCATGATCATGAGAGCGTGATCCCGCCCCTGCGGGGGGTCCCGCTCTTTCCGGTCAGGCTGACCGATGCCGCGATTGACGCCATCGTGGCAGAGTTCGGCGGGTAATCTGCCCGGGACAGGGCAGTGGTGCGCTCAAACCGCACCCGGATGTAACGACAGGTTCGTCGCGGCCAAACCGGCGCTGCCCGGGTCAGATTGAAAGCTTGTCTCAAATTCTAGCCATTCACACTACCACAGGTCACATCTCCGTAAGACGGGGCTGATAAACCAATGGCCAAGCAAGGTTGAGGCAGGCCAGAATGGCAAAAGTGGTGTGGGCCCTTGCAGGGCTCTTACTGGTGAGTGCAGGGGCGGCGTCTGCAGAGCGGGCGTCGCTTTTTTCTGCCACTTCAGCTGGGGGAGCCGCGCTGATCCCCGGAAATGGGCTTGGGTCGGACATCGGCCCGGATAGCGGGCGCGTCGCCGACACGCCCGAAGGCGCCGGGTCACGGAGCCCTGGCGCCGGGCCCGGACAGATCGCGCTGTTGACCACAAACCCGGCCTCGGCCGTTCTGGCGTCCGCCGTCCCCGATCAACGGGATACCGACCCCCGGGACGCAACGCCGACTGCGGCCCGTTCCGGCTCCAGCCTGTTCTCGGGGACTGCGGGAAACAGTTTCTTTGCCCCCTACCCTGCGCGTCCGCGCCCCGAAACGCCGCGAGCCGAGCGTTCCAATGGCAGTGCGCACCGGAATGCTGTGCCGCGGCTTCCCGGCGGCTCCCCTGTCGCGCAGCTCCTCAGCCTGATTGCGTTGGCCGAGGCCGGACCTGACGGCTACGACGCCGTGGTCTGGGCCGCACGTATCCGCACCCCCAGGCCGCCAACCCGGATGACGCTCGGAGAGATCTATGCCTGGATCGACGCGACCCCGGGTCAACACCACGCCATCGGACGCTACCAATTCATTCCCTCCACGCTGCGCCGCGTGGCGGCAATCAAGGGCATGGGGCCGGAGGTGCGTTTCACCCCGGCCGTTCAGGACCAGCTTGCCATCGTGCTGCTGGAAGACGCAGGTCTGGCCTCGTTCCAAACCGGGCAACTGGACCGACGCACGTTCATGCGCAACCTCGCCCGTATCTGGGCGGGCCTGCCGTTGCCCAATGGAAAGAGCTTTTACGAGGGCCTCGCTGGCAACGCCGCCACCATGAGCTGGGCACGTTTCGAGGGGGGAATGGCGCAGATCTGGCCGGCATCCCGGTAGGCCAAGCAGGCGAGCCCGGACCGGCAATCGTTTTGCCCGAACACCCAGCGCTGGCCGCGATGGCCGGAGTCACGATCCGACCCGGCCCGGTCGATCGGATAAAATGCGCTCCGGAAAATCAACAAAACTTGGCGCTTCTACGCATTGTTCTCGATTTCCTACAGATAACCGGGTGACGTAGCGGCCATCGTTGACCGGTTGCCCAATATTCCCTAACGAAGTCTTAAGTTACGTGGAGTGTTCCGGTGAGACGACTTCTTTCTGTAGTTGCTGCGGCCCTCATTGCAGCCAGCGCCGGCAACGCTGCGACGATCGGCAATGAGGTCATTGACCGCGGAACCAGCGACGGGTGGAGCAATTTCAGCCTTGTCTTCACCGACATCCTCCTCACTGACGGGATGGTCACCGCGGCCTCCAACTTCGGCGCCGTGTCGGGCGATATCGCCTATTTGTTCTTCTCCGAAGACCAGGGGGAATTCACGCTTGAGGCCTCGATCAGCGCGACGGCCAGTGCCGGGGTCGTTTCGACCCTGACCGGTCTGTCGACCATCGTCGAGGCCGGCTGGATGCTGGGCCTCTACCAAGGCACGGGCAAGGTTGATTTCGACAACGTCGGGGCTTGGGTGAACCACGGCCCGACAATGTTCACCAACAAGAACACCGGAATGCCGACGGTTGGCAGCTCGATTGATATCTTTGCTTCACGGGCGCGGGCCTATTCCGTATCGGTTGAGGTCGAAGACATGCCGCCACCGGTTCCGCTTCCGGCCTCCCTGCCGTTGCTCGTCGCGGGCATCGCGGCGTTCGCAGGGCTGCGTCGCCGGACGTCGGCCTGACGCCCACACCCGGCCCTGTGAGATCGAAATTTGAGTGGCCCTGCCCCGGCGCGGGGCCTTTCTCGTTTCGATGCAGGCTCTCTATCTGATCCAGCATCGGGCGTAGAAGCCCGCGCAGAATAGCCCCGCGCCGCAAGAGTTGCACCTTGTGGCTCCCCGGGTGGCTGGCTAGACCGGGCGAGACAGAATTTCGCCAGGGAGGGCACCCAATGCTCAAGGGCAAGATGGACAAATCCAAGCTACCGAGCCGCTACGTGACCGAGGGCCCCGCCCGCGCGCCGCATCGGTCGTACATGTATGCCATGGGGGTCTCGGAAGAGGAGATCCATCAGCCACTGGTGGGCGTCGCCACCTGCTGGAACGAGGCCGCGCCGTGTAACATCGCTCTGAACCGGCAGGCGCAATCGGTGAAGCTGGGGGTCAAACACGCCAACGGCACGCCGCGCGAATTCACCACCATCACCGTAACCGACGGCATCGCCATGGGTCACGAGGGCATGCGCTCGTCACTTGCTTCACGTGAAGCCATCGCTGACACGGTGGAACTGACCATGCGCGGCCATTGCTATGACGCCATCGTCGGCCTTGCGGGCTGCGACAAATCCCTGCCGGGGATGATGATGGCCATGGTCCGGTTGAACGTGCCAGCCGTCTTTATCTATGGCGGGTCGATCCTGCCGGGCCGCCTCGGCGGCAAGGACGTGACCGTGCAGGACGTGTTCGAGGCCGTGGGCAAGCACCAGGCCGGGAATATGTCCGATGCGGAACTGGACGTGCTGGAGCGGGTGGCCTGTCCGTCGGCGGGCGCCTGCGGAGGTCAGTTCACCGCGAACACCATGGCCTGTGTGTCCGAGGCGATCGGCCTGGCCCTGTTGAACTCTTCCGGCGCCCCGGCCCCCTACGAGAGCCGGGACCAGTACGGCGTGGCCTCGGGCGACGCGGTAATGCACCTTCTGGAAAAGAATATCCGCGCCCGCGACGTGGTGACCCGCAAGAGCCTCGAAAACGCAGCCCGCGTCGTGGCCTGCACCGGCGGATCAACCAATGCCGGCCTGCACCTGCCCGCGATTGCCCATGAGGCCGGGATCGACTTCGACCTTTTCGACGTTTGCGAGATTTTCAAGGACACGCCCTATTTCGTGAACCTCAAGCCGGGCGGTGAATATGTGGCCAAGGACCTCTACGAGGCCGGTGGTGTGCCGGTGGTCATGAAGGAATTGCAGAAGGCCGGGTTGATCCACGAGGACTGCGTTACGGCCAGCGGCAGAACCATGGGCGAGGAGCTCGACATGATCCGGGGCGAGGCCGACGGCAAGGTCATCTATCCGGTCGAAACGCCGATCACGCCCACCGGCGGCGTGGTTGGCCTCAAGGGCAACCTTGCCCCTGAAGGCGCAATCGTGAAGGTCGCGGGCATGAGCCCCGAGGAGCAAAGCTTCACTGGCCCGGCCCGGGTCTTCGAATGTGAAGAGGACGCGTTCGAGGCTGTGAAACGGCGTGAATACGAGGAAGGCGAGGTGATCGTGATCCGCAACGAAGGCCCCGCTGGAGGCCCGGGCATGCGTGAGATGCTGGCCACCACGGCGGCCTTGTCCGGCCAGGGCATGGGCAAGAAGGTCGCGTTGATCACCGACGGCCGGTTCTCGGGCGCGACGCGCGGGTTCTGCGTGGGTCACGTCGGGCCGGAGAGTGCCCATGGCGGACCAATCGGGATGCTGCGGAATGGCGACCTGATCACCATCAACGCGATAACCGGCGAGTTGTCCGTTGACCTCAGCGATGAGGAACTGGCGGCCCGGCGCGACGCGTGGCCGGGCCCGCGGGAGACGATCTATGCCTC
>CAYMMT010000093.1:6605-11380 GCA_964391555.1 uncultured Rhodobacterales bacterium
TTTGCCGTTCTCGCCGCCTGCGCACGGGTCTCGGAGGCGGAACTCCTGCCGACGCTGGACGGCCTCCTGACCGTTCAGATTGGCGAGGCAAACAGCGCCGTGGTGAGAGGCCAGGAGGACACGCTGGCCACACTCCTCGAAAAGGAAGCGGGCCAGGCACTGTTATCGGCCGGTGAGGCCGAGGTCACAGTGTACGAAACCGAGGCCCGCGACGGGCTTGTCCTGGTCCGCTACAATGACCCCGACGCGCCCCGGATGCGCGGAACCGAGGCGACGGGGTGGCGGGTCTTCCTCGATCTTGGAGATCGCAGCGCGGTGATCTCGCTCCGGGCGTTCGAAGCGAACCCACTGGACGAACGCGACGGCGAAATCCTGATCCGCACGGCGGCTGCCGCCTTGGCGGAGGCGAACGTCGGCGGGTAGGCCATCCGTGCGACGGCTGCACGCCGCGCGCGACGCAACCCGCCGGACCCTACTTTGGCTCAAGACTATTCCGGTGTGCTGCTCCCTCGGGAACGTCGCCGTTTACCGGTTGAAAGGCCGCGTCTCCCGGCGCGCCGCGCGCCAACGAAGATTGCAATACATTGAACTGTTTCCTTTCTGTAAACAATTTGGCAGGTAGGTTTCCGGGGGCGAGGGACAGTCGCCCGTAGGCACAGGCGGAACATGGCGTACCGGTTGAAGGCACGGATGGCGGGGCTGGTGGACGCGCTGGCCTATCGGGTCTCGCTCAGGCGTTGGTCCCGGGCGGCGCGTCAGGCCTCTGCCGCGAACCTGTCAGAGCTTCGGGTTCGACGGACGCGGGCTCGGGCGCTTCGGCAAAAGCTCAACGACCTGATCTTTGTCGCCGACAGCCGGCTGGCCTTGCCGCGCATCGGGTCCAGCGCCTTTGTCAAACCGCAGGGCACGGACTGGTCGTGGCGCCCGCAGATCTGGCGCGGTCCCCTGCCGGAACAAGGCATGGCCAGTGTCGAGAGCAAGCAGATGTTCGGCGAAGAGGCCACGGTGTTCCACGACTGCCGCATCTCGGAACTCACCGTCCGGCAGTTGCGCAACACCCGTGAAGAGGACCTCGCGCCCTTCGGCTTCCGCATGGACGTGTTCCGATTTGACGGCTCGTTCCTGTCGATGGTGCTCGACCTGCCAACCGAGGCCTGCCAGGCCTTGCAGCGCCGCCACCTGATCCGGCTCAACGCGATCATCGAACTGGAAAAGCCGCTGGAGATCTTTGCCCGGCTGAACATCAAGCACGGACCCAACACGGAACAGATCGTCCGGGAATTGCCGCTGGCCGAGGCCGAGGTGATGGTCGAGTTTGACCTCGCCTACACGAAACTGAACGAGAAGCGCGCCGAGAAGATGTGGCTGGACCTCATCTTCGAAGGCCCCGAGATGAACCAGGTTACCATTCGCGACCTCACCTTCTGCCGCTTCCCGCGGGCGGAGATATGACACAGGGGGCAGACATGGCCGAGACAGGGATCACGCTGACAAAGACGCGGCTTGCCGATGGAACATGGGAAGGCATCCTGACCCTGCCGGGCGAATTCGACGCGCCACCCATGCTGCAGGCCCGCTACCTCGACCGGGCGCTCGAGGGACTGGAGGTTCGTCCCGACGATCGGCCCGGCCGGTTCATGCTGCGCCTGCCGCTTCCGATCGAGGTCCTGTCGGACGGCGCCCATGTCGTGCAGTTCGTCAATGTGGAGCAGGACGAGGTCCTGACGTCCGAGACCATCATCGCCGGCGATACGCTGGTCGAGGATCTGCGCGCCGAACTGGCGTTGCTGCGGGCGGAACTCGATATGCTCAAGCGCGCTTTTCGTCGCCACTGTGTTGAGACGACGGGGTAATCCCCGAGGAGGCCACGTTGCGGTCGGTCGCGATGACCCGCTGCATCCGACCGGCTTTCATCTGCAATCTCCGGAAATCGCTTGACCGATTGCCGGGTTTCTACCACGCCGGGCAGATGGCCATCGACTACAACACTCTCTATGGCAACACACCTCATGCCATGGGCCCGGCAAATCCGGACGTCGTCGCGTTCTTCCAGGACCGTCCGCCAGTGCTGAAGGTGCTCGACATCGGCTGTGGGCAGGGACGCGATGCGCTGGCGATTGCGGACATGGGTCATTCCGTTCACGGGATCGACCTGTCGTCCAACGGCGTGTCGCAGATGCTGGCGGAGGCCGGGGACCTCCCCGTCACCGGAGAGGTGGGCGATATCCGCGACTACCAACCCACCCGAATGGTCGACGTGCTGCTGATCGACCGAACGCTGCATATGCTGCCCGAGGCCGCTGATCGTGCGACGGTCCTGACCCGTCTTCTGGATGCCGTGGTCCCGGGCGGCTGGCTCCTGCTGCTTGACGAGCCGTCGAACATGGCCGGGCTGAAGGCGGCCATCGAAACCCACTCGACTGGCTGGGACATCCGCTTTCAAGGGAGGCCAAGGCGAAAGGGACGCCCCGAGACGGGTATTCTCTTCGCCCGGCTCTCGGACTGACGCCGCGTCTTGAGTGACGTTCGCGTCACCCTCGGGTTAGGTGAACGCGAAAGAGGGAGGCCGACATGACCCATTACCCGCATCTTCTGTCGCCACTTGATCTGGGCCACGTGACCCTGCCGAACCGGGTGCTCATGGGATCCATGCATACCGGCCTCGAAGAGACCGGGGACTGGAACCGGGTCGCGACCTTCTATGCCGAACGCGCGGCGGGCGGCGTGGCCCTGATCGTCACCGGCGGCATGGCGCCGAACCGTGAGGGCGGCGTGTTTCCGGGCGCGGCGGGTCTGTTTTCCGACGACGACATCGCCAACCACCGGATCGTGACGGACCGTGTCCACGACAACGGTGGACGGATCGCAATGCAGATCCTGCATGCGGGCCGCTACGCCTATTCCCCCGATTGCGTCGCCCCGTCGCCGGTCAAATCGCCGATTTCGCCCTTCCCACCCAAAGAGCTCGACGAGAAGGGGATTGAAAAGCAGATCGCCGATATCGTGACCGCTGCTGCCCGCGCAAAGGCGGCCGGCTATGACGGGGTCGAGATCATGGGATCCGAGGGGTATTTCCTGAACCAGTTCCTCGTCGAGCATACCAACAGGCGCGAGGACCGCTGGGGCGGAAGCCTTGAGAACCGTCAACGCCTGCCGGTGGAGGTCGTGCGCCGGGCGCGGGAAGCCGTCGGAGACGATTTCATCATCATCTACCGGCTGTCGATGATCGACCTGATCCCGAATGGACAGACCTTTGACGAGGTGGCGCGGCTTGCGGGCAAGATCGAGGGCGCGGGCGCGTCGATCCTGAACACCGGGATCGGCTGGCACGAGGCACGTATTCCGACGATTGCGACATCGGTCCCGCGACGGGCATTCGCCTGGGTGACGCAGAAACTCATGGGGCACGTGGGCATCCCGGTCATCACGTCGAACCGGATCAATACGCCGGACGTGGCCGAAGCCGTGCTGGCGGACGGCTGCGCGGACATGGTGTCGATGGCGCGGCCCTTCCTTGCCGACAGCCAGTTCGTTCGCAAGGCCGCAGAGGGTCGGGCCCTGACGATTGCCCCCTGCATTGCCTGCAACCAGGCCTGTCTGGATCACACGTTCTCGGGCAAGATGACGTCCTGCCTCGTGAACCCGCGCGCGTGCCACGAAACGGAATTGGCGTTGGAGCCAACCGGGAGCCCGCGTGAAATCGCCGTCATCGGCGCCGGTCCCGCCGGCATGGCCACGGCCATCGCCGCGGCCGAACGCGGCCATCGCGTAGCGCTCTACGATCGGGACACGCAAGTCGGCGGGCAGCTCAACATGGCCAAGCAGGTGCCCGGGAAGGAAGAGTTCCACGGGCTGGTGGACTGGTTCCGCACAATGCTGTCGGAGACCGGCGTCGCCCTGCATCTGGGGATCGAGGCCAAGGCCGAGATGCTGGCCGACTACGACGCGGTTGTGGTGGCGACGGGCGTCTTGCCACGCGACCCGCAAATCCCCGGACAGAACGGGCCGAACGTGGTGAGCTATGTCGACGTGTTGCGCCACGGCGCACCGGTGGGCGAACGCGTGGCGATTGTCGGTGCAGGGGGCATCGGGTTCGACGTCGCCGAATTCCTCGTGACCGACGACAGCCCGACGGAGGATCTGCCCGCATGGATGGCGGAATGGGGTGTGGCGGATCCGGGCGAGGCACGGGGAGGTCTGGCCCCCGAGGGACCAAAGCCCGATGCGCCTGCGCGGCAGGTGACGCTGTTGCAGCGCAAGTCGCAGAAGATGGGCAAGGGGCTGGGCAAGACAACCGGCTGGATCCACCGTGCGGCACTGAAAATGAAGCGCGTGCAGATGGTGACCGGCGTGAACTACGAAAGGATCGACGCAGCAGGGTTGCACGTCAGCTTTGGCGAAGAGCACGCCGATCCGCGGTTGATCGGGGCCGATACGGTTGTGCTCTGCGCCGGTCAGGTGTCCGAACGCAGGCTCGCGGACGATCTCGCGGCCGCCGGGCAAGAGGTCCATGTCATCGGCGGCGCGGATTTGGCGGCGGAACTGGACGCCAAGCGCGCTATCGATCAGGGCACCCGGCTGGCGGCAAGCCTGTAGGACGGCGGCCTCGAGGGCGGGGCACAATGTGTCATGACCAAGGGCGGTCGGGACCGAATTCCTGGCAACGTCGCGGGCCGACAAGGCTGTTTGCCCCACCTGAGTTGTGCTCCTTAAGTTGCGGCTGGCCCGGAAATTGGCCCGGGGCCATCAAACACTCCGCGCCGTTTCCGCCTTAT
>CAYMMT010000094.1:0-2734 GCA_964391555.1 uncultured Rhodobacterales bacterium
GGGAAATGCATGGCGTATTCGTGGCCATAGACCTCCATGGCCTTCTGGTTGCAGTAGTCCTGATCGGTGTAGTCCGTGTAGCGTCGGGGATCGACGGCCCACATGTCCCACTCGGTCTGGCCCTCCGTGACCCAATCGGCCAGAACCTTGCCCGCCCCGCCGCCCTGGGTGATGCCGAAGGTGAAGACACAGGCCTCGTAGGCATTGGGCACACCCGGCATGGGGCCGATCAGAGGCAGGCCGTCGGGGGCGTAGGGGATCGGGCCGTTGATATTGCGTCCCACACCACCTTCGCCCAAGAGCGGCACGCGGGCCATGGCGTCCTCGATATACCACTCCAACCGTTCCAGGTCGTCGGGATACAGCTGGAAGCTGAAGTCGTCCGGCATTGGGTCATCGGGCGTGATCCAGTGCGCTTTGCAGTTCCGTTCATAGGGACCGAGGTTCAGTCCGTATTTCTCCTGCCGCAGGTAGTAGCTGCTGTCGACATCACGAAGGAGCGGCAGTTTGCGGTTGCCGGTCTCCTCGCACCACTCTTTGATCGCGGGGATCTCCTCGGTCAGGAAATACTGGTGCGACATGACCGCCATCGGCACGGTGCGGCCGCCGTAGGGCTTGAACCATTCACCGACGCGCTGGGCGTAATAGCCAGCGGCGTTGACGACCTTTTCGCAGGTGATGTCACCTTTCGGGGTGTGCACGATCCACTCCCCGTTTTTGCGGCTGACGCCAGTGGCCGGACAGAACCGTTCGATCCGGGCGCCATTCATCCGAGCACCTTTGGCCAAAGCTTGGGTCAATTGCGCCGGGTCGATGTCTCCGTCATCCGGGTCATAAAGCCCGCCTTCGAGGTCATGTGTCTCGAGGAAGGGATACCGCTCCTTCATGTCGCTGAGTGACATCATCTCCAGCGACATTCCCTGGTACAGGCCCATGCCGCGGGCTCGTTCGAATTCCATCATCCGTTCCTTGGAATGGCCAAGCCGGATGGAGCCCGTGACATGGTAGTTCATCGGGTAGTCGACCTCGTTTGCGAGGCCGCGATAAAGCTCCAGCGAATAGCGCTGCATGTTCATCACCGCCCAGGAGGTGGAGAACGACGGGCAATTCCCTGCGGCATGCCACGTGGACCCGGCAGTGAGTTCATTCTTCTCGAGCAGGACGACGTCCCACCCCTCCTTGGCGATGTGGTAGGCGCAGGACGCCCCGACAGCGCCGCCGCCGATAATGACGACACGGGCGGCAGTTGGGAAATCTGTCATTGAGGAACTCCTTTGGCAGAGGGTGTCCGGGTCATGGCTTCGGGCCAGAGCGCGGTGAAGATGAAACTGACGGTGACGGCGCCGAAGAACAGGGCGGCGAGGACCCATGTGATGTCTTTGGCGGAAAGCAGGAGAGCGAGCGCTGCGCCACTGTTGGAAACCATGCCGACTGGCAGGATCCACCGCGCGTCCTGGCCGGCCAAGTCAGAACGCAGGGCCACGGCGTAGCCAACGATAAGGGCGAGGATTGCCACGCCGTAGAGGCGATACAGTACCGGGGCAGAAGACGTGCCAACAACTCCGTCGAGCCATGAGGGCGAGGCAAGAAGTGCAGGCAGGACGACGGCGAGAAGCGTGACCGCGACCTTGATGCTGAGGGTCCAGCCAAAGAGGGACATCAGCTTCTCCCGTACCAGGCGGCGCCGCCAAGCGCGGCGCCGTAGAGGACAAAACATCCCGAGAGGGCGCGCCTCAGCCATGCGCTGAACACGGCGCCCATGGCCGCACGGCCAAGACCTGCTCCGAGGGCGGTGTAGCTGACGTAGGACAGGGCCGTCAGGGTCAGTGCAGTTGGCAGGATGACACCCATCTGGCCCCAGATCGGCACGTCCGGTTGCACGAACTGGCTGAAGGCCGCGATGTAACCTGCGAGCGATTTTGCATTGACCGTCGCGATAAGCAGCGCGCGGCCATAGATCGACCCTGCGGTGTCGGGAAGGGTCACCTTGGCGGAGGCCCTCAGCCACCCGCGCACACCCAGCCAGACCAGCAACCCCGCGCCGCCGATCTGCATCCAGAAGAAAGCTTCGGGTGCCGCGGCGATCACCGCGCCGACCCCGGCCGCGGAGAGCAGCAGGAACGCCGTCGCCTGCGTGAGGATCGCCGCCACGCCCCAAAGGCTGCGGAAAAATCCGAATGCCATGCCGTTCTGGATGCAATTCGCGGCATTCGGTCCCGGGGTGGTCACGAAGACAAGCCAGAACAGGGCAAAAATGATCCAGGCCTCGACTGTCATCTCAATGGGCCTCCTTGTTCTGCCAACACCATTCCACGCCTCAGTACACCGGCGGCGCGATCACCCAGATCGCGGTACAGGCGGTATCGTGCGGATTTCGCCAGCGGAACGGTGTGCCGCGTATACGGAAACTGTCGCCTGGTCCCAAATCGTAGAGGTCGCCCTCGATGGTTATCTGGAGCCGTCCGGACATGACGTACCCGACTTCCTGCGTCGGACGTGTGACCGTTTCGCCAATCTGGCTGTGCGGTTCGAAGGTACAGTGGACCATTTCGAAGTCATCGGTGAGGTCAGGGTTAAGCAGCGCCTCGACCAGACCGGCCTCGCGGCTGCCGATCGGTCGGCGGCTTTCGCTGCGGACGATCCTTCCATTCTCATTGATCGGCGCGGAGGATCGAAAGAGGCTCGACACGGCCACGTCCAACAGCGCCGCGATTTGGCGCAAGTCGGCAATGGA
>CAYMMT010000094.1:2834-7020 GCA_964391555.1 uncultured Rhodobacterales bacterium
TTGGCATCGGTTTCCGTGAAGGCATCAACTTGATCGCTGTCGATATCGAGGACACCCAGCAAATCCCCCGCGCGATTCAGAACGGGCAGGACGATCTCGGATCGGGTGCTGCTGGAACAGGCGATGTGGCCGGGAAAGGCGTCGACATCGGCCACGCGCTGAACCTCACCGGTGCGCGCCGCTGCGCCGCAGACGCCCTTGTCGAACGGGATCACAAGGCAGCCATGGCCGCCCTGATAGGGCCCGATTTTCAGGATGCCCGGCTCCGTCACCCGGTAGAACCCCGTCCAGTCAAAGCGGTCGTCGGCGGAATGGAGTTCGCAGGCCACTGTGGCCATGAGCGCGACCTCATCGGTTTCGCCATTCGTGAGCGACGCGATGATCTTCGCGGTCTGGGAATAATCAATCATGGGAGCTCGATCGCGATGGCGGTTCCCTCGCCACCGCCGATGCAGATCGCCGCGATCCCGCGTTTCAGCCCGCGCGCCTCCAGAGCGTGGAGCAGAGTCACCATGATGCGGGCCCCGGACGCGCCGATGGGGTGGCCGAGCGCGCAGGCGCCCCCATTCACATTCACCACCTCCGGATCGAGGCCCATTTCGTGCATGAAGGCCAGGGGCACGACGGCGAAGGCCTCGTTTACCTCCCACAGGTCCACATCCTCCCTGGCCCAACCGATCCGGTCGAGCAGTTTTTGCGCGGCGGGGACCGGCGCAGTGGTGAACCAGCCCGGGGCCTGCGCATGCGACGCGTGGCCGACGATCCGCGCGCGAACGGGCAGGCCGCTGCCTTCGGCTGCCAGCACCAGCGCGGCGGCACCGTCCGAAATGGACGAGGAATTTGCCGCGGTGACCGTGCCGTCCTTTCGGAATGCCGGTTTGAGGTGGGGGATCTTGTCCGGTCGCGCGGTCTTGGTTTGTTCATCTTCGGTGATCGTCAGCGTGCCCTTGCGGGTCGCGAGTTCGACCGGCGTGATCTCGGCGGCGAACGCACCGGACGTCTGTGCATCCGTCGCGCGGCCCAGGGACCTGAGCGCGTATTCATCCTGCGCCTCACGGGTGAATTGAAACGCTTCTGCGCAATCCTCCGCAAACGTCCCCATGAGGCGGCCTTTGTCGTAAGCGTCCTCCAATCCGTCGAGGAACATGTGGTCGATCACCTCGCCATGTCCCAGCCGCGCTCCTGCCCGCATCTTGGGCAGGAGATAGGGAGCATTGGTCATGCTCTCCATACCCCCGGCGATCATGCTCCGGGCCTGGCCAAGCGCGATTTGGTCGAACGCGATCATCGCCGCCTTCATCCCGGAACCGCACATCTTGTTGAGCGTTGTCGCGGGGACGTCCTCGCCCACACCGGCGGCAAAGCCCGCCTGCCTCGCGGGGGCCTGGCCCTGGCCGGCTGGCAGGACGCATCCCATGAGAACCTCGTCAACCGTCTCGAGACCCGCGCCACGGAGCGCCGCCCCGATCGCCGCGCCCCCCAGATCAGCGGCTGTCAGCGCGGAGAGGTCACCCTGAAAACCGCCCATGGGCGTCCGCGCCGCGCCCGAAATCACCACATTGACCATGCCCATTTTCCTCCTTCCGATAGCCCGGGAAAGGCCCCATTCGTTCCATCAATTGGCCGCGAAGCAAACCGATACCCGTACTTGTAGCTGCATATAGCTTCCCTCGGTGCCGGGTGAAACAGCCCCCACCCAGTACCCGGCACCGAGGCCTTCCCCTTCCCGACAGACGCGCTAATATCGCATTCCACTCTCAAGGAAGCCAAAAGACATGCGCGATTTTCACCTGCCGGGCAGATCCCCGGTTCTTGCCACGGGCGGCATGGCCGCGACCTCCCATACATTGGCGACCCAAGTGGCGGTCGGCATTCTGGCCAGGGGCGGCAACGCGGTGGATGCCGCCATCGGGGCCGCAGCGCTTTTGGGGCAGTGCGAACCGGCGATGACAGGGCTTTTTGGTGACTGTTTCGCGCTGGTGAAACCGGCGGGGGAAGACCGGATCGCCGCGCTTAATGGTTCGGGCCGGGCCCCCGCCGCGATCGACGCCGTCGCCATGCGGGCGTCCGGTCTCGAATCGATCCCACTTCACAGTCCGGATGCCATCTCCCTGCCCGGCGCGGTCGATGCATTCTGCCGATTGTCCGAAGACTGGGGCAAACTTTCCTTGGCGGATGTCCTCGAGCCGGCCATCGATCACGCGGAACGCGGCGTACCCGTTGCGCTGAGGGTCGCTTGGGACTGGTCGAAGAACGCCCATCTGCTCCGGGGCGAGGGCCAGCGGTTCTACCTGAAGAATGGTGTGGCATACGAACAGGGTGACCTGTTCAGAATGCCGGGGACGGCCGAGGTCCTGCGCCGCATCGCGACGGAGGGCCGTGCGGGGTTCTATGAAGGTGAGGTGGCCGAGGACCTCCTGACGAGCCTCCGGTCGCTCGGAGGTGTTCATGGTGCCGGTGATCTGGCGTCCACGCACAGCGACTATGTTGACCCGATTTCCGGCACATACGGAGACTTCGAGCTGGTTGAGCATCCGCCGAACGGGCAGGGGGCCACGGCAATCCTGCTTCTCAATATCCTGGCCCGTTTCGATATTGCCGGCATGGATCCCCTTGGCGCCGAACGCGCCCATGTCGAGGCCGAGGCCACCAAGCTGGCCTATGATGCCCGCAACAGGATCATTGCGGACGCGGACCACGTGTCCGGACTGGAGGAAATGTTGGCGCCCGAAACCGCGGCGGCGCTGGCCGCGCGGATCAAACCCGATGCGGTTCTGCCGCCGAGCCGGGAATTCGCCGGGTCGCCCCACAGCGACACGGTCTATCTCACGGTTGTCGACGGGGCCGGCATGGCGGTGTCGCTGATCTATTCGATCTTCAAGTCCTTCGGGTCCGGTCACGCGTCCGAGAAATTCGGCCTGCTGTTTCACAATCGCGGTGCAGGGTTCACTCTGGAGGAGGGGCACCCCAACGAGGTGGGCCCGGGAAAGCGCCCGATGCACACGATCATTCCGGCCATGTTGCGGCAGGAGGGACGGCTGGTGATGCCGTTTGGCGTGATGGGAGGGCAATATCAGGCCGCCGGCCATGCCCGGTTCCTGACCAATGTCGCGGACTACGGCATGGACCCGCAGACGGCGCTGGACTGCCCCCGGGTGTTCCCAAATGCGCATGATTTGCGCGTGGAGGCGGGCTACGCCCCGGATGTCTGTCAGGCACTGGCGGATATCGGGCACAACGTCGTCGCGCCACCGTCTCCGATCGGTGGCGGTCAGGCGATCCGGATCCATGCTTCGGGGGTCTTGGAGGGCGCGAGCGATCCCCGCAAGGATGGATGTGCCTTGGGACTCTAAGCCGCTACGGAAGAGGTCGTCTCACCGCTGACCTGACCACCAGACCCCTTGGTACCTTCGGAGCCAAGGAATGGATGAGACAAGGAGCCCATGGGCCCGTCCTTCAATCCAACCGGCGAACCAGAAGCTGGTTGTCGGGGCCGCGCTTTGTCTCGAAGAGTTTGATCTCCTTCACGAGGTCGGAGAGCTTCTTCTTGCCGTAGGTCCGTGTATCGAAATCGGGATTGGCCGAGGTGATGTATTGGCCAAGCGGGCCCATGGGATACCACTCATCGTCCTGATCCAGCGCATCCATGGCGCGGCAGATGATGTCCCGAGCTTCGGTCAGGGGCTGTTTGGCGGCGGGTTTCGAGGCGGCGGCCTTGGGTTGGCTGTCGCCCGAAGTTCCGAGGTTTTCGAGGAAGATAAAACGCTTGCAGGCCTTGCGAAATGCGTCTGGGGTCTTCTTTTGCCCGATGCCGTAGACATCGAGGCCCTGTTCCCGAATTCGGCTGGCGAGCCGCGTGAAGTCACTGTCCGAGGACACCAGCACGAACCCGTCGAAGCGACCGGAATGCAGGATATCCATCGCGTCGATCACCAGGCTGATGTCAGACGAGTTCTTGCCAACCGTGTTTGCGGGCGAATGATGCGGGACGAGGCCGTGTTCGGCCTGCACCTTGTTCCAGCCCGCCATCTGCTGGCTCGAGAAGTCGCCGTAGCACCGCCGCACGCTGGCTTCGCCCAGCGACGCGATCTCCTCGAATATGGCACCGGCATGCTTGGGGGAGGTGTTGTCGGCGTCGATCAGGACGGCGAGGAGCGGTCGGTCGTCAGGCATTTGTCATCTCCTC
>CAYMMT010000094.1:7120-8562 GCA_964391555.1 uncultured Rhodobacterales bacterium
ATTGCCGACAATTGTAGATATTTGGTAAACAATTGGCTAAATTTTACATTGATTGGTGCCAAATTGGATAATCCGGCATGGTGTGCAGTGATCATGCCGGCGGTGATGGCCCGATTAGTGCTATTCATGCTGCGAAATAGCCACCGGAGCAGGTCAGAGATGACGTCGAGCGACGTAATCCCGACCCTTCGGCACGCCGCGGCCCTCACGCTCTTCGAAATGAAGGCAGCGCGAACGAGGGCATCGAGATGCCAGAAGATCAGCAGCGCGCGGGCTGTGCCGCGCGGCTACTGGCAAGGCTGGCCAGTTCCGGAAAGGGTGTCAGTAAACAACCACCGAGCGGATCGATTCGCCCGCGTGCATCAGGTCAAAGCCCTTGTTGATGTCGTCGAGACCCATGGTGTGGGTAATCATCGGGTCGATCTCGATCTTGCCATCCATGTACCAGTCGACGATTTGCGGCACTTCGGTCCGTCCCCGAGCGCCGCCAAACGCCGTGCCGCGCCAGACCCGACCAGTGACAAGCTGGAACGGGCGGGTCGAGATTTCGGCCCCCGCCGGCGCGACTCCGATGATGACGCTTTCGCCCCAGCCCTTGTGTGCACATTCGAGGGCATCGCGCATGACCTTCACGTTGCCGGTGGCATCAAAGGAGTAATCCGCGCCGCCGCCGGTGAGATCCACGAGGTAGGGGACCAGATCGCCTTCGACCTCCGTCGGATTGACGAAATCCGTCATGCCAAAGCGTTCGGCCATGGGTTTCTTGTCGGGGTTCAGGTCCACCCCGACGATCTGGTCGGCTCCTGCCAGCCGCAGTCCCTGGATCACGTTCAGCCCGATGCCGCCGAGGCCGAACACCACGCAGCGTGAGCCGATCTCGACCTTTGCCGTGTTGATGACAGCGCCGATTCCGGTGGTCACGCCGCAACCGATATAGCAGATCTTGTCGAAGGGTGCGTCCTCTCGCACCTTCGCCAGCGCGATCTCGGGCAGGACCGTGTGATTGGAGAAGGTGGAACAGCCCATGTAGTGCAGGATCGGGTCACCATCGAGGGTCGAGAACCGGCTGGTGCCATCGGGCATGACCCCCTGGCCCTGGGTGGTACGGATCGCCTGGCAGAGATTTGTCTTCGGATTCAGGCAGTACTCGCACTCCCGACATTCGGGTGTATAGAGCGGAATGACGTGGTCGCCCGGCTTCAGGCTGGTCACGCCTTCCCCCACTTCCATCACCACACCGGCGCCCTCGTGCCCGAGGATCGCCGGGAACATCCCCTCGGGATCAGCGCCAGACAGGGTGAATTCATCGGTGTGGCAAATCCCGGTGGCCTTGATCTCGACCAGAACCTCACCGGCCTTCGGGCCATCGAGATTGACCTCCATGATCTCAAGCGGCTGGCCAGCGGCGGTGGCGACGGCGGCACGGGTGCGCATGGGTGACT
>CAYMMT010000094.1:8662-11376 GCA_964391555.1 uncultured Rhodobacterales bacterium
CAGGACGCGACCGCGTTGGAACGGGTCCTGATCCTCGGGCAGGTTCGCGTCATTCGTCCGGATACGGCGATCACGATGGATTTCCGAACCGAACGGCTCAACTTCGTGATCGACAGAGCCGATCGCATTGCCCGCATTTATTGCGGCTGACGACCTCGAAAAGCGAATGCCCCCGCGTCCATCAAGGTGGTCGCGGGGGCAAATGCGTGCGCTGGCGGGCCGAGCGGGCTGGGTGGGGGCTGAAAATCCGTCCGACCTGCGTTGCGCCTGAGATCGGATTTACGGGTCGATTGGGGCGCAATCTTGGCCACGCCGGGACAATTGCGGGCCAACTGCCGCTTGATTTGCTGTGAAATGACGGCAAGTCTAGCGCCATGAACGTGCAAACGCCGACCCCGTTTCCACACCGGCCCCAGAGCGTCGTCGCTTTCCACCGGACAGAGCTTCAACCCATCCTGTCGCTATATGGCCGGTTCGTGGCCGCCGGAGAGTGGCGAGACTACGGCATCTCGACACTAAAGGACCGTGCCGTGTTTGCGGTATTCCGTCGAACTGCCGAACACCCGCTTTACCGGATCGAGAAACATCCGAAGTTGCGGCTGCGTCAGGGGCAATATTCGGTGCTGGGTCCTGAAGGGCAGGTGCTGAAGCGGGGAGACGATCTGCGGCAGGTTCTGCGCGTGCTCGAGCGGAAACTGATCCGCGCAGTGGAGTAACCCGCGCGTCCGGTCAACGCCGGATGACCAGGTCCTGGCGTCAGGCTCTGCGGTAGCTCGTCACCTCTCCGAACTCCTTTTGGCCGATTCGGGTGATGGCCTGATCCAGAGGTTCGATCGCCACAGCCATGTGGTGCGCGTTGGCGTGGATCAGGGTATCGGGGTCCAGCAGCATCCCGACGTGTCCCTCCCAGAACACCAGATCCCCGCGAGCCCGGTCCTTTCGACCGATTGGTCTGAACGCCGATTCCTGCATGTCGCTGTCGCGTGGGCAGTCCAGACCGCATTCCCAGAGGCACCGCTGAACGAGGCCGGAACAATCGATGCCAAAACCGGTGTCACCGCCCCAAAGATACGGCGTGTGCAAGAAAAGCTCTGCAACCGACGCAGGGTCTGACGCGAAAGAGCCGATGGCCGTGATCTGGCTCGACCGAATGAAGAGTCCGGGGATGCCCCGGCCCTCTCCGGTGATCCGGGTCCAGCCCTGTGCCTCCCATGTTGCCTGTAGGGCATTGTCGGGAGCAGGCCAGCACGTCACGCCGCTGCCAAACGAAAGTGACCGATGAGCGCCTTTCCTGGTGACGTCCGGGTATTCAAGCGCAAAGGCACGCGGGGCCGAGACGCGGTGGGTGGGTCTGGCCTCATGGTCGAGCCCCGCCGTGGTCCAACCGACATAGCCGTCCTGCACCGACTGTCCGAACGCCCAACCATCCTGCCGGTCGAGCACGCGAAACGCCTCTCCGCACACCAGTTGCCTCACCCGGTTGCCGCCCGGTTCGGAGACCATGTCCGCGACGGTGTCCGTTATCCGGCCGACCGTGCCTTCTACGAAGCGTTCAGCTTCGACCAGACCTTTGAGGGATACATGGGCCACGCGGCCATTGGATGGCGTGAGGCGTCGGTCGTTCATTCCAGCATCCCGGGCAGAGCTTCGAACAACGCCCGCGCACCCTGTCCGACCCCGCCTTTGGGCCGGGCCGGGGCGGCGCCGGGGTTCCAGCCGTAAATGTCGAAATGCATGTAGCGCGCTCCGGCGGTGAACCGGCGCAGGAACAACGCCGCGGTGATGGACCCCGCGAACCCGCCCGACGGCGCGTTATCGAGATCGGCGATGCCGGGCTCGATCATGGCCTCGTAGGGGGAGTGGAAGGGCATGCGCCAGACCGGGTCGCAGACCTTGCGCGCCGCCTCGGTCAGGGCCAAGGCATCTGCGTCGTGGTCGGTATAGAACGGGGCAAGGTCGGGACCGACGGCGACCCGGGCCGCACCGGTGAGTGTGGCCATGGAAACGAGCAGGTCCGGCGGTTCTTCCACGGCAAACGCCAACGCATCGGCGAGGACCAGACGGCCTTCGGCATCGGTGTTGTTGATCTCGACCGTGAGTCCGTTGCGCGCGGTCAGGATGTCGCCGGGCCGGAAAGATGGAGCCGAGACACTGTTTTCGACGGCGGGGATCAGGACGCGCAGCCGCACCTCCAATTTCGACGCCATGATCATGCGCGCCAGCCCGAGCACCGTGGCCGCTCCGCCCATATCCTTCTTCATCAGGCCCATTGAGGCACCGGGTTTGAGGTTGAGCCCACCAGTGTCGAAACACACCCCCTTGCCGACAAGTGTCAGGGTCGGGCCGATGTCGCCCCAGGTCATCTCGATCAACCTTGGGTTTTCGGCGGCGGCGCGGCCCACGGTATGGACAAGAGGGAAGTTCTGGGTCAACAGCCCCTCACCCAAGGTCACGCTGACGGACGCCCCGAACGTTCGGGCGAGGTCCCGGACTGCGGCTTCCAGCGCGGCGGGGCCCATATCGGCGGCAGGGGTATTGATGAGGTCGCGGGTCAGGCACTCGCCTGCCGCAATTGCCTCCGTCCGGTCTTTGTCTATGCCCTCGGGCGCGACGAGGCCTGCCGCCACGGCAGGTTGGCTCCGATAGCGGTCAAATCGGTAGCTGTCGAGGAGCCAGCCGAGTGCCATTTCCTCGGTCGCGGCGGCGTCCAGCGG
>CAYMMT010000095.1:0-11267 GCA_964391555.1 uncultured Rhodobacterales bacterium
CCCCTAAACCAGCCACCGTCTCTCCCTGTTTTCTTGATCGCTGACTGCACCAACCCTTCAAGCTCCGCCGCTCCTCTTTCCCCTTCAGGTACATATTCAGGTTCGCGGTTTTGGCGCCGTAGGCTCACTTCAAATTCCATGAAAGTCTGACGCAAACTTGGGAAACGACGAATTTGGCGCTCACTGGCCCCCAAACGCGTCGCGCTCGCCATCAGATCACCGTCGCTCATGTTGATCGTCGCCTCAGAGCCACTTGCTTCGCGACCCCGACTGGGTGACCCTTGGGCCATTCCGCCCGAGGACCTTGTGCCATGACCCAATTCAACGTCTCGTCCTTCAACGTCAAAAACCTCATCGGACCTGACAGGGAATATTATCGCTTTCAGACCTACACGCCGGAGGAATACGCCTGGAAGGAGGACTGGTTGGCCGATCAGCTTCTGACCATGGATGCCGACATTGTCGGGTTTCAGGAAATATTCGAGGAACAGGCCCTTCGCGCCGTCATTTCCGAAACCGACGCCCGGGGCAATGAAGCCAACGACTCCAACCTGCCCGACCGCTCCAAGCCCTACCGAAAAAAGGCGATCTTCCGAAAGCTGGCCTATGAACCCTACACCGATGCGGCGCTTGCCTTTGCCCCGAACGCCGCCGACCCCGGCGAGCCCGGACGGCGGCGGCCCGGTGTCGCCGTGCTTTCGCGCTACGGCTTCGACGGCACACCGGAAGTGATCCAGGACCTCGACACGCCCCTGACGATCCCGTTTCAGCCCCTGCGCGGGATGGACGATGATGATCCCGGACAGTTCACTCTGCGCCGCCTGTCGCGCCCGATCATGAAGGCCCGCATACCGGTGGCGGGCAAGGTCATCACTCTCTTCAACTGCCACCTGAAGTCGAAACTGGGAGAACACATCAAACCGCATGGCGCCGCATTCGCCCCGGAGGAAGACCTCACCCGATACGATCCCTTGGGACGGGCGCTGGGGTCGCTCAGAGCGGCTGTGCGGCGAATGGCGGAAGCCTGGGTGCTCAGGCGGGAAATCGTGGCGGAACTTCAAAAGGGCAATCCCGTCATTGCCTTGGGCGATTTCAACGACGGCGAGTATGCGGTCAGTTCAGAGATCATCTCGGGCGAGGTTCCGTTCAAGAACTACTCCTGGATGCTGCGCCACGACGCCGAGGACAGCAGCGACCGGTACACGAAGGAAGAAAACCGCCAGATCACCGAGGCGGTGAACCGCGTGCGGCTCTATTCGGCGGAGCGGCTGTTCGTTCGGAAGTCGCTGCGCGACATGGTCTTCACGTCCGCCTTTGGGGGACACTATCAGTCCATCGACCAGATCTACCTGTCGCGGCATTTTCATCCCGACTTCCCCGGAAAGATCGGAGAGATGGAGTATTTCAGCGTGTTGAATGACCATCTGACCGACGGCTCCCACCCCGAGGCGCCCTACAACAAGCTGGCTTCGGACCACGGCCAGATCATCGCGCATATGCGGTTGCGCGGCGATGCCAACGAATGAGGGCTGTTGACAAATCCTTGCCGCCGGGGTTTTTACCGCGGCCAGGGAGGAGGTCCATGTCTCCTGACGGCTCATTCGGAGCCTCGGAGCCGGGCCCAGCGGGTTCGGGCCACGTGTGGAACGTCGGCCCGAACCGCGAAAGACCCGCTACCCAGACAGTCGGAATGCGGCCATGGAGATGATCGACAGTGGCGATGTCCGGATCGCGGTTCGGAGTGACGGGCCGCAAGACGGTCCGGCCCTGCTGATGGCCCATGCGCTCGGACTGGATCACACCGTGTTCGACAGCGTGCTGCCCCACTTGCCGCCGGCCCTGCGGGTGGTCCGCTACGACGCGCGCGGCCATGGCGCGTCCGACACGCCGGACCCGCCTTACGCGATGGGCCGGATTGTGGCCGATGCGGAGGCGGTCTGCGAGGCGCTGACGCTGCGCGACGTCACCATCGTCGGTCTTTCCATGGGCGGGCTGACGGGCATCGGACTGGCGGTGAAGCGGCCCGACCTCGTGCGGTCGCTGATCCTGTCGAATACCGCCGCGCGCATTGCAACGCGGACAGTCTGGGACGAGCGCGCGCGCGCCGTCACGGAGGGCGGTATGGACGCCATAGTGGAGACGACCCTCGACAGATGGTTCGCGCGGGATTTCCCGGATCGCGCCAAATGGGGCAGCCGGCTGCGCAAGGCGCGGGTCGCCGGTTATGCAGGGACCTGTGCGGCATTGGGGTCCGCCGACATGCGAGAGATCGCAAGCGGACTGACCGTGCCGACGTTGTGCATCGCCGGGAGCCATGACGGTTCCACGCCACCGGACCTCGTGCGCGAGACCGCCGACACGATCCCGGGTGCCGAGTTCGTCCTGTTGCGCCGCGCGGGACATTTGCCCTGCATCGACCATCCGGAAGCCTATGGCGCAGCAATATCCGGTTTCCTGGCGGAATTGGGATGACCGGTCGCAATCTGGTTCGGACGGCGCCGCCGAATGGCGGAACTCACCGCCGCCGCCTTCCCTTCCCGTCAGCAGCGTCCTAAAGGCCCTGCCATGGACCAGCCTCAGCGCCGCCGGGCGATAACTTTCATCCTGATCACGCTTGTGCTCGACGCCATGGGGATCGGGTTGATCCTGCCGGTGATGCCCGACCTCATCGAAGAGATCCGCGGCACCAACGTATCGAACGCGGCCCTGTGGGGTGGCGTGCTGGCCACGACGTTCGCGGTCATGCAGTTCATATTCGGACCGCTTCTGGGGTCGCTATCAGACCGGTTCGGACGAAGGCCGGTTCTGCTCGTTTCCTTGGCGGTGATGTCGATCGACTATCTGGTCATGGCGGTCGCCGGATCGGTCTGGCTATTGTTCCTGACCCGGATCATCGGCGGCGTAACGGCTGCGACACAGTCCACGGCCACGGCGTTCATCGCCGATATCTCGGCACCCGAGGACAAGGCCAAGAACTTTGGCCTCGTGGGCGCGGCCTTCGGCGTGGGGTTCGTGCTTGGCCCGGTGATCGGGGGACTGCTGGCAGAGTTCGGGTATCGTGCGCCATTTTATGCCGCTGCGATTCTTGCCGCCGCCAACCTGATCTTCGGCTTCTTCGTCCTGCCCGAAACCGTGACCGACCGGATCCGTCGTCCGTTCGAGTGGCGTCGGGCCAACCCCCTGGGCGCCTTTCGCAAGATCGGAGAACTCGACGGTGTGCGGCGCCTGTTGCTGTTGTTCTTTCTCTATGAATTCGCCTTCATCGTTTACCCGGCAACATGGGCGTATTTCACCAAGGCCCGCTATGGCTGGGACCCGTCCACCGTCGGCCTGTCGCTGTTCTTCTTCGGCATCGGCATCGCCATCGTGCAGGGCGGGCTGATCCGGGTCGCCCTGAACACGCTGGGAGAGCGGGGGACGATCATCTACGGGTTCGTCTTCAACTTTCTGGCGTTCACCGCGCTGGTCGTGATCGATCAAGGCTGGCTGGCGCTGGCCTTCACGCCGATCACCGCACTTGGCGCGGTGGTGACGCCCGCTTTGCAGGGACGGATGAGCCGGCTGGCCGAAGACAATCAGCAGGGGGAATTGCAAGGCGTGATCTCGTCCACGCGATCTGTGGCGCAGATCTTTTCACCGTTGGTCATGACCAGCCTGTTCTGGGCCTACACCGCCCCGACCGGTGTCTGGTTTCCCGGGGCCCCGTTCGCGCTGTCCGCGCTCTTGATGGTGGCCTGTCTCGGTATCTTTCTCAGCGCGCGGCGGCGCTCGGCGGCGGCATGACGCCCCGGGGCCAACAGGGATACTCTTGATCAGAGGAGCACGCTAGGGTCTGCCCCGTGCGATGTCGGGAGGAAACATGAGGCTTGCAGATTGCGACGTGATCGTCACCGCCCCTCCGGCCCCGGGCTGGGGCGGGCGGTACTGGATCCTGGTAAAGCTGACCACGGCGTGCGGCCTCGTCGGTTGGGGTGAATGCTACGCGGCCTCCGTCGGGCCCGATGCGATGCGCGCGGTGATCGCGGATGTCTTTGAACGCCACATGGCGGGCGCGGATCCGTCGGATGTGGAACTGATGTTCCACCGGGCCTATTCGGCGGGGTTCACGCAGCGCCCCGACCTGACGGTGATCGGGGCGTTTTCGGGATTGGAAATTGCCTGTTGGGACATCCAGGGCAAGTCGCGGGACGTTCCGGTGCATCGGCTGATGGGCGGACGGATGAACGACCGTATCCGGGCCTATACCTATCTCTATCCCCAGGACGGTCACCCGATGCCGGAGTTCTGGGCGTCGCCGGACATGGCCGCGGAAGCCGCAGCGGCGATGGTCGCGAAGGGCTACACGGCGGTGAAGTTCGACCCGGCGGGACCCTATACGATCCGGGGCGGGCACATGCCGTCGCGCTTCGATATTTCCCTGTCGGTGGCGTTCTGCGCGGCGATCCGTGAGGCGGTGGGAGACCGTGCAGACCTGCTCTTTGGCACGCACGGGCAGTTCACGCCGGCCGGGGCCGTCCGGTTGGCCGCGGCGCTGGAGGCCTTCGATCCGCTCTGGTTCGAGGAGCCTGTGCCGCCCGATGTGCCCGGCGCCATGGCGGAAGTCGTGGCCAAGACCTCGATCCCGGTGGCGACCGGAGAGCGGCTGACGACGATGTTCGAGTTTTCGCAAGCGCTCGACGCCGGGGTTCGGATCCTCCAGCCCGCGCTGGGCCGCGCCGGGGGTCTTTGGCAGGGGCGCAAGATCGCGGCGCTGGCCGAGGCCAGGCGCGCCCAGATGGCGCCACATCTCTACGCCGGTCCGGTGGAATGGGCCGCCAACATCCAGCTTTGCGCGGCGATCCCGAACCTGCTGATTGCGGAGACAATCGAGACGGAGTTCCACGCCAGGCTCATCGGTGGGGCGAACAGGGTCGAGGGCGGATATATCGAGGTCAGCGATGCGCCCGGCCTCGGGATCGAGGTTGATGAGGAGACGGCCCGGGCGCATCCCTATGAGGGCGAGGGTTTGCATCTGGAAATGCAGGAAGACCCGATCAGCTACCACGGGATCAACATCTTTGAAGGCGGGGCCCCGGCAAAGGTGGACGGTGGGGACCAGACCGGCTAGGGGCAACTGAACGTCGTTCAGGAGACTCCCATGGCGCAGAAAGTGGAAGAGCGGCGCGCAGCGCTACGCGACAGGCTCTTGTTGATCGCGGAGCGGCGGATTGCCGAGGACGGTCTGGGCGCGTTGCGGGCGCGGGACCTTGCAACCGACGCGGGCTGTGCGCTGGGCGCAATCTACAATGTCTTTGGGGATCTTGGCGATTTGATCCTTGCCGTGAATGCCCGGACGTTCCGGACCATGGGCGCGGATGTGGCCGAAGCCCTGGCCGCCGCGCCGGCGGATCCGACAGAACAATTGGTCGTCATGGGGCGCGCCTACCACGCATTTGCGGCGGCCAATCCGGGACTGTGGCGCGCGCTCTTCGACTACGACCGGCCCGCCGGCGAGGCGGCACCCGAGTGGTACCTCGAAGAGATGGGGCGGCTCTTTGCCTATATCGAAGCGCCGATCCGGGTGTTGATCCCCGAGATGACGAAGGCGGACCGGGCCCTGTTTGCCCGGGTATTGTTCTCGTCCGTACACGGGATCGTGCTGCTGGGGCTGGATGACGCCTCTGGCGGGGTGCCAAGGGATCAACTGGACCGCATGATCGGGCTGACGCTCAGGCGGATGGTTGATTAAGGACCTCATCCCGAAGCAAGCGCCCGCCGGACGCCGGGTCAATCGGGGGCATCGGGTTGAAGCTTCCAGAGATTGGATCCGCCCGGTCGCAGCCCGGGGCGGTCGCCTGCAAGGAGCCCGTCGTTCAGAAGCAGGTTGAGGTCGGCCCCAACCTCCGCGCTGTAGATGTGATAGAGGTGGCCCGACGGGGTCGCCTCCGGCACATCGCTGATGTCGATCACCTCGACACCGGTAAGGACCGACACATCGTTCCCGGTCTGGCCAAGCCGGGGATAGCCGTGAAACTCGGCCGAGACGGCGAGCGGCAGGTCCTCGTCCGCGACATAGACGGTGACGTTGTTCGCGATTGCGGCGATGCGCGGCAGGCTCCGCTGGAAGATGCCGAAATCCGCATCAGGGGCCAGAAGCACCACGCTGTCCAGCCGGAATTCGGGGTCCCGATAGGCGACCTCGGTCAGCGCCAGCATCACGCCTCTGCCCCCGAGGCTGTGGCCAAGAACGTCCACGCTGCCGGGACCAAATCGGCGATGCAGTTCGAGGATCGTGTCCGCGATGTCGGGAACGCTCCAAGCAAGGTCTGCCTCGTCGTGCGTGTAGTAGGCGATCGCCCCGTCCGAGGGCCAACTGAACCACAGGAAGCGTCCGGCGAGACCCGCGTTGTCGATCAGAAGCCCGGCCCGGCGACAGCCCTTTTCGAACCCGATGTAATAGCCATGGACATAGAGCGCGGGGCCCCGGCCCGCCGCGCTGACCTCGAGCTGGTCAAGCACGTCGGTTTCGGGTTCGATGGTGACACGGCCGATGCGCAGCGTCTCTTCCCGCAGGTACTGCGGCAACTGATCGGCCAGCGGCCCCAGGCTGCCAAGATCCGCCCGGCGCACCAGGCAGTGACCCGCGCTCAGGGTGCTGCGGTCATCCCCAAAGGCGTCGCCCGGTTCGCGGTCCCCGGTCCGGTTGCGCGAGGTCAGGAATGGCACCGTCCATGTTGTGGTTGCAGGGCTTTCGGCGGTCTGAGATTGCGCCGGAGGGGTCCCGGACAATTGCGCAAGGGCAAGAAGCAGCGCGACTCCCATGATCTTGACGGGGTTGAAGGCGGATTCCGACAAGTCTCTGCCGAACCGTCAGGCCGCCGCCGCTGCAGCCGCAGCGCTGCGGGCAAAGACCGGGGCATCGGACGTGCTGGCCTCGGCGTCAAAGGTGTATCCGCCGGTGTCGAAGCCCGCCAGATCAGCCGGGTCCGTGATGCGGTTTTCGCAGACGTACCGGGCGAGCGCCCCCCGGGCGCGTTTGGCCCAGAAACTGACCACCGCCATCCGGCCCCGGGTCTCATCAAGAAAGACCGGCGTCACGACCCGCAATTTCAGAGACTTGCGGTCCGCGGCGCGGAAGTATTCCTGGCTGGCGCAGTTCAGCAGGACGTCGGTTCCGACCTCATCGGCATCAGCGCGCAGGGTCCTGGCCACGGCATCGCCCCAGTAGTCATAGAGCGACCTGCCGCGCCGGGTTTTCAGACGAGAGCCCATCTCCAGACGGTAGGGCTGAATACCGTCGAAGGGACGCAGGAGGCCATACAGACCCGACAGAATGCGCAGGTGTCCCTCGGCCCAGCGCAGCGCATCGGCCTCCAGGGTCCGCGCTTCCAGCCCCCGGTAGGTGTCGCCGTCGAACAGAAAGACCGCCGGATATGTGACGTCCGGCGCCTCCGAAAATGCACGGAACCGGTCCCGGTTCAGTCGGGCGAGGCCATCGGAAATATCCATCAGCTCCCTGAGATCCTTCAGGCTCAGATTACGGGCGGTGCGTGCAAGGCGCATCGCGTCCGCGCCGAAGCGCGGCTCTGTCACCGCCACGGCGGGCGCCGGGCCGTCGTCGAGCGATTTGGCCGGGGAAATCACGGTCAGCATGGGCGGCTCCTTCTCACCTCTGCCGAAAAGGGTAGGACCCGAGCGGTCAGTTCAAGAGGCCGGCAAAGACCATGGCGTCGCGGACCTTTGCCTTGGTCGGCTCTGTCAGCGGTGTCAGGGGCGAGCGGACGTCTTCGGTTCCGCGACCCAGCAGCGAAAGTCCATATTTCGCCCCCACAAGGCCCGGTTCGGTAAAGATCGCCTCGTGCAGCGGCATCAGCCGGTCAAGCTGTGTCAGGGCAGACCCGAAGTCGCCTTCCAGTGTGGCCTCCTGAAACTTCGAAACCAGCCCGGGCGCGACGTTCGCGGTCACCGAGATACATCCGACGCCACCATGGGCATTGAAGCCCAGCGCGGTCGCATCTTCGCCTGACAGTTGGATGAACTCCGGCCCGCACCGGCGACGCTGTTGCGGGACGCGGGACAGGTCGGCGGTGGCATCCTTGACACCCACGATCATTTCGTGACGCGCCAGTTCGGCCATCGTGTCCGGGGTCATGTCGACGACCGACCGGGGCGGGATGTTGTAGATCACGATCGGCAACCCGCAATCGGCGGCAGCGAGAAAATGCGCCTTGAGCCCGGCTTGCGTCGGCTTGTTGTAATACGGCGTGACGACCAATGCCGCATCCGCGCCGACGGCCTTGGCGTGCTGAACGAGGCGCACGGTCTCGGCGGTGTTGTTGGAGCCCGCGCCCGCGATGACCGGCACACGGCCTGCGGCCTGATCGACCACGGTCCTGACCACGAGGTCATGCTCATCATGGGTCAAGGTCGGGCTTTCGCCGGTGGTGCCGACCGGAACCAGACCGTGCGTGCCTTCTTCGATCTGCCAGTCGACAAAGGATTTGAGGCCGTCGATGTCCACAGCACCGTTGCGGAACGGGGTGACAAGGGCGGTGAGAGACCCTCTGAACATGACGTTTCTCCTCTCCTTCAGGAACCGGGATAACCGGATTCGGCGGACCCTAGTGCAGGTGGCGGAGCTTGCCAAGAAAGTGAGTTGCGGCTGGAAGGTTGCGGCTTAAGTTTTCCCCCATGCGTTTCGTGCTTTCACTGGTGTCGATCATGCTGGCCCTGGCGCTCACGGGACCGGTGACCGCACAGGACCGCGGCATCGGCGCGGCCTTCGCGGCGGCCAGTGAGGGCGACTGGGCTCTCGCCACCAGCCTGGCGGCAGCCGAGGGCGACATTGCCCGTGATCTCATTGAGTGGGCGAGGCTTCGGGAGGGCGAGGGTACCTACCAGGACGCATTGGTGTTTCTTGCGTCCCGTCCCGGTTGGCCGGGACTGAACCGGGTCCGGGCCGAGGCCGAGCGCGTGATCCCCGAAGATCTGCCCCCTGCCGATGTCATCGCCTTTTTCGAAGGTCGGGACCTGCCCGAGACCGGTGCCGGAGTGCTGGCCCTGGCGCGGGCCTATGAGGCGACAGGTCAGGCTGGCGAGGAACAGGCGCTGGTCGTGCAGGCCTGGCTGACGCTGTCGATGGAGCCGCTGGAGCAGGAGACGGTGGCGGCAAACTTCTCGGAGTTGCTGGCCCCCCATCACGCGGCGCGGGCGGACATGTTGCTGTGGCGATGGAAGCGGTCGGAGGCGGAATTGCTGCTGCCGCTGCTCGACGATGAGCAGGCCGCGCTGGTAGCGGCGCGGATCGCGCTCATCCGCGGGGATCGGAACGCGGAGGATATGCTGGCGGCTGTCCCGCCCGCGCTGGCAGAAACGACGGGGCTGCTCTATGACCGGTATTCATGGTTGGCCGCCAAGGGGCGCCGGACCGAGGCGTTGGCAATCCTGCAATCGGTCAATGGCAGTGCGGAAGCGCTCGGTGATCCGTTTCGCTGGTCGGGTTGGCGACGGACACTTGCGCGATGGGTGCTCAGCGAGGGGGATGCGCAACGCGCCTATGACCTGGCGGCCCGACATTGGTTGAGCCCCGAGGACGGCACGGCGTTTGCCGATCTCGAGTGGCTGGCCGGGTGGATTGCGCTGCGATCCCTCGACAATCCGGAGTTGGCGCTGGACCATTTCAGAACACTGGCAGAGGCCGTGGATGGCCCGATTTCACGGGCCCGCGCACAGTATTGGATGGGTCGCACCTACGAGGTGATCGGTGACGCGGACAACGCTCAGATTGCCTATTCCGCCGGGGCGGAGCATCAGACGGCGTTTTACGGGTTGCTGTCGGCTGAGCGGTTGGGCCGCCCGCTCGACCCCCGTCTGGTGGGAGGCGGGCCTGTCATTGACTGGCGGGAGGCCGATGTCATTTCTCTCGACACCGTGGAGGCCGGCCGGATTCTGCTGGAGTCCGGTGAACGGGGCCTTGCGGTGCTGTTTTTCCGGGATCTCGGGCGCACCCTCGAGGCACCGCAGCTCGAAATCCTGGGGCAGCTTCTGGATGAGATGGGGGAGGACTACTTTGTCCTGCTCCTCGGAAAATCCGCAGCGGCGCGGGGCATGATCCTGCCGCGCCTGCTGCATCCGGTACATGCCCTGGCCGAGACCGATTTGCCCGTAGAGCCTGCGCTGGCCCTTTCGGTGGCCCGGCAGGAGAGTGAGTTTCGCGCAGACGCCGGCAGCCCGGTGGGCGCCCTGGGGCTGATGCAGCTGATGCCGGCAACAGCCGAGGAAATTGCCGGCGAACTCGGCCTGCCCTATTCGCGGGGACGTCTGACCTCTGATTGGGAATACAACGCCGCCTTGGGCGCGCGGTATCTTGCCAATCTGCAGGATGAGTTCGGCCCGTCGCCGGTCATGATCGCGGCCGGTTACAATGCCGGCCCGTCCCGCCCCCGTCTCTGGATGGACGACCGCGGCGACCCTCGTCTGGGTGAGGCGGAAATCATCGACTGGATCGAGATGATCCCGTTTCGGGAAACCCGCAACTACGTGATGCGCGTGACCGAGGCGATCCCGATCTACCGCGCGCGGCTGTCCGGCGACGCCGGACCGATCCGGTTCACGGAAATGCTGGTGGGTGAAAAGCCGGTCGTTCGGCCTGTTGCCCGCCCGGCTGCGGCAGCTGATCCAGCGCAGATCCGGCCGGTCGCGCGCCCCGGGGAATAGCGGTCGCGTTTGGCCGCCGAAACGCTGGTGCGGCGCTAGCCCTCTTCCACCCGCCGCGTCCGTGCGAGGGTGAAGAGACCGGCGGCAACCACGATCCCGGCTCCCAGAGCGACGTTCCACGGCAGGGTTTCATCAAAGACAGTGATCCCGATGGCGCTGGCGAACACGAGCTGGAAATAGGCAAAGGGCTGCACCGCGCTGGCCTCCGCGACCTCGTAGGTCTTGATCAGCAGGTAGTGGCCGCCTGCCCCGGTCAGGCACAGAATTCCCATCCAGACCCAATCGGGCGCGGTCATGGGTTCCCAGAACCAGACGCCCACAGCGGTCATCACCACCGCTCCCGATACTCCGGTCCAGAAGAACGAGGTCGCCGCCCGGTCGCGGCGTGCGGCGTACCGGGTCAGGAGGCCGTAGAGCGCGAACAGGAACGCCGAGGTCAGCGGGAACAGCGCGTATGGGGAAAACACGGCTAGGCCCGGCTGCAGGATGACAAGGATGCCGACGAAGCCCACACCGATCGCCGCCCAGCGCCGCCAGCCGACCCGCTCGCCCAGAACTGGACCCGACAGGGC
>CAYMMT010000096.1:0-7479 GCA_964391555.1 uncultured Rhodobacterales bacterium
CATCTAGGCGACAGAGCGTCCCGGCTCCTCGCGACCGAAAACCGTGCCGGGGCCGTGCGCCAGGGACTGCGCCATGAGATCCTCCAGCATTTCAAACGCCTGCACCACAGCCCCGCCGCCGATGTGACGGGAAATCGCGTAACACGCGGCTGGAGGCCATGCGGCGGACTCATCCGGTGATAACCGCTCCTCGATCCGGTCGGCGATGCGCGCGGCAACCTCGCGTGACGCGCCGGGAAGAAAGACGACAAACCGCGCCTCGCCTGTGCGGGCAATCAAGTCATCCCGGCGCACGATGTCACTGCAGGTCTCGACCGTGTGCAGCAGCATCTTGTTGCCGACCTCTTCCCCCTCGGCGCGGGCCACGGCCGGATAGCCCGACAACTCGATCCCGATGAACCAGCCGGCGCACGCATCCGACAGGATCCGCCGGGCCGCGGCGGCATTCAACGCGCCGGTCAGCGGGTCGATATCACCTTCTTTCCACGGCGTGTCGACCGATCGCTGCGCCCGCGCCATCAACGCGTTGACCCGGATCAGAAGCAGAGCCATGTCGTCCGCTGAATGCTCGGGCAGCGGCAAGACGCGTCCGGTGCGCCCCCACATGTCCAGCGTGCGCCACAAGGACCGATAGGGAGTGAGAAGCAGGTACAGGAGGCCGGCCGCCATCGCCCCGCCGACAGTGACGACCACTGCCAATTGAGTGTTGTCGGCGCCTGTCGCAAGGCCCGCGACGGCCCCGACCACGAGGGAAACCCAGACGGCCGCCACCAGCTTTGCGCCGAAAGACACAGGCAGAATCTTGTGCAGCAATGCGTAGATGGTCATCAGCGGAAATCCGCAGTTGGAAAGGACTGGCCATACTATCGGATGAAGCGATTAAGGGCCGGTAAACCCGCATCTGTTGCAACAATGCGTCTTATCTGCGAGCATTTTTATGTTGATTTACCGGGAGGTACATTTTGATGACGAAAATTGCTGCCGCGTCGTTGTTGGCGCTGTCTTTGATCGCGCAAGCCGCACTGGCACAGGTGGGGGAACCTGCCGGTGAGGTGGTGATCAATGACAGCTTTCTCATTGACAGGCTGGATACGACCGGGGGACTGCCGGATATCGACATCGCAATCGGTTTTTCCCAGCAACAGGGCCGGATCGTGGTTTGCGCCGCAACGGCATCACAGTTGAGCGGGACCCTTGCCCGGGTGAAGCGCGCGCTGATCATCACCGAAGGCGGGAACCGGGTCATGCGGGGACTGCACTGGTCACCAAATTATCCTTTGGGAACAGACCTTTTGGGACAGGTCGCGGAGTGTCAGATCACACGCTTTCCCGCGCCAGCCAATCCGCAGTTCGGCATCTCGCTGGAGCGGACCCGGTTCTGAATGCACGGCTAGCGCGGCGGGTCACTCTCCGACCGCGCAGGCCTGTGCAGGACCGCAACGGCAATACCGCCCAGGATCAGGACCGCCGCACCCACGACGGGCCATGTCACGGTCTCCGAGAGGAGCACGACCCCGCCGAAAACGGCGACAACCGGCGCCGACAATTGGATGACGCCCGCGGCACTGGCACTGAGTCGCGGCAGAACCCGATACCAAAGGGCGTAGCCAAGACCGGACGTGACGGCGCCGGACACAACCGCCAGCGCCAGTCCGGATGCGGGTGACGCCCCCCAGCCGGCTATCACCGCCAGCGTCCCGACAAGTGGCAGGCACAGCGCAAAATTCATGGCGGTTGCCCCCAACGCATCGGCCTCTCTCCGCCCTGCGAGCGAGTAGAGCCCCCAGCCGACGGCCCCGATGCACATGGCGAGAATGTCCGCCACGGCGACCGCCGACCCCTGCGCGGGCCAACTCAGCCAGACGAGCCCCGCAAAGGCCAGCGACATGCCCACCCACCGTCGTGGTGGGATGGCCTCACGGGCCAAAAGCGCGCCCGCGAACATGGTCACCTGCACACCACCGAAAAGGATCAGCGCGCCGACCCCGGCATCGAGGCCGCGATAGGCCCAGGAAAACCCGACCATGTAGAGCGCCAGCCAGACCGGCGGCAGGAGCCCGGCCCTTGGGAGACCTTTGCCCCGCAGCGCGACAAGGGCCAGCAGCATCGCCGCCCCCGACGCAACCCGCACAACAGCAAAGATCATCGGATCCATACCCGCCATGTCCACTGCGGCCCGGTTGAGCACGGAGTTTGCCCCGAAGGCCACCATGGCGAGTGCCGTGAGAAGCACCAGTTTCATCGGCGATGCCTATCCAATGAGCGACACTTCCGGTGCCTTGCGTCCGAGGACCTCCGAAATCTCCGCGGCGAGTTCCCTGAACTCTCCGGCGCGGGACGTGCTCGACCGCCAGACCATGCCGATCGTGCGGGAGGGCGGGGTGCCCCGAAATGGCCGCGCAACGACGATATCCTGATGCGCGACCTCGGATTTCACATAGAGCGCCGGCATGAGCGACAGGCCCATGCCCATTGCAACCATCTGCCGCAATGTATCCAACGACGTTCCTTCAAAGTCATGCGACAGGTGCGCTCCGTACTGTTCGCACACCCGCGCCACCTGTTCATAGAGCCGGTGCCCCGGCGCAAGCGCAAGGACGGTTTCGCCTTGCAGGAGTTCCGGGGCAATCTCCTCACTATCGGCAAAGGGATGATCCCGAGGCACGACTGTCAGAATTGGTTCGCGGAAAAGCGGCCATGCCTCGAATTCCGACCCCCGGATCGGCAAGGGACACAGTAACAGCTCCAGCCCCCCCGAGGCCAAGGCGTCAAACAAGTGGTTGGGCAAACCCTCCCGAACGTAGAGCTTGAGTTGCGGATGGCTCTCGTGCAGGTCCGGGACGATCAGCGGCAAGAGGTACGAGCCCAGCGTCTGAACGACCCCGACCTTGATGGTGCGCTGGAGTGTTCCCCGGTGCAGGGCGGCCAGGGCCCGGATCTCTTCAACCTCGCGCAGGACGGTGCGTGCATGATCGGCGATTGCTTCGCCAATCGGCGTTATGACGACGCGAGACCTGCTGCGCTCCACGAGCTGCGAGCCGAGTTTCGCCTCAAGCTCCTTCAGTTGGGCACTGAGCGTGGGCTGGGTCACATGGCAGGCCTCGGCCGCGCGGCGGAAATGCCGTGTTTCTGTCAAGGCCGCCAGATAGCGGAGCTGTTGGATCGTGGGCATGGGTTGCTCGATAGATGAAATCTATCAGCAATGCGAATATTTTCGATTGGAACAATCAAACTTTGCGCCCCATGTGCCTCACCAAAGGACATCGGACATGCAAAAGCTCGCTCAAATTCTGGCTGTCGCCCGTGGGCCCGGCGCATATGGCGAAGGCGTCACAAGGGCGCGCCCGCCCTCGCGAGAGACTGCCTGATGGCCGGACCGACGCCCGAAATGCGCGGTAACGGTGTTATCGGTGCCGTACCGGTGGCGCTCGCGTTTGGCCTGTTCCTATGGTTCCTGACCTTTGTTCCGACCGTAACCTCGGGCGAGATCTCGCGTCTCGCCTGGGGCTGGGTCCCGTCGCTTGGCGTCTCGCTCTCGTTCCTCGTTGACGGCCTGAGTCTGACCTTCGCCCTGCTGATCAGCGGGATCGGCACGCTGGTCCTGCTCTACGCAAACACCTACCTCGCCGGACATCCGCAGTTTGCCCGTTTCGCGTTGTTTCTGTTCAGTTTCATGCTGGCCATGCTGGGGCTGGTTCTGGCCGACAACCTGATCGCCCTGTTCGTGTTCTGGGAACTGACGACCATCACGTCCTATCTCCTCATCGGCTTCGGGCACGAGGCGGAAAAAGGACGCCGCTCCGCGCTGCAGGCGCTGTTCGTGACCGGCGCGGGCGCGCTGGCGCTGCTTGCCGGTTTCATCATGCTCGGCACCGCGATGGGATCGTTCGAGTTGTCGGTGATCCTGACCAAGGCCGATGAGGTGCAGGCTCATGCGCTCTACCTGCCGATCCTCGTTCTGATCCTCGCGGGGGCCTTCACGAAATCCGCACAAGTCCCGTTCCACTTCTGGCTCCCCAACGCCATGGCGGCGCCGACGCCGGTGTCGGCCTTCCTGCACTCGGCCACGATGGTCAAGGCCGGGGTCTACCTGCTTGCCCGGGTACATCCGGCGTTTTCGGGCACGGACGTCTGGCTTTGGACGCTGACCATTGCGGGGCTTTTCACCGCGATCTTCGCCAGCGTCCTGTCGCTGCGCCAGACCGACCTGAAACAATCGCTGGCCTATACCACCCTCATGGCGCTTGGCACTCTGACCTTCCTTCTGGCCCATGATCAACCCTACGCGCTCACTGCCTTTGCGACCTTCCTGATCGCGCATTCGCTCTACAAGGCCTGCCTGTTCCTGATGATCGGCTGCGTCGATCTTGCAACCGGAACGCGGGACGCGGGCCTGCTCGGCGGTCTTGCCCGCGCCATGCCCATCACGGCCACCGCCGCGGCCCTGGCGGCGCTGTCCATGGCTGGCGTGCCGCCGCTCCTGGGCTTCATTTCCAAGGAAATCATATATGCCGCGACCGAGCGGATGGACATCGCGATCCTGCTTTCGGCTGGCGGCTTGCTGCTGGCAAACACGTTGATGGTCACTGTCGCGGGGGTTGTGGCGTTCAAGCCGTTCTGGCGGCCCGCTGGCGGGGACCTCCCCGAGGAACCCCACGAAGCCCCATGGCAGATGTGGATCGGCCCTCTGATCCTCGGCGCGCTGTGCCTTGGTTTTGGCCTTTTCCCCGGCATTGCGCAGACCAATCTCGTGAACCCCACGGTGGCGACCTTCCTCGGGACCGCCGACAGCGCCGCGACACTGCAACTCTGGGCTGGCGTGAACCTTGCCCTCGTCCTGTCGATCACGACCGTTGGGTTGGGGATCATTCTCTATGCTGTCCACGGTCGACTGCGCGTCGCGCTGGCCCGCGCCGATGCCGCTGCCCCAAGCTTCGACAACGGCTGGGACCGGTTCTTGAACGGCCTCAAGGCGCTGGCCAGTTGGCAGACCGGCGTGATCCAATCCGGGCAACTTAGGCAGTACATCTTTGTCACCTTCGCCACGGCGCTGGCGGCCGTCGGCGGAACCATGCTGGCGCTGCGCCTCATCCCCGGACTGCCCGACCTGTCGGAGGCCGACTGGCTCCACGTGTCGCTGGCCCTGCTCATCACCGTTGGCGCCCTCATCACCACCGTCACCGGATCGCGGATTGCCGCCATGGCCGCCCTCGGCGTGGTCGGTATCGGCGTTGCGATGGTTTTCATTGTCTTTGGCGCACCGGACGTGGCCATCACCCAGCTTCTGGTCGAAACTCTCGTGGTTGTCCTCGTCGCAGTCGCCCTCCTGCGCCTGCCGACGCTGGACCGGGGCGGCAAACGCGACGTCCGCCCCGTTGATGCGATCCTTGCGGCAGCCCTGGGGCTGACCGTGGCCCTCGTGCTCTTGGCCGTGCTCGACACCCCGCTGGACCGGCGCCTCACCGACTTCTTTGAGGCCGCGAGCTGGCCCGACGCCTTTGGCCGCAACATCGTCAACGTCATCCTCGTGGACTTCCGCGCGCTCGACACCTTCGGAGAGATCGCCGTGGTCATGATCGCCGCTCTCTCCGCCTACGCTCTCCTGCGGACGACAGCCAAGGACACCGATGAGGAGGACACCCGATGAGTTCCGTCATTCTCCGCGCCGGGACCCGGTACCTCGCCGGAATTCTCCTGATCTTTTCGCTGTTCATGCTTCTGCGTGGCCACAACGAACCCGGCGGCGGTTTTATCGGAGGGCTGATCGGCGCCACGTCATTCGTGCTCTATGCCGTGGGCTGCAGCGTGTCCGAGGCCCGGCGCGCCCTGCGGGTCCTCCCGCAGACTGTCGCCGTGGCCGGTCTCGGGATCTCCCTGCTCGCGGGCACCTCCGCAAGTCTTTTCGGCGATGCGCTTTTCACCGGTCAGTGGCTGTTCATCGGCGCAACGGACGACGACAAGGGCCTGCCGGTCTCGACCGTGCTCTTCTTCGACATCGGGGTCTACCTCGTCGTCTTCGGATCCATCCTGACGCTGGTCTTCGCCATGGAAGAGGAAATCTGATGGAAGCGCTCCTTGCCGTGACCGTCGGCATCCTCGTGGCCACTGCCGTCTACCTGATGCTCGCACCAAACGTGTTGCGGTTCATCTTCGGGTTGGTGCTGATCTCCAACGCGGCGAACCTGACCATCTTTGCCGCCGGGCGCCTGTCAGAGGGCGAACCTGCGCTGGTGCCGATCGGCGCTGACGCTCCGCTCGACACCGTGGCCAATGCCCTGCCCCAGGCACTGGTCCTGACGGCCATCGTGATCGGTTTCGGCCTGTTTGCCTTTGCGCTGATCCTGATGTTCCGCGCCTATACGACCCTTGGCACGCTCTACTCGGACGAAATGCGCGTGGCCGAGCCGGTGGAGGAGGCCAAGACATGAGCTGGCTCCTCGCCACGCCTCTCGTGCTGCCGTTCTTGACCGCCGTGGCGGCGTTCCTGGCCCGATCCTCGGCCCTTGGACGATGGATCAGCGTGATCGGAAACGCGGCGATGCTCGCGGCGGCGATTGTCCTCATGATCCATGTCCTGCGCGACGGCGTCATCGCCGGGCAGATGGGTAATTGGCCGGCACCCTTCGGCATCACGCTCGTCGCCGATTATCTGAGCGCTGTCATGGTCGTGATCACCGGGATCACCGCGCTTGCCGTGTCCGTTTATGCCCTGACCGACATCGGACAGCGGTCCGAGCATCTGGGGTATCACGCGCTCTTCAACGTGCTGATCGGCGGGGTCACGGGGGCGTTCCTGACCGGTGACCTCTTCAACCTCTATGTCTGGTTCGAGGTGATGCTGATCGCGTCCTTTGGCCTCCTGATCATGGGCGGCAGCAAGCAGCAGATCGACGGGGGCATAAAATACGTCACCCTGAACCTGATCTCCACGATCCTGTTTCTGACCGGCATTGGCCTGCTTTACGGCATGAGCGGTACACTGAACCTCGCCGACCTCGCGGTGACGGTGCCGCATTTGGAAAATCAGGGCCTCGTGACCGTGATCGCGATGATGTTCATGGTCGCATTCGGAGTCAAAGCTGCGGTGTTTCCGCTGTTTTTCTGGCTGCCGGCAGCCTACCACACGCCGTCGTTTTCGGTCTCTGCCGTCTTTGCGGGCCTTTTGACCAAGGTCGGCGTTTACGCCTTGATCCGCATGTTCACGCTGGTCTTCACCGGCGACATCGCATTCACCCACACGATCCTCCTCTGGGTCGCGGGTCTCACGATGCTGACCGGAGTGCTCGGGGCCGCCGCGCAGAACGACATCCGCAAGATCCTGTCGTTCCACATCGCGAGCCAGATCGGCTACATGATCCTCGGCCTTGCCCTGATGACACCCTTGGCCATCGCGGGCGCGGTGTTCTACCTCGTCCACCATATCGTGGTGAAGGCGAACCTGTTCCTTGTGGGCGGCGTGGCCGAGCGCATTGCGGGCTC
>CAYMMT010000096.1:7579-11160 GCA_964391555.1 uncultured Rhodobacterales bacterium
GCGGGCTCTACAAAACCGCGCCGCTGCTGGCGGCCCTGTTCCTGATCCCCGCGTTTTCACTGGCCGGTTTCCCCCCGCTGTCGGGCTTCTGGGCAAAATACATCGTGGTGGCAGCCGCGCTGGAGATCGAAGGCTGGATCATCGCCGGCGTCGCCCTGCTCGTGGGCCTTCTCACCATCTACTCGATGACAAAGATCTGGGCCGCGGCTTTCTGGAAGGCCCATCCGGACGGAATGGAGCCCAAGCTGAACCGCCTCGACCCGATGGCCCGCGCGCACCTGTTGCTGCCCATCGCGTTCCTCGCTTTGCTCACGTTGATCATCGGTTTCTTCCCGGAGCCCTTCGTGGGCTTTGCCGAAACCTCCGCGGCGCAACTTCTCGACCCGACCGGCTACATCACAGCCGTCATGGGCGGCGCGGCCCCGGAGGTGCCGTCATGACCAATTTCGCCGCCAACCTCGTGCTTGCCGCCATCTGGGCGATTTTTTTCGGCGGGTTCAACTGGCTGACCCTGACGTCCGGCTTTGCCGTGGGATACGGGGTGCTCTGGCTGTTGCAACCGCTCACGGGCACGCAATCCACCTACTTTCTGCGGGTTTGGTACTGGGTCAAGCTGATTGCGCTTTTTCACTACGAACTCATCGTGTCGAGCCTGCAGGTGATCTGGGACATCGTCACCCCGACACACAAATCCCGACCCGCAATCATCGAGGTGCCATTGGACGTAAAGACCGACACCGGGATCTTGCTCGTGACCAACCTGATCTCGCTCACGCCGGGCACGCTCAGCATCGACGTGAGCGAAGACCGCAAGACGCTCAAGGTTCATGCGATGTTCGCCGACGATCCCGCTGTCGTGTGCCACCAGCTGAAGTCGGGCATGGAGAAATGGGTGATCGACGCCGTGGAGGAGCGGCCATGAGCTTTCTCGATTGGGCCATCATGTTCGGCTTTGGCGCGGTTTTTCTGACTGTGGGTCTCGCCGTCCTGAGGCTCGCCCGCGGACCGAGCCTGCCGGACCGGGTCGTTGCCCTGGACATGATGACGGTGGCCATCGTTGCCTTCTGCGGTCTGGCCGCGAAACGCACGGGCGATGCGGCCTTCCTTGATGTTGCGCTCGTGCTCGCGCTGGTCGGGTTCCTCGCGACCGTGGCCCTGGCCCGTTTCGCGGAACGCCAGATCGCGCGGCGCGAGCAAGCGGAGGGCAAGACATGATCGACACGATCGCCGGCGCCTTCGTCCTCTTCGGCGGGTTTTTCATCATTGTCGCCGGCGTTGGGGTGATCAGGCTGCCGGATGTCTTTATCCGCATGCATGCCGCGACAAAGGTCGGCACTCTCGGCTCCGGCCTGACGCTGGCCGGCGTCGCTCTGGAGTTCGGGGACCCCGGGGTGATACTCCGCTGCGTTCTGATCGTCGTCTTTCTTCTCCTGACCGCGCCTATCGGCGCCCACATGATCGGGCGCGCGGCCTTGCGGATCGGGATCGACCCCTGGGGGATTTCGAATGATGACAGCGTGCCCGTACCTGACGACTCCTCAAGGACAAGGTGACGCCGCCGTCACGCGAATGAGGTCAACCGCAGATCGTCAATCTCGGGTCCCGTTGCCACCCGGTCCTCATTCTTTGGCTTGAAAATATCCCGGGGGGTCCGGGGGGCTGGCCCCCCCGGTTGGTCGACGCGCGCAGCGCGGCGAAACGAGTGTCCGCCCTGTCCCTTGCAGCCGGAACTCAGACTTGAAGCACAATCTTCCCGATATGCGTGCCGGCCTCCATCCGCGCGTGGGCCGCCGCGGCTTCTTCCAGGGCAAACGTCTGATCCATCACCGGCGCAATCCGACCGGCATCGAGCAGCGGCCAGACGTTTTCGCGCAGGGCCTCTGCAATCCGGGCCTTTGCCAAAACGGACTGGGGGCGCAGGGTTGACCCGGTGATCGTCAAGCGCCGCATCATCACCTGGGCGAAGTTCAGCTCCATCTTTGACCCTTGCAGAAACGCGATCTGCACCAGTCGCCCATCATCCGCCAAAGCAGAAATATTTCTCGGCAGGTACGCGCCGCCCACCATGTCGAGGATCAGATTGGCGCGTCCCTCGGCCTTCATCACGGCAACGAAATCCTCGTCCCGGTAATTGATCGCCCGCTCGGCACCCAGCCTCTCGCAAGCCGCACATTTTTCGGCGGACCCGGCGGTGGAGAAGACCCGCGCGCCCATGACATGCGCCAGTTGGATGGCGGTGGTGCCGATGCCGGAGGATCCGCCATGGACAAGGAACCGCTCCCCAGCCTGAAGCCCGCCGCGCTCGAAGACATTGGACCAGACAGTGAAAAATGTCTCGGGCAGGCACGCGGCTTCCTTCAGCCCCATGCCCTCGGGAACGGGCAAGCAATGGGCCGCCAGTGTGACCGCGTATTCCGCGTAGCCGCCCCCCGGCAGCAGGGCGCAAACCGCGTCGCCTACGGACCAATCCGCCACGCCCGGCCCGATGGCCGCGATTTCACCCGCAGCTTCGAGCCCGGGCAAATCGGAGGCCCCCTTGGGCGGTGCATAGAGGCCCGCGCGTTGCAAGGCGTCGGGCCGGTTCACCCCGGCAAAGGCCACGCGGATCAGAACCTCACCATGCCCGGGTCCGGGAACCGGGCGGGTTGCGGGCTTCAGTACATCCGGGCCGCCGGGCAATGAAATCTCGATTGCGCGCATGATCCGGGCCATGGAAATCCTCCCTGTTGACATGTGTCGTATCAGGTCGGTCCAAAGGGGGAAACGCGCGCGTTCCGCCCTATTGCAACAGCCTTGCGAGGGTTGGCTGGTCGGGAAGGCCCGTGGGGTCGAGGCCGCTCGCCTCCTGATAGGCGCGCAAGGCGGCAATGATGTCGGGCACGTCCGGCCCCGACGGGTGCCCGGCCTCTGTCAAAGCGGTGCGGAGCTGGGCCACAACCGGGACATAGATCAGGACCCCCTGCCCCTCCGGCGTCTCGAACGCGATGACTTCCGCCGGCTCGGTGAGCGCACGCGGCAGAAGATACCCCACGAGTTCCTGCGCACCCTTTTCGACAATCTGGTCGGGATTGGCGGCACAATACTGCGTGAGCAGGCTCAGCAGAACAGCCGGAGACTGCCAGGCGCTGAGGTCAAAGACGTCCGGTATCAATCGATGATGCGCGGTCAGATAGCCGGTGAGCCAGGCGGCCGTGAGCCGCCGGGCATCCCCGGCGGGATCCTGATCGACGTAGGTGGAACACGCCGCGCGCCCCGGGCCTTCCACGACATAGGGCTGCCCGACCGCGGCCGCATCCTGCGCCTGAACGGGGAGCGCCCCCGCGATGGCAATCGCGAGGGCGCCAAGTTGACTGACCCGCATTCAGGCGGCCGCTGACTTGCGACGCGATGCGAGGCCAAATCCCGCGACACCGGTCAGCAGGAACCACACGCCCGCCGGCAGCGGCACCGGCGGCGGTGCATCAGTGTCGATGGTCAGGGCGGTCTGCGCGATGCTGCTGCCCTGCCCGATCCCGCTGAACAGGAATCCCCCGACAAATGTCGTCGCATCATCCGGATCGATCATCAGGTCCTCGCTGATG
>CAYMMT010000097.1:0-1958 GCA_964391555.1 uncultured Rhodobacterales bacterium
TAGCTTGCTGATTGGCGACAAGTGCGGGGCGCATACGGTCCCCTATATCGAAGTGAAGAACAATTCTTCGCGCGTCGAACACGAGGCGACCACCTCCAAGGTCGACGACGACCAGATGTTCTACTGCCGCCAGCGCGGCATGGACGAGGAAGAGGCCGTGGCGCTGATCGTGAACGGGTTCGCCCGCGAGGTTCTTCAGGCCCTGCCCATGGAGTTTGCCATGGAAGCGCAGCAGTTGGTGGCGATCTCGCTGGAGGGGAGCGTGGGCTAATGCTGCGCACCGCTTTGTTGGCGGCGACCGCCACCGGCGGCTTCTGCGCGGTCTTTGCCCTTGGCGTCGATCGGGTCACAGATGCGCTCAATTGGATGCAAGTTGTGGCCGTTTCTTTCGCCAGCGGATTCCTTGGATCGCTTTTTGCGCGTATGGTGCTGAAAAAAGAATGAGGCGAGCACCATGACCATCAACCCGAAAGCGGACCAGTTCAGCGCGACCGATCAGACGTCGCGGCTGGATGTCCTCGACTATTACCTGGGCCCGACGCGCCGGATGCGGATCTGTGACGTGGGCGCGAACCCCTTGGGAGATCCGCCCTACAAGCCGCTTCTCGACGCACATATCTGCGACCTTTACGGGTTTGAGCCACATGAAGGCGCCTTTGCCAAGCTTCAGGCGATGAAATCCGAGGCCGAAACCTACTTCCCCAATGCCATCGGCAAGGAAGGCGACCGGACGCTGCATGTGCATCCGAAGTCCGGCTTCACGTCGCTCCATCCGTTCGACGCCCGCGCTTTGGGCCAGTTGGGCAAGCAAAAGTGGATGGAGCCGCGCCGTCCGATCGAAATGGTGCCGCTGAGGACCATCGGTCTCGATCAGGTGGACGGACTGCCTGGCATGGATGTTCTGAAGATGGACCTTCAGGGTGCGGAAGCCGAGGTGATCGAAACCGGGGCCGAAGCGCTGTCCGAGACGGTGGCCATCGTTACCGAGGTCCGGTTCCACCGCATCTACGAGGACGAACTGGTCTTTGGCGACCTCGACGCGCTTCTCCGCGCCCACGGGTTCAAGCTGCACAAGTTCCTCTTCACCAAATCCGTGATGCTGCCCCATGCCCATGAGGAGCAGGTCCATCGCGGCGCGATGACGAGTCAGCTGCTTGACGGCGACGCGGTTTACATCCGCGATGTCGCGGGGCCGGAGGAGTTGAACGACAACCAACTCGCCTACCTCGCCTTCGCCGCCGACACGATGTTCGACAGTCCCGACCTTACTCTACAGGCGCTGGGCACGCTTGCGGGCCGGGGACAGGTGGCCGAAGACGCGGGCCCGGCCTATGTCCGGTCGCTCGAACCGCGTCGACACGCCCGGCATCCTCGCCGGAGAGGGGCCGCGTGATGGACGGAACGATGCCCGATATCCGGGAGAGGGAGGACCTGCATCCCGCCGTGCGGGATCGGCTGGGCGACAAGCTGCGATTTGTCACGCCGCTCCGGTCGCGCGTGATCCTGTCGCGGCGCTATGACGTGCCGGTTCTGTTCACGATCAACAATCGATCCGATCGCATCCATGCCATGCACCTCAAGGGCCGGTTCTACGAGGCGGGACAGCTTGAAATCCTTGCGGAGCACATGCCCGAAGGGGGCACCTTCATGGATGTCGGGGCCAATATCGGCAATCACTCCCTCTTCATGCTTCTTCTGGGCGGCGCCGCGCGGGTCATCCCGGTGGAGCCGAACCCCGACGCGATTGAGCTCTACCTGTCCAACATGGCGCTCAATGACCTGCTCGACCGCGTGGATGTGGCCGCTCTGGGCTATGGGCTGGATGCGGCGGATGCCGACGGGCTGAAGGTTCACGCGCCCAAGGGCAACCTCGGCTGGGCCACGCTGAAGCCGGAAGCCGAAGCGGCGCGGGGCGGCGCCGAGGTCTCGGTCCGCGCCGGCGACGGGATCGTGGGCGA
>CAYMMT010000097.1:2058-11154 GCA_964391555.1 uncultured Rhodobacterales bacterium
GTCACCGGTGAGGCGATCCTCGGCGCCAACGTCTTTCGTGACATCTTTGCAGGGATCACCGACATCATCGGCGGCCGCTCCGGCGCCTATGAAAAATCCCTCGGCGAAGCGCGCGAGACGGCCTTGAGCGAGATGCAGGAGCGGGCCACAGCGCTGGGGGCAAACGGCGTGATCGGTGTCGACCTCGACTACGAGGTCATCAACAACATGCTCATGGTTTCGGCCAGCGGCACGGCGGTTGTCCTGAAATGAAAGACCTGAGCCCCCAAAGGCCGGAAATGACCTTTCCCGAAGCCGAAGCCGCATGGCTTCAGGAGGCGTATGCCGGGGCCGAGGTCATTCTCGAATACGGGTCCGGGGGCTCGACCGTCATGGCGGCGGAAATGGGCGGCAAGACGGTTTTTTCGGTCGAAAGCTCCAAGACATGGGCCGAGATGATGCGCCGCTGGTTCGACGCGCATCCCCCCGACGGCGGTCTTGTGGAAATCGTCCCGATCTGGGTGGGGCCGGTGAAGAAATGGGGCATGCCGATCGACGACAGCCATTTCAATCGCTTCCCGCGCTATCCCCTCAAGGTCTGGGATCACGTGGAATTTCGCCAGCCCGACGTTGTGCTGGTGGACGGGCGGTTCCGCGTCGCCTGTGTCCTGGCGACGCTTTACCGTACCCAAAAGCCCGTGACGCTCTATTTCGATGATTACACGGAGCGCATGAAATACCACATCATCGAGGATTTCGTGCCACTCAAGGAAACCCGCGGGCGGATGGCTCGGTTCGATATAGAGCCGACCCCGATCCCGCCAGAGCGCCTCATGCAGATCATGGCGCTGTTCAACCGCAAACTGTGAAAGCCCCTTTGAAGGCTGCCACCCCAAAGGAGAGAAACATGCTCGATATCAAGGGCCTGGAAGTAAAACTTGAAGAAGAGGACAAGCAGATTCTCAAAGGTGTGGACCTCAGCGTTCCGGCCGGGTCCGTGCATGCGATCATGGGGCCGAACGGGTCGGGCAAATCGACCTTGTCCTACGTCCTGTCCGGCCGGGATGGCTATGAAGTCACCGGAGGGTCCGCGACGCTGGAAGGCGAGGATCTGCTCGAGATGGAAGCCGAAGAGCGCGCTGCCGCTGGTCTGTTCCTGGCCTTCCAATATCCGGTGGAAATCCCCGGCGTCGGGAACATGACATTCCTTCGCACGGCCGTGAATGCGCAACGCAAGGCTCGGGGCGAGGACGAAATCAGCGCCGCGGATTTCCTGAAGATGATCCGGGCAAAGGCGAAGGACCTCAAGATCGACGCGGATATGCTGAAGCGTCCGGTCAATGTCGGGTTTTCGGGTGGCGAAAAGAAGCGGAACGAAATCCTGCAAATGGCTGTTCTCGAACCGAAGATGTGCATCCTCGACGAGACGGACTCGGGTCTCGATGTGGACGCCATGAAACTCGTTGCGGAGGGCGTGAACGCCTTGCGGGACGCGGGCCGGGGGTTCCTGGTCATCACCCATTACCAGCGGCTGCTCGACCACATCCAGCCGGATGTCGTACATATCATGGCAGATGGACGGATCGTGAAGACCGGCGGTCCGGAACTCGCCATTGAGGTGGAAAACAATGGCTATGCCGATATCTTGAGTGAGGTTGCCTGATGGCCCGCGCCCAGTTGAAAGAACAACGACAGGCTGCGGCTGCGGATCGCGTCGCGGACCTGTCCTTGCCCGAAGGCGGTGCCTGGGCCAGCGAGGCCCGTGCCGCGGCGCGGGGCCGGATGCTGGAAATGGGCCTGCCGACGAAGCGCGACGAGTATTGGAAATGGACTGACCCTTCGAGCCTCACCTCGGGCGAGGTGCCCCGGGCCGCGCTCTTTGATCCGAGGGAGCAATCGATCTTTCACGGCGTGGACCGGCTGAAGGTTGTCTTTGTTGACGGTGTTTTCGATCCTGAGGCCTCGGACCCGCTCGAGATGGCGGGGGTCGAGATAGAGCGTCTGTCAGATGTTGCGGCCACTGACATCCATTGGGCAAGGGACCTCTACGGTGTCCTCGAGGCGCGCGGTCATATGCCGGTCGAGCGTCCCTTGGCGGCGTTCAATACGGCCTATGCCACCGATGGCGTCGTCATCCGGGTGACCGGTAGGGCCGAGAAGCCTGTCAGCCTTCTTTATCTCCATAAGTCAGAGAGTTCCGACGCGATCCTCCACCACCTTGTGAAGGTCGAGGAGGGCGCTGAACTGACCATTCTGGAGAATGGCCCGGCGGCGGCTCGGTTCTCCAAAGGCATGGAGGTCGAGGTCGCTGACGGCGCGACATTCCGGCACATCCGGACCCAAGGGCGCGACCACGAGCGCCGGGCCTCGACCGCTTGTTTTGCGCGGCTTGGCAAGGAAAGCACATTCCAGTCCTTCACAATGACGGTGAACGGCGTACTGACCCGCAATGAGGTGGTGATTGAGCTCACGGGCGACGACTCCGTGGCCCACGTAGCGGGCGCCGCGCTGGGCGACGGGCCCGATTTCCATCACGACGACACGGTGTTCATCACCCATGACGCGGTGAATTGCGAAAGCAGGCAGGTCTTCAAGAAGGTGCTGCGCAACGGCGCAACCGGGGTCTTCCAGGGCAAGATCCTCGTCAAGGCGGGCGCGCAAAAGACCGACGGCTACCAGATCAGCCAGTCGCTGCTGCTGGACGACGACGCACAGTTCCTCGCCAAGCCTGAACTGGAGATCTATGCCGATGACGTGGCCTGTTCCCACGGCTCCACGTCGGGGGCGATCGACGAAGACGCGCTCTTCTACCTGCGGTCCCGCGGGGTGCCGGAAAAGGAGGCGACAAACCTCTTGACGCTGGCGTTTCTGGCCGAAGCGCTGGACGAAATCCATGATGCCGACTTGGCCGAGCGTTTGCGCGGGCGTTTGTCAGACTGGTTGGAGCGGCATTCGTACTGATGGCCGTTTCCACCGACATCGTCCGCACGTGGCGCGGGCCGCGGCGTGTTGTGCGGGACCTCCTGGCGCAGGGGCGGCGGGAGGATCGGGCACTGGTCTACCTCATGGCGGGCCTGTTGATCGTTTTCGTCTCTCGTTTGCCGGCGCTTCAGCGTGATGCGATACTGTCCGGCACAGATTTCACCCGCGATGCATCCTATGCGTTTTTCGGATTGATCATCATTTCGCCGTTGCTTTTCTACGGGCTTGCCGAAATCGGACGACTGGTCGCGTGGGTGTTTGGAAACGCGATTTCGTCGTATTCCGGGCGCCTTGCACTGTTCTGGGCGTGGCTCGCGGCCTCTCCGGCGGCGCTGCTCTATGGTCTGGGCGCCGGCTTCGTCGGCCCCGAAGAAACCGCGACGCAAATCATTGGTGCGATTTGGCTCGCGGCGTTCTTCTGGTTCTGGATCCAGGGCGTGCGAGAGGCCGCAAAGGCGGGGGCCTGACCCATGCGGATCGCCGGGGAACCGTTCGGAACGCTTGTCTGGGATACTATCGCGCACCCGGCCGAAGCCTCGCGCATCGTACTTTCCGAGCGTCTTGATCGCGGGACCCTGTGGTCGGGGCTTGCGCTCGTCAGTCTGCTGAGCACGTTGGTCACGGCTCTTCGCAACGTGCTCATGCCGCCTGGCGCGGCGGATGCCCGGTTGCCAGACGGGCAAACGGTTCAGGTTGTTTTGACGCCCTTCGCCTTCGCGTTCATCATATTCGCTCTTCTGACCATACTCGTCTTCGTTCTCGACCTGGTGGGCCGGGTGCTCGGTGGCCGTGGCGAACTGACCGGCATCCTGACCGCCGTGGTCTGGACGCAGATCGTGTTTTTGATCGTGGATCTGTCACTATTGGTCGTGATGGTGATGGTTCCGCCCCTGTCCAGCGTCGCGGCGCTGGTGGCGCTTGTCCTGATCACCCGGGCCTCGGTGCATTTTCTCAAAGTTGCCCATGACTTCGAAACGCTGGGCCGCGCAGCCGCGACCCTCTTGCTCAGCCTTCTGGGTCTGTTTATCGGCATGGGGCTGATCATCGGCCTGATCACGACCGCCGCCGCCGCATTTGGAGGATCCCCGTGACCTACGACATCGACCGCATTCGCGCCGATTTCCCGATCTTGAGCCGGCACGTCAACGGCAAGCCATTGGTTTATCTTGATAATGGCGCGTCGGCACAAAAACCGCAGGCGATGATAGACGCGGTGACGCGGGCCTATTCGGAGGAATACTCGAACGTCCACCGTGGACTGCACACACTCAGCACCATCGCGACCGAGAATTACGAGGCCGTCCGCGGCAAGATCGCGCGCTTTCTGGGCGCGAACAGCGAAGATGAGATCGTGATGAACACGGGCACCACCGAGGGCATCAACATGGTTGCCTACGGCTGGGCCATGCCGCGGATGGAGGCGGGCGACGAAATCATCCTCACCGTGATGGAGCACCACGCCAACATCGTGCCCTGGCATTTTCTGCGGGAACGGCAGGGTGTGGTGCTGAAATGGGTGGAGCCGGACGCAAACGGCGATCTCGATCCGCAAAAGGTGATCGATGCCATGGGGCCCAGAACCAAGCTGATCGCGGTCACGCAGTTGTCTAATGTGCTCGGCACCGTCGTCGACGTGCGCGCGATTTGTCAGGCAGCGCGCGAGCGCGATGTTGCCGTCCTTGTGGATGGGTCGCAGGCCGCCGTGCACATGCCGGTTGATGTGTCAGAGATCGGTTGCGATTTCTATGCGATCACCGGCCACAAACTCTACGGCCCCTCCGGGTCGGGCGCGATATTTGTGCGGCGGGAGCGGATGGACGAGATGCGCCCCTTCATGGGCGGCGGCGACATGATCCGCGAAGTGCACCGGGATAACGTCACCTGGAACGACCCGCCGATGAAATTCGAGGCCGGGACGCCCGGCATCGTGCAGATGATTGGTCTCGGCGCGGCGCTGGACTACATGACCAGCCTCGGAATGGAGGCGATTTCCGCCCATGAACAGAGGCTGCGGGACTACGCCCGCGCGCGACTTGATGGGTTGAACTGGCTGAATGTGCAGGGAAAATCGACAACCAAGGCGGCGATCTTTTCCTTTACGCTGGACGGCGCGGCGCATGCCCATGACATCTCGACAATTCTTGATAAGCGTGGCGTGGCCGTAAGGGCCGGGCACCACTGCGCGCAACCGTTGATGGATCATCTGGGCGTGCCGGCGACCTGCCGTGCGTCGTTCGGTCTTTACAACACGGAGGCCGAGGTCGACGTGCTGGTCGATGCGCTGGAACTCTGTCACGACCTCCTGATCTGAGGGCAGCCGCCGCGCCGCCCGGGTACGGACGCAGTCCCGGCGGAACTCGGTCGTCAAGAGCGTCGAAGCCCTGCCAGTCCGGCGCGCGGCGGTGGCGGGCAGGGGACGAGGACGTGTCCCGCAATTTTTCTCGAAGGCGCCGGTCCCGCGGGCAAATGGTGGGAAATCGGCGTTGCGGTACGCGCGCACCATCGCTATAGACCGCGGACGACGGACCCATAGCTCAGCTGGATAGAGCGCTGCCCTCCGAAGGCAGAGGCCAGAGGTTCGAATCCTCTTGGGTCCGCCACAGGCTCTTTTGCAAGGCAAAGGATGCCCGCTCCAGTGGGATCGAAGCCCTGAGCGGCAGTCGTTTCGCAGAAATGATGAGAGCATCCGCAGTTCAAACTTTGTCCCACCAGGCCCGCCACACAATCCGATCGTTGAATTGAACCTCGACCTCTTGGGGGATCGGGCGTGACCGGGCCCAATTCGCTGGGTGGATTCCTGGCCTCGTGACGCGTGCCGTGTTGTCGGAATTGGGCGCAGAGGGCGCGGCGAAGTGCCGGTGGAAATCCCCAACGTACTCAAGCAAATTATTGAAAAATCTGGAATTAAATCGCAAATGAGGTGCGTACCTCAGAATTTTGTGGACATGAGGTGCGTACCTCAGATAGCCTTGAGGCATGCCGCGATTCGTTCTCGGGCGGAGCGGCCGAAAAACGGGAGGATTGCATGTCTTATTCGAAAATGGCCTCGGTCAGCGCGCTCGCCATCGCTGCCAGCGGCCTCGCGTCAGGGGCTCTGGCGGAGAACCTCACGCTTTGCTGGGCGGCTTGGGACCCGGCCAATGCATTGGTGGAGCTGTCGAAGGATTTCGAAGCGGAGTCCGGGATCACGATGAACTTTGAATTCGTGCCCTGGCCCAATTTCGCCGACCGGATGCTGAACGAATTGAACGCCGGCGGAAAGCTTTGTGACCTGTTGATCGGCGACAGCCAATGGATCGGCGGTGGCGCCGAAAACGGGCACTACGTGCGCCTGAACGACTTCTTCGATGCCGAAGGCATTTCCATGGATGATTTCGCTCCGGCCACCGTTTACGCCTATTCAACCTGGCCGAAGGGGACCCCGAACTACTACGCGCTGCCCGCGATGGGTGACGCCAACGGCTGGTTCTATCGCAAGGACTGGTTCGAGCGGGAGGACATCCGTGCCGCCTATATGGAGGCCACCGGTCAGGAGCTCCGCGAACCTCAGTCGCAGCGTGAACTGCTTCAGATCGCGCAGTTCTTCCAGGGGCGGGAGATTGACGGTCAAACCGTGTACGGCGCGGCGATATTCACCGAGCGGGGGTCCGAAGGGATCACCATGGGCGCGACCGGTGCTCTCTACACCTGGGGGTTCAAGTACGAAAACACGCCCGGGTCCTACGACATGGTCGGCGCGGTGAATTCACCGGAAGCTGTCGAGGCGCTCGAGTTCTACAAAGAGCTTTACGAAACCGCGACCCCGCCGGGCTACACGAATGCCTACATGGGTGAGAGTCTCGATGCATTCAAATCGGGGCAGGTGGCGCTGGCAATGAACTGGTTCGCCTTCTTTCCGGGGCTTTATGCCGACCCAGCAACGGGCGGCGACCGGATCGACTTCTTCGTGAATCCGCCGCAGAACATCGCGGCTTCGACGCTTGGCGGTCAGGGCATCTCCGTTGTCAGTTATTCTGACAAGCAGGACGCGGCCCTTGAGTATATCAAGTGGTTCGCACAGCCCGAGGTGCAGGCGAAATGGTGGGAGCTCGGGGGCTACTCGGCTCACAACTCCGTCCTTCAGGACCCGGGTTTCGTCGACAGCCAGCCGTTCGCCGGTGATTTCCTGGAAGCCATGGATGGTGTTCAGGACTTCTGGCAGGAGCCGGCCTATGCGGAACTTCTGCTGGCCATGCAGAAGCGGGTTCATGACTATGTCGTGGCCGACCAGGGCACCGCGCAAGAGGCCCTCGACCTTCTGATCGAAGACTGGACCGAGGTCTTCGAAGACGAGGGCAAGCTCTAGGACTCCCTGTCTGGTGGTCCGCGACCTTGCGGAGTGCCAGCCAACCAATGCGCCGGGGCCCCCGGCTCCGGCGCAACACCTTCCAGCCACGAGACCTCAGCCCATGTCTGACCGGACAATAGATCGCGTTGCCCAGGCAACGCCGCCCCGTGTTGCGCGCAAGATCAAGGGGCTCTCGGACCGGGCCATCGCCTGGATCTTTGTCGCGCCCACGATTTTCCTGCTGCTCGCGATCAATATCTTTCCGTTGATATGGACGATCCGGCTCAGTTTCACAAACTACAAGGCCAACAGGATCAACCGGGAGCCGGAGTGGATCGGCACAAGAAACTACGAGCGGATCCTGACAGACAGTGACATCTGGCTGAACATGCAGGCGACCGCCCATTTCCTGATCTGGACCATCATCCTGCAGGTTCTGATCGGCTTTACCCTCGCGTGGCTGATCAACAAGAAATTCAAGGGCAATGATCTCTGGACCACGATTATCGTTCTGCCGATGATGCTGTCACCGGCGGTGGTCGGGAACTTCTGGAAGTTTCTCTATCAACCGCAGATCGGGCTGTTCAACTACGTCATCGCGTTCTTCACCGGCAAGGACCCGTCGAGTTTCGAGATGCTGGGGCAGGTGAACCTCGCGCCCTGGTCGATCGTGATCGTGGACACGTGGATGTGGACGCCGTTTGTCATGCTGATTTGTCTGGCCGGTCTTCGAAGCATCCCCGACTACATCTATGAGGCGGCCGAAATCGACCGGGCATCCAAGCTGCGGCAGTTCTTCACGATCACGGTTCCGATGGTGCTGCCGTTCCTGATGCTGGCGGTCCTGTTCCGGGGTATCGAGAATTTCAAGATGTTCGACCTTGTCGTCCAGCTGACCGGCGGCGGACCCGGCTCCACGACCGAACTCACCTCGATCAACCTCAAGCGGGAAGCGTTTGAGAAGTGGCGCACGGGGTACGCCTCCGCCTACGCCATCATCCTGTTCGTCACGGTGTTTGGCCTTGCCTCGATTTACGTCAAGGCCCTCAACAAGGTGAAAGAGAGATGAGCAGTTTTTCCGTCACCGAACCGTCGATCCGGACCAAGTGGGCCGCTGGCACGCTGGTCATCCTCTACGCGCTGATCACCATGATCCCGCTGCTCTGGATCGGCCTTACCGGCTTCAAGAGCCCGGCAGACGCCATCAGCTATCCGCCGAAATATGTCATCGGAGGGAGCGGGCAGGCAGGGTTCCAGCCGACGCTGGAAGGCTACGTCAACCTGTTCACCACCCGGACGCGGCAGACACAGGAGTTCCTAGAGGCGAACCCGCCCGAAACCTGGGCGGACGAGATCGTCCGTCAATACGACATGGTCATCGTGGGTCCGTCGAAGTTCGGCGAACGGTTCATGAACTCAATCATCATCGGGTTCGGCTCGACATTCCTGTCGGTGTTCCTCGGCACACTCGCGGCTTACGCCTTCTCGAGGTTCAAGATCCCTCTGGCCGATGATCTGCTGTTCTTCATCCTCTCGACCCGAATGATGCCGCCGATCGCGGTCGCGATCCCGATCTTCCTGATGTACCGGAATCTCGGCCTGTCGGACACGCATCTGGGCATGATCCTGCTTTATACGGCGGTGAACATCTCTCTCGCTGTCTGGCTGCTGAAGAGCTTCATCGACGGGATCCCGACGGAATACGAGGAGGCGGCCCTGATCGACGGCTACACCCGCTTTCAGGCGTTCTACAAAGTGGTGCTTCCGCAAGCGGCGACAGGCATCGCTTCCACGGCGATCTTCTGCCT
>CAYMMT010000098.1:0-10867 GCA_964391555.1 uncultured Rhodobacterales bacterium
CTGGCCTGTCGTGACTGCCGAAGTCATCCCGGTGACCCGCGAACAGACCGAAGAAATTGGTGTGGGTGGTCGCGGCGGTGATGCGGGCCTGATGCTGACCGGGGACGAAAACATCGTCGACATCGACTTCCAGGTGGTGTGGAACATCACTCGGCCCGACCAGTTCCTCTTCAACCTCGCCGAGCCGGAAGAGACCATCGCCGCGGTGGCGGAGTCGGCCATGCGTGAGATCATTGCGCAGTCTGAACTCGCCAATCTCAACCGCGATCGTGAGTCGATCGGCGCGCGCCTGCTCGACCTGACGCAGACGACGCTGGACAGTTACAACTCCGGTGTGAACATCGTCCGGATCAACATTGACGAAGCTGACCCGCCGTCGACCACTGTTCAGGTGACGGATATTGACGGGCAGGTGCGCCAGACCTCTCCGCTGGCCGCTTACCGTGACGTTCAGGACGCGGAGCAGGAGCGGGTGCAGCTTCAGAACCAGGCCGATGCCTATGCCAACCGCGTGACCGCCCAGGCCCGTGGTAATGCCGCGCAAATCCTCGAAGCCGCCGAAGGTTACCGCGCCCGCGTGGTCAATGAAGCCGAAGGTGAGGCCAGCCGCTTCCTGAGCGTTCTGATCGAATATCAGAAAGCGCCGGAGGTCACACGCCAGCGTCTGTACCTCGAGATGATCGAAGACGTTTTTGGGCCCTCTGACATCATCCTGCTGGGTCAGGGCAATGGCTCGGGCGCACAGGAAGTCGTGCCCTATCTGCCCCTCGACCAACTGCGCAGCACACCAGCGCCGCGCAACACCGGGACCGGAGGAACCAACTGATGAACAGAGCTGCTTACCTTCTGCCAGTGGTCGTGCTGGTTCTGGCCGGACTACTGAGTGCCATCTTCATCGTGGATGAACGCGAAAAGGTCTTGGTCATGCAGTTTGGCCGTGTGGTCGCTGTCCAGGAAGAGCCCGGCATCGCGTTTCGGATCCCTTTGATCCAGGAAGTCGTGCGCTATGACGACCGCATCATTTCCATCGACATGGAAGAACAGGAAGTCATCCCCAACGATGACCGCCGTCTGATCGTCGACGCCTTTGCGCGCTACCGCATCTCGGACGTGGAACGCTTCCGTGAGGCGACGGGTGCCGGCGGTTTGCAGTCCGTCGCCGTTGCCGACCGGCGGCTCGAAAGCATCCTGCGCAACGAAACGCGGGAGGTTCTGGGCTCGGTGAGTTCGAGCGATATCCTCTCTGCCGACCGGGAAGCGCTGATGCTGCGGATCCGCAACGGTGCGATCTCCGAGGCGTCGGACCTCGGCCTGCAGGTGATCGACGTGCGTCTGGAGCGCACGGACCTGCCCACAGAAAACCTCGAAGTGACCTTCCGCCGCATGGTCTCGGAACGGGAACGTGAGGCTGAGGACGAGCGTGCCCGCGGTCGCGAGGCGGCCCAGCGGATTCAGGCACAGGCCGACAGGACGGTGATCGAGCTTGAATCAGACGCCCAGCGGCAAGCGCGGATCATCGAAGGCGAGGCCGACGCAGAACGGAACGCCGTCTTTGCCGCCGCGTTTGGCCAGGATCAGGAGTTTTTCGAGTTCTACCGGAAGCTCGATGCCTACCGCGCTGCCTTGCAGGCCGGAAACACCCGGTTCCTGATGAGCCCGGAGATGGACTTCTTCAACTATCTCCAATCGCCCGAGGGCACGGCCCCCACGGCGACTGAGTGAGATGGGTCTGATCCTTCAGGCCATTGGTCTGGTACTTGTTGTCGAGGGGCTGGTGTACGCGCTGGCCCCTCATCTCGTTGAGGACCTGCTGCGCGCGCTCAGGGATCTGCCGATCGAGATGCGCCGAACGATCGGACTGGGGGCAATGACGCTCGGGGCGGCGTTTTTGTGGCTGGCGTCGTTCCTGGGCGCTTTCGGCTGACCGGTTCGGAGCGCGGGCGCCTCGAATTTGCCGGTCGTTACCCGTGAGCTTTTGTCGCGGACTGTTCTGCCGCCCAGTTCTGTACCGCGACGGCGCCGGCGACTTTCGTCGCAAGATCCTTCGACATTGCGGCCTCCATCGCCAGCCGGAACCGAGGAGACCGCCGGGCGCGTTTCTCGATTTCGGCAACCTGCCACGTCAGAACCTCGCTTCCGATCGGCAATGTTGTCGTCGCTGCGCTGGGCTGATTGAGCAGATAGGCGACCTCTCCGGCGAAGAGCCCGGGCGGAAGAAAGAAATGCTGCCCCTGCTTTTCCACTTCCATGTGGCCCGTCAGAACGAAATTGACGGTCTTGGGGCGGGTGCCCTCGCGCGTGATCACCCGCGGCGCGCGCAGGACCTCGCGCTTTGCCTGCTTCAGGATGGTCCGGATATCGCCGGGCGGCAGGTGGGAGAAATGCCGGGCAATGTCCCGGTGTTCGGACGGGACGGACCAATGGGCCTGACGCGCGAAGAGCCCGCCAAGCCCGACGAGATTCGCCGCGATCATGAGAATGCTCAACCAGATCGCGCCCCAGAGCGGCTCGTCAGCGGCGGTGGCGTAATAGGCAATGTAGATAACCGACCCAAAAAGCAGCAACAGCCGCAAGATCACCTGATTGATGATCAGGTACCCGATAACGAACGATCCACCCGCCAGGACAACCAGCACCTCAGGTGAAAAAACCTGTGTCAAATCCATGTTGCCCCCTCCCCGTCGCCACCTAGCCCCGGAACGTGGGCGTGATGCAAGCCCGCCGTCGCTTTGGCGGTTCGCTCGTTTCACATCCCTGTAACGGGGCAGTGAAGCGTTGTGGGCGAGCTTGAGTTGCAAAAGAACCGTCTTAGATGGAGGATCAGCGCATCAGGATCGCAGGTATTTCTCAGACCGGCGAAAGGCTCAGGCGGAACACAGATCGGTGCCGCCGCGAAAAGGAGGTTCATACCGTGCCAACTCAATCACTTGTCCACTCGCGGACGCGGCAAGGTGCCGTCATGCAGATGCTGTGGGCGCTTGCCCTCGGTGTCGCCATTGCTCTTGCCTTGACACTGCCGGCATTGGCGCAAAATCGCCCCGCTACATTTGCGGAGTTGGCTGAAATGGTCAGCCCGTCTGTGGTGAACATCACCACGTCCACGATGGTGAGCCGGGACACCGGCCCGCAAGGGCTTGTCCCCGATGGGTCGCCGTTCGAAGACTTCTTCCGCGATCTGCCCAATCGTGACGGACCGCGCCGGTCATCGGCTCTGGGCTCGGGCTTCGTGATTTCGGCTGACGGCTACATCGTCACCAACAACCACGTCATCGAAGGTGCCGACGAGATCGAGATCGAGTTTTTCCCTGTCGATGGCGCTCCTTCCGAGTTTCTGCCGGCCGTGGTCGTGGGCACCGATCCCAATACCGACCTCGCGGTGCTGAAGGTCGAAAGCGATGACCCTCTGCCGTTTGTGGCCTTCGGTGACAGCAATGCCGAAGGCGCTCGCGTCGGGGATTGGGTCATGGCCATGGGGAACCCGCTCGGTCAGGGTTTTTCGGTCTCTGCCGGGATCGTTTCGGCCCGGAACCGTGCGCTACAGGGCACCTATGACGACTACATCCAGACCGACGCCGCCATCAACCGCGGCAACTCTGGCGGACCTCTCTTCAATATGGACGGTGAAGTGATCGGCGTGAACACGGCGATCCTGTCGCCCAATGGTGGGTCCATCGGGATCGGCTTTGCCATGTCGTCCGCGGTCGTCACCAATGTCGTGGACCAACTCATTGAATTCGGAGAAACGCGGCGCGGCTGGCTCGGCGTTCGTATCCAGGACGTGACGCCCGACATGGTGGACGCGATCGAGGGCCTCGACGCCGCGCGGGGCGCCATGATCACCGATGTGCCCGAAGGTCCCGCGATGGATGCCGGACTCGAGGCCGGAGACGTAATCCTCAAGTTCGACGGTCAGAACGTGCAGGACACGCGTGAACTTGTGACCATCGTCGGAAATTCGCCAGTGGGCAAGGACGTCCCGGTCGAGGTGCTCCGCGCTGGGGACATGCGCGACTTCACGGTCACCCTCGGCCGCCGCGAAACGGCCGAGGCAGCCGCCTTCCCCGCCGACGAACAAGGCGGTGACGACGCCGCGCCCCAGACGGCGGACGTGCTTGGCCTGACGCTGAGCGAGATCACGCCCCAGGTGATCGAAGAGTATCAGCTCAACGTGGAGACGGGTCTCGTCATCACCGCCATCGACCCCGATAGCGAGGCCGCGTCCAAGGGTCTTCTGCCGGGCGATCTGATCACGGAGGCCGGGCAGCAGAAGGTCGACAGTCTGTCCGATCTCGAAGATCGGGTGGCGGAAGCCAGCGACGCTGGGCGCAAGTCGATCCTGCTTCTCATTCGTCGCGGCGGCGACCCGCGCTTCGTGGCGCTGGGACTGGAGTAAGCGGCAACCGGAGAACGTCTTGGAGGGGCGGCGTCTTCGGGTGCCGCCCCTTCGTCTATTGATGCCATGGCAGCAACCGGTACGAGAGCGCTGATTTCAAGGCCGATCCTGCAGTTTCCGGCCGGTCGCCGGCCCAGTCGTCTACAAACCGAGATCCGCCCCCGACAAGGCCACGAGCCCCAACTGGCGCGCCGTTGTCATCGCGAGGACGGGACTGTCGGGCCCACCTCGGGCTGTTTGCCAACTACGGATAGCCTCGGTCGTTGGGCGGTCCAACGTGCCGGTTACCACGCCGCCAAAACTGCCCCGAACGGCCAGTGCCCTTTGTAGGGACGCGATGAATTCCGGTGTCAGGTCCTCTGTGCAGACGGCCTCGAACGTGACCTCACGCCGTTCGCTCAGGATGCGTTGGTGGGTTGCCGTTCGAAATGTCGCGGGGCTTCGCACCGACCCGTCGCTGTTGAGGATCGCGGGCCGCTCCACGACCTGCTCTGTCACTGTTTCGATAACGGCAGGGGTGACGACCCGTCCGTAGCAGAGACCGTCGGGCTCGCTCGAAACCCGAGACTGATCGGCGTCGGGCGCCACCTGGCCCGGCCCTTCAGGCACCGCTCCGCAGGCCGAAACAATGCCAGCGGTCAGAATTGCCGGAAGTCGTATCATGGGCTGCCCGCCTCGTCATTTTGATGGTCAAGCTACCGGGCCATGGCGCCATCGGCAAACCCACGAGCGGATTCGGACTGGAAGCCTGTGGCACCGCCGCCTAAGTAGAGCCTCGACAAAGTTCTTCAGAGATGGGCAAGACATGGCGAAGATCACCTATATCGAGCACGGCGGAAAAGAACATGTGGTCGACGTGGCCAATGGACTGACCGTGATGGAAGGCGCCCGGGACAATGGCATTCCCGGCATCGAGGCCGACTGCGGAGGCGCCTGCGCCTGTTCGACCTGCCATGTGTACGTGGCCGAGGATTGGGTGGAAAAACTGCCTGCCAAGGATCCCATGGAAGAAGACATGCTCGATTTCGCCTTCGAGCCTGATCCGTCCCGATCGCGCCTGACCTGTCAGCTCAAGGTCACCGACGCGCTTGATGGTCTGGTCGTGCAAATGCCGGAAAAGCAGATTTGAGGAGCGCCGCGGCGGGATTGCTGGCGCTGTTGGCGCAACCCGCCATGGCCGAGATTACCGGTGCCTCGTACGAAGGGCCGACTGATCGTTATGGCCACGGCGTGGTCCCCGGCGGCGAATACGCGGCGTTGGAGATCAGGATCGCACCGGACCGGGTGCTGGGCGCGACCCTGCCGCTGGCGGTATACGAGGACACGGCCCCCCGTTTGGCCGACCTCGATGGTGATGGATCGCCCGAGGTCGTGACGGTGATCTCGTACCCTGACGCCGGTGCCGCGGTTCGCATTTGGGACGAGGTCGAAGCTGCGGATGATCCACGGGGCAGCACCGTTGCCGTCGTTGCGGAAACGGACCCCATAGGGACACGGTTCCGCTGGCTTGCAATCGCAGGCATTGCCGATCTGGACGGCGACGGTCGGATGGAGATTGCCTATGTCGACCGGCCGCACCTCGCCCGGGTGCTGCGCGTGGTTGAAGTTGGTCCGGACTTCGACCTGCGGGAAGAGGCCAGTGGAGGTGGCCACACCAACCATCGCATCGGCGATCCCGGCATCGAGGGGGGGATCGAGGATTGCGGATTGGGGCCCGAGGTCCTTACGGCGGATCGAGCGTGGTCGCGTATTCAGGGGACACGACTGTTAGCAGGAGGCCGCTTGGAAACGCGAGACCTCGGACCGTATCGGGGCGTATTGGAGTGTCCGGCGCAATAGAGCGTCTGTCCAACGCGTGATGTCGGCGACCGGGACGTGGAATGATCATCTTTCCATGGCGCTTCGCAGAAGCGGGCTCAGGCGAGCGTCGCCAGGGTCAGCAGGATGGCAATTTCGGTCAACTGCTGGCTTGCGCCGAGGATATCGCCGGTTTGGCCCTTCAGTTTCTCCCATGCGATGCGAGCGAGCCAGAGGGCTGGCAATGGCGACAGGATCAGCAAGGGCAAGGTCGCCGAGGGCCAGGAGATAAGGATCACAAGAACTGCGACCAGCATTCCAAGACCAGATGCCTTCCAGCCGGGTCTGCCAACAAGCCGGGACAGGCCGTCCGATCGCGCCGGGGGCAGGGCGGTCATGAGGGCCGCCATGGGGGCACGGCTCAGGGTGCCGGCAATGAGGAGGGCAGGCAGCAGCGCGCCTGCATCGGCCAGCAGGGCCAGGACCTGCCACCGGATCAGGACGGAAAGCGCCAGTGCCAGCACGCCGTAGCTGCCGACCCGGCTGTCACGCATGATTTCGAGCCGGCGTTGCGGGGTCGACCCGCCCCAGAGCCCGTCAGCGCAGTCGGCAAGACCGTCTTCATGCAGTGCGCCGGTCGCTATGATCTGGGAGCCGAGCGTCAATGCTGCTACCAATGGGACGGGCAAACCGAGCCAAAGCAGTGCGAGTCCGACGACGCCGGCCAACAGGCCAACAATCAACCCCGCCACGGGCCAGGCCCACGCGGCTCCGGGCCCGGGAACCCCGCCTGCCGGAACCGGCAGTCGCGTCAGCAGCATGCAGGCGGCGGCAATATCGGCAAGCGGTCGCATTTGGGGCCTTTCGTCGGTTCCGCAAACCGTTAGACAGGCCGGAAACCAATTGCAACGAGGCCGCGAATGACCGCTCCCTTCTCCACTCTTGCCGAATTCCGCACTGTTCTGGAGGACGCCCCCGGCCCGGACCTTGATGCGCGGGCGGCGGCGGCAGCGCGCGACGCGGTTCTGACCAAGCCACCGGGAGCGCTGGGGCGTCTCGAAGAGGTCGCCCTTTGGGTCGCGGGCTGGCAGGGCACGGACAGGCCACGGCTGAGCGCCCCGCAGGTCGTGATCTTTGCCGGCAACCACGGCGTGGTCGCGCAGGGGGTGTCGGCCTTTCCGCCGGAGGTCACGGTGCAGATGGTGGCAAATTTCGAAGCCGGGGGCGCGGCAATCAACCAGTTGGCCAAGGCCGCGGTGGCGCGGCTCGATGTTGTCGCCATGGAACTTGACCGCCCGACGTCGGATTTCACGACCGGCCCTGCAATGAGCGAGGCGGAATGTGTCGCGGCCCTCAGAGCCGGATGGGAGGCGGTCGCTCCCGGGACGGACCTTCTCGTCACGGGCGAAATGGGCATCGGCAACACCACCAGCGCCGCCGCGCTGGCAGCGGCGCTCTTTGGTGGTGGCGGGCGCGATTGGGTAGGGCGCGGCACCGGGGTGGACGACGAGGGTCTGTCGCGCAAGGCCGCCGTGGTCGATGCCGCGTTGGAGTTCCATGGGACATGTCTGCAAGACCCGTTGCAGGCGCTGGCCCGCGTCGGTGGCCGGGAGCTTGCCGCCATGGCCGGCGCGATTGCGGCCGCGCGTGCGGCCCGGGTGCCGGTGTTGCTTGACGGGTTCATCTGCACCAGCGCGGCCTCCGTGCTGGAACGTGCTGTTGCCGGAGCGCTTGATCATGCGATGGCGGCACACGTCGGGGCGGAGCGGGGCCACGCCAAGCTGCTCGACGCGTTGGGCAAGTCGCCTCTCCTCAAACTGGGGCTCCGACTCGGCGAAGGCTCCGGCGCGGCCCTGAGTATCGGGATCATCAAGGCGGCCTTGGCCTGTCACTCTGACATGGCAACCTTCGCCGAAGCCGGAGTTGCCGACGGGTAGCACGCGACAGGCCGCCGACCTCGGCTGAGCGGCCATTGACCCCGCTGAACCGGTTCTTTGGCCATTGCGGCGCTTGAACGGCATCTCCTCGTTGAAGTGTGGCCGATACGCGGCCACCGGCACGGTTTCGGGGTCGTGCTGCGCCTGCCCGGTTCCGGCCAACGTGATCGGCGATGAGACGCCGAAGCCGTTTATTTCCCCGTGCCGATAGGTTATGACTTGCCGTAACGAGGGCAAATAGCCCGGGACGCCGAGAAACGGCGCGTAAGGGCAGTCAGGCGGGATCAGGCAGTCGATGGAAATAGCGGCAGATTTTACGATGTGGGCACTCTTTGCCCGCGCGACGATCACCGTGAAGGTGGTCATGGTGATGTTGGTCATTGCATCCTTCTGGTGTTGGGCGGTGATCGTCGACAAATGGCTCCAATACCGGCGCGCCCGGTCAGAAGCGGCGGTTTTTGACCGGTCCTTCTGGTCGGGCGAACCTCTTGATGGACTTTACGAGGAAATCGGCCCGGATCCGAATGGCCGCTCGCAACGCATATTTGCGGCCGGGATGACCGAATGGCGACGGTCGCATCGCGACGATGGCAACCTTATTCCGGGGGCTCACGCGCGGATCGACCGATCGATGGATGTGGCGATTGCCAAGGAAGCAAGCGAACTCAACCGCCACCTTCCCGTGCTCGCCACCGTCGGGTCGACAGCGCCGTTCGTCGGTCTTTTCGGGACCGTCTGGGGGATCATGAACTCGTTCATCGAGATTGCCGAGCAGCAGAATACCTCCCTCGCGGTGGTGGCGCCCGGAATTGCCGAGGCGCTTCTGGCCACCGGTCTTGGACTGCTCGCCGCAATTCCGGCGGTCATCTTCTACAACAAGTTCCTGAGCGAGGCCGACACCATCGTGACCGGCTACGAGAGCTTCGCGGACGAATTTTCCACGATCCTCAGCCGCCAGTTGGACAGCTGACCCATGGGAGCCTCTGTCCAGCAAAGCTCGGGCGGGTCAGGGTCGCGCCGCCGCCGCCGCGCCCGTGCCAGACCGATGTCCGAGATCAATGTCACTCCGTTCGTTGACGTCATGATGGTGCTTCTCATCGTCTTCATGGTCGCCGCACCACTTCTGACGGTCGGGGTGCCCGTCAATCTTCCCGAGACGGCCGCCAACGCGCTGCCGTCCGACAATGAAGAGGAACCGCTGACCGTCACATTGACCGCGGAGGGCACGATCATGATCCAGGAGACCGAGATCGCGGCTGAGGATCTGGTGAACCGACTCCGGGGCATCTCGGCGGAACGGGCCACGGATCAGATCTACTTGCGGGCAGACGGCGCAAACGCGTGGAACCGGGTGGCGCAGGTCATGGGTGCGCTCAACGCCGCGGGCTTTGACAATATCGGGCTCGTCACGGATGTGGGCGGGCCCACTTTTGACGGCCGGGACGGGTAGGGTCGTCCTTGTCCGCGGGCACGCTCATATCCGGCGCGGGCCACGCGGCCCTGATTGCATTTCTGGTCGTCGGCTGGGGATTCGGCGCTGATCCGCTGGATTTCGAGGTGACCGAAGTGTCGGTCATCACCGGTGAAGAATTTCAGGCCCTGACCTCCCGTCCCGAACCTGTGGAGAACCTCGAGGAACCCACTGCTCCGGCGCCACCCGCCATCGAAGAAGTGGCGCCCCCGCCGGTCGGGGCCGCCCCACCGCCGCCTTCTGAGGTGCCGGCTCCACCGCCGGTGGACCCCCCGCCAGCAGAAGACGTGCCGGTCATCGAAGAGACCGATGCCTTGCCGCCGCCTCCCGAACCTGCGGTGGAGCCGGTTCCGCAACTGATCGCACCAGAGCCGCCCTCGGGCGCCCCGGATCTCACAGTGTCTGCCCGCCCGCGGCCCCGTCCGGCGCCCCGAGTTGCACCCGAGGCCGCACCGCCGCCGCCGCCCGAGGCCGAGGTCTCGGACGTGGTGCAGGATGCCGCCGTCCCGGACGCGCCCACCGAGGAGGTGACCGAAGAGATCGCGGAGGACTCGACCGCGCCGGAGGCGGCGGCTCCCGAGATCGTCACAGAGGCCGAGCAACCTGCCGGCGGCGCCCCGACCTCATCCATTCGGCCTGCCGCCAGACCCAGCCGCCCCCGGACCCCGCAGTCGGACGGCTCGGAAATTGTCGCGGACTCTGACAACACGTCGTCAGAGGACGCTGTGGCAGATGCCATCGCCGACGTGGTCGCCGACAGCGCGAACGCGGAAACCAGCGCTCCCAAAGGCCCGCCGCTCTCCGGTTCGGAGCGCGAGGGGTTCCGCGTTGCCGTTCAAGGGTGCTGGAACGTCGATGTCGGATCCACGTCGTCGAGCGTGACTGTCACCGTTGCCTTCAACCTCACCCGACAGGGGCGCGTGGATGGCGAGGTGCGGCTTGTAGGCGCGGAGGGTGGCGACAGCGCTGCCCAGACGGCCGCCTATCAGGCGGCGCGCCGCGCGGTGCTGCGGTGCCAGTCTGACGGCTACCCCTTGCCGGCGGAGAAATACGAGCAGTGGAAAGAGGTGGAGATGACGTTTGACCCGTCGGGGATGCGCCTGAGATGAAGGTGATCCCCACCGCTTCGATGGCCGCGGCACCGGTTTTGGCGCAGGACTTGACCTCGGCGCGGCGGCGATGGCCGACTTCCGTGACCGCGTGGCGCAATCCGCCCGAAGCGAGGCCGTCTCGCAAGCCTTCAATGCGGCGCGCCGCGCGATCCTGCGG
>CAYMMT010000099.1:0-10827 GCA_964391555.1 uncultured Rhodobacterales bacterium
ACCGAGGACGAGAAGAAGCTGACCGCCTATCACGAGGCCGGTCACGCGATCGTCGGCCTTAACGTCCCGCAGCACGACCCGATCCACAAGGCAACGATCATTCCGCGTGGCCGGGCGCTGGGCCTCGTCCTGTCGCTGCCCGAACGCGACCAGTTGTCGGTCAGTCTGACCAAGTACAAGTCGAAGATCGCCATGGCGATGGGTGGGCGCGTGGCCGAAGAATTGATCTTTGGCCACGAGAACGTCACCTCCGGCGCGGCCTCGGACATCCAGCAGGTCTCCAAGATCGCCCGCGCCATGGTGACCCAGTTCGGCTTTGCGGAAGAACTCGGATATGTCGACCTTGCCAACGAGCAACAGAGCTACCTCGGCGCCTATCAGGGACCGTCGAGTATCTCCGAACAGACCCAGCGCGAGATCGACCAGAAGGTCAAGGAACTGGTGGACGAAGGCTACGAGACCGCCAAGCGCATCCTGACGGAGAAGGCCGAGGACCTCGAACGCCTCGCCCAGGGCCTGCTGGAATACGAGACCCTGACCGGGTCCGAGATCACCCGCGTGATCGCAGGCGAGCCGCTGAACCGCGACGACGACGCCGACACCGACGTGCCCCCATCGGGCGGGTCCTCGATCACTTCGGTCCCCAAGACCAAGGGCCGCAAGTCCAAGGATTCGGGCGGTGGTATGGAGCCGGAGCCAACCGGCTGACCCGGTCGGACATCAGCCTGAGAATGCCCCGCCCAATCGGCGGGGCATTGTTTTTTGCAGGCGGCAAGCCATAGAGGGTGCACTGCTCTTGAAATAGCGCCGGTTTCGGATTGCCGCTGACCGTGAACGTGGATCATATGACCGAAGCAGCATCTTGCGGAGGATCATATGCCGGCACTCCTCGCCACCGACCACAAGGCACGGGTCAAATGGCTTGGCCATATGTTGCCCCGGACGGAGCCAGCGGTTTCGGGGGTTGCCGTGCAGCGGCTGGACCTGACGTTCGACGGGGTCGCTGGCGTGCCCTACGGCGGCAAGATCCGGCCATCCTGTTCGCGAGTGAAAACCCAGCATCCCGAGGGGACGGAGATATCCAACGTCCGTCAGTTGTCGATCGTCTCCGCCGAAGAGATAGCGGAAATTGCGGCCGCGATTGGCCTTAAGGCCATGGATCCGACCTGGATGGGGGCAACGGTTGTCGTCGAGGGGATCGACGATTTTACCCATATCCCGCCCTCGTCCCGGCTTCAGTCGGGGTCCGGGACCACCTTGGTCGTCGACATGCTGAACCAACCCTGTCACCAACCCGGTCTGGCAATCGAGCGTGTCCATGGGGGCCGTGGCAAGGGCTTCAAGGCGGCGGCCGCCGGGCGTCGCGGGGTGACGGCCTGGGTCGAACGACCGGGACCGCTCGCTGTGGGAGATGTTCTGACGCTCCACGTGCCAGGGCAGCGAGCCTGGTCGCCAAAGAGCTGATATCAGACGGCGACTGACCCCGACCGCCTGCGTGGAAGACCGGTGTGGCGGTGACAAGAGAGGCCTGCCCTTGGCGCGGCAGAGTTTCCTTTCGGAACGTTTCTCCGAACGTTCCGCCGATTCCAAGGCCGGAAATGTCGCAATCGCCTGACTGGAAGCCGCGCTTGCCCGATATTGCTCCGCCTAAATCAGACTCTTTGGGAGGAGGCCGAACCCATGGCCCACAAGACCGACATCGAAATCGCCCGTGAGGCCAACAAGAAGCCGATCCAGGAGATCGGGGCCAAGCTGGGGATTGGGTCTGACGACCTGCTGCCCTACGGCCACGACAAGGCCAAGGTGAGCCAGGCGTTTGTGGATCGTGCCCGGGCGGGCTCCGAGAAAGGCAAACTCATCCTGGTGACCGCGATCAACCCGACGCCGGCGGGTGAGGGCAAGACCACGACGACGGTGGGGCTTGGTGATGGATTGAACCGGATCGGAAAGAAGGCGGCAATTTGCATTCGCGAAGCGTCGCTCGGGCCGAACTTTGGCATGAAGGGCGGCGCGGCGGGTGGTGGCTATGCGCAGGTTGTCCCGATGGAGGACATGAATCTCCATTTCACGGGCGACTTCCACGCGATCACGGCGGCCCATAACCTGCTGTCGGCGATGATCGACAATCACATCTATTGGGGCAACGAGTTGCAGATCGACGAGCGCCGCGTGACCTGGCGCCGGGTGCTCGACATGAACGACCGGGCGCTGCGCGACACCGTGACGTCGCTGGGTGGGGTCGCCAACGGCTTCCCGCGCCAGACCGGGTTTGACATCACCGTCGCCTCCGAGGTCATGGCGATCCTCTGCCTCGCGACCGACCTCAAGGACCTCGAACGCCGCCTCGGCGATATGATTGTCGCCTACCGCCGGGACCGCTCGCCGATCTACGCGCGCGACATCAAGGCCGACGGCGCGATGACGGTGCTTCTCAAGGACGCGATGCAGCCGAATCTGGTGCAGACGCTGGAAAACAACCCGGCCTTCGTGCACGGCGGCCCGTTCGCCAACATCGCGCACGGCTGCAACTCGGTCATCGCGACGACAACCGCTCTCGGCTGCGCCGACTACGTGGTCACGGAGGCGGGTTTTGGTGCGGACCTCGGCGCCGAAAAATTCATGAACATCAAATGCCGCAAGGCGGGCCTCGCGCCCGATTGCGTGGTACTCGTGGCCACCGTGCGCGCGATGAAGATGAACGGCGGCGTGGGCAAGGCGGACCTGGGAACGGAAAACGTCGAGGCCGTGGAGCTTGGATGTGCCAACCTCGGCCGCCACATCGAAAACGTGAAATCGTTTGGCGTACCGGTGGTCGTGGCCATCAACCATTTCGTGACAGATACCGATGCCGAAGTGCAGGCGGTGAAGGACTACGTGACCTCGCAGGGGTCCGAGGCGGTTCTGTGCCAACACTGGGCCAAGGGGTCCGAAGGGACCGTAGAGCTGGCAACCCGCGTGGCCGAAATCGCCGACAGTGGTGCCAGCCAATTCGCCCCTCTCTACGACGACAGCCTGAGCCTGATGGCAAAAATCGAAACCGTGGCCAAGCGGATCTACCGCGCCGACGAGGTTCTGGCCGATCAGAAGATTCGCAACCAGCTGCGCGAATGGGAAGAAGCGGGCTACGCCGATTTGCCGGTCTGCATGGCCAAGACGCAATATTCCTTCACCACGGACCCGAACCGCCGCGGCGCGCCCACGGGGCATTCTGTCCCGGTGCGCGAAGTTCGTCTATCTGCCGGAGCGGGTTTTGTTGTGGTGATCTGCGGTGAAATCATGACCATGCCCGGCCTGCCACGGGTCCCGGCGTCAGAGAGCATCCGGCTCAACGACTCGGGCGAGATTGAGGGGCTGTTCTAGTCAGACCGGTGGCCGCGGCACCACGGACCGACCAAAGGACCGAAAGATGAGCGCCGATCGCAATCCTGCCGCCAGCCCACGGGCCTATCCCGCCCCAGAGGAGGTGGGCACGATGGCGGATCTGCGGGAGGTGATCGACGTCGTTGACGCGGACCTGCTGAGACTGCTCGGGATCCGGCTGGCTTACACAGACCGGGCCCCGGCACTGAAAACGCGAGAGGGCATAGCCGCCCGTGCCCCGGGACGGATCCGAGAGGTACTGAATAACGTGAGGGTTTTGGCCGAACGTCACGGGTTCGACCCCGACCTGGCCGAAAAGATGTGGCACCTCATGATCGAGGCCGTCATCGCGAGGGAAGAAAGCGTAATGGGAACAGAGGGACGAGACGCATGAGCGCGACAATCATCGATGGCAAGGCATTCTCCGCCCGCATCCGGGCCGAGGTGGCGACCCATGTCAGCCGGCTGGTTGAAGAACACGGGATCACCCCGGGTCTTGCCGTTGTGCTGGTGGGTGAGGACCCGGCCAGCCAGGTCTACGTCCGTTCCAAGGGTAAGCAGACTGTCGAAGCCGGAATGGCCTCTTTCGAACATAAGCTGGATGCGGGGACCTCCGAAGCGGACTTGCTGGATCTCATTGATCGGCTGAACAAAGATTCGAAAGTTCATGGGATTCTCGTGCAGTTACCGCTGCCTTCTCACCTGAACGAGGACCTTGTCATCAACGCGATTGACCCCGCCAAGGACGTCGATGGGTTTCATATTTCGAACGTTGGGCGTCTTGGGACGGGTCAAAAGGCCATGGTTCCCTGCACGCCGCTCGGCTGCCTGATGATGCTGCGGGACCACCACGGGAGCCTGAGCGGGATGGATGCCGTTGTGATTGGTCGGTCGAATATCGTTGGCAAACCGATGGCGTCGCTGCTGTTGGGTGACAGTTGCACCGTCACAATCGCCCATTCCCGAACCAAAGACCTGCCGGACGTGGTTGGGCGGGCAGACATCGTTGTGGCGGCCGTGGGCAGGCCGGAAATGGTGCCCGGGGAGTGGATCAAACCCGGCGCCACGGTCATCGATGTCGGGATCAACCGTGTGCCCGCGGATGAAGGAAAGACACGGCTGGTCGGAGATGTCCATTTCGATAGCGCGGTCCAGACCGCGGGCGCCATCACGCCGGTTCCCGGGGGCGTCGGCCCGATGACAATCGCGTGCCTGCTGGCCAACACTCTGACGGCCTGCTGCCGGCTGCATGGCTTGGACGAACCCACCGGATTGACTGCATAAAACCAGCCCTTGCGTTGACGGGGACGTCAGGCTGGACCCCACTCTCAAGCCGTGGAATATTCTTGCGGACGATGACTTGAGTGGGGGCGATGGTCAGTGTCTTCAAAAAACCGCGACGGAGGAATGCGGTCATTCAGGGAACACCTCTGGCGTAGCGTAACGTCGCCGCGAATCCTGGGGTTTTCCGTGACCATCGCCATGTCGACGGTCGTGATGGGGCCTTTCGGCACCTTCTTCGCGATGACATTTGGAGAACGACTGTTCGTTTGGCCAATCCTGGTTTTCTCAAGTGTCGTGCTCGGGACATCTATCCAGTGGGTTGTGCGGCAAATGACTCCCCAGTCCGGCCGCCTGCTCCAGATTGTCATCGAAGCGCTGGTGTTGGCGGCCATCCTGACGCCGATCATCATTGGCTGGATCCTGATGGTTGTCGGCCCATGGTACGAATTCTACCTGACGCCACCTCAATTGTTCGCCGTTGTTGCCTTGTCCTACGCGATGACCGCGGCGACCCTGGGTTACTCGGACCCGATCCCCAGCACCTCCGCCGTGCCTCCGACAGTCGAGCCGCGCCTCAGTGCGCGCATCGATCCGCCAACCAGCGCGCCGATCATCCATCTCACTGCCGACAACCATTACGTCCGCGTGACTCATGCGGATGGGAGTTCGTCCCGGCTTTTGCTTCGTCTTACCGATGCCGTACGAGAGATGGACGGCGTTGATGGCTTCTTCGTGCACAGATCCCACTGGGTCGCACGATCCGCAATAGTTTCGGGCTTTCGGAGAAAGGGTCGTGACTACATCAAACTTTCCGTGGGGTCGGAGATCCCGGTCAGCAAGACCTATCGTCCGAACCTGGTGAGTGCGGGGCTTCTGGAACCGCGCGACTGACCCAACTTGGAGAGCGGAACAGGAACCGCTCGCGGCCCAGTCAGCACCGCGACGGCATCGGCTCCGAACAAGGTTCGAAGCGGCGGATCGGTGCACGTCAGGCCGCCGGTATATGCGCCGAACGCGGGCAGGATGATGCGGTTCGCGTCGGCCAGAAACGCGGCGCGGGTGCCGCCGGGCATGCGCGCCTTTGGGTGGTAGTGACCTGATATGTCGGGTGTTTCACCCGTGATATGGCGGAAGGTCACCGCACCGACCGAGAGGCTTTCCAGATGTCGACCGGCAAGTTCGGTTGGTCCGGGGTCATGATTTCCTTCGATCCATATCCAGTCCCGCCCGGCCTGCAGTCGCGCGATCCGCAGCCGGTGGCCTTCGCACAGCGCCTCCGCAGCCGCGCGGTCATCGAAGCTGTCGCCAAGGCAGACCACGCAGGCCGGTGATAATCCGTCCACCAGCGCCTCAAGCCGGTCGAGCGTCGCATCGGTTTCATAGGGTGGAAGCAACGTCCCGCCCCGCCTCGCAAAGCGTTCCGCCTTGCCGAGGTGCAGGTCGGAGACGCAGAGAAGTCGCTCGTCTGCCCACCAGAGCGCGCCGGAGGCAAGGGCGCAAAGCTGTGCGCCGGCAAACGTGAGGGGATGGCCGTTCATGCTCTGTTCCTGCCAAGGCAATGGCCGAAACACAAGGCTTTCAAAGCGCTCCGAGCCCGGCTTCCTGCATCATCGCGTCAGCTTCGGCTTCGAGAAGCCTTTGCGCGCCGCTGGCCTTGACCGGCACCACCCCGGGTTCAAGGAACAGCGGCGCGGACAGGGGCGTCATGCCGCCGGTTTCGATCAGATCGATGCGCCCGGCTGTCCGGGCCAGCATTTCCTCCACCCGGCCAAAGTCCACAAGGCCGCGCTGCGCCTCTTCCGCAGTGACTTGCAGCAAGAGGTGGTCGGGGTCGTATTTCGACAATGTGTCATAGAGGATATCGGAGGAAAATGTCGCCTGCCGCCCGGTCTTCCGGGCTGATTGCGGCAAGTTTCTTTCGATCAGCCCGGCAATGGTGGCGACGGCGCGAAATGTTCGCTTCATCACCGCATTGCCCTTGAGCCAGGTGTCGAAATCCTCGTGCAAAGTCTCCGGAGCGAAGAGCGGGGCAGGGTCCCTGACCGGCTCCAGTCCCCAGATCAGCGTCGCGTAATCCGTTGAAACGAAACCCAAAGGCGCAAGCTCGAGGGCCTCCATCCGTTGGGTCAGGAGGAGGCCGAGCGTCTGCTGCGCATTGCGTCCGGCAAATCCGTAGGTGCAAAGGTAATGCTTGCCGTCCCGAGCGAAGGTTTCGCACAGGATGCGATCCGCCTCGGGCAACTTTGACTGCTGACGCTGAAGGCCGAGCCATTCCGCCGTGTGACCGGGCAATTCGGGCCAGCTGTCCTGCCGGAACATGCGCAGGATGCGCTGGCTCAGTTGAGTGGATGTGGCGAATTTCGTGCCCATGAAGGTCGCGATCTTGGGCTGTTTGTCGGCGCGGCGGCTGACCTCGACGACCATCTCCCGTAGTCCTTCGTAACGGACCACCTGACCGCCGATGAGGAAAGTGTCGCCCTTGGTCAGCGTGGCAGCGAACATCTCTTCGACCTCGCCCAGGGGCTTGCCCGCACCCCGCATCCGGACCTTGAGGGTGTCGGTGTCCTGGATGGTCCCGAGGTTCATGCGAATGCGGGTCGCGGCGCGCGGGTCGCGCAAGTGCCAGAGACCGTCGGTCAGCTTCAATCGCTGCCATTTGTCGTAGGCCCGGAGGGCGTAGCCACCCGTCGCGCAGAAGTCGAGACAAGCGTCAAAGCGGTCCCGAGTGAGGCCAATATAGGCCCCGACAGTCCTGATTTCATTGAATAAATCGTTCGCGTCAAATGGCCCGGCGCAGGCCCGGATCAGGATGTGTTGGCAGAGGACGTCGCGTGGGCCGGGGCCTTTGGGATCCCCGTCAAGATCGTGGGCCTTGGCGGCTTCGAGCGCCGCGACGCATTCCACGATCTCGAAGCGGTTGGCAGGCACCAGGATGGCCTTCGACGGCGCGTTGTAGCGATGGTTGGCCCGCCCGATCCGTTGGATCAGGCGCTTGACGTTCTTGGGGGCTCCGATCTGTATAATCAGATCCACGTCGCCCCAATCGATCCCAAGGTCGAGGGTGCCGGTGCAGACAATTGCACGCAACTCTCCGGCAACCATGGCGGCCTCCACCCGCTCCCGCTGTTCGCGAGCGAGGGAGCCGTGATGAATTCCGATGGGCAGGCTATCCTCGTTGGCAAGCCACAGGTTATGAAAGAAGATTTCCGCCTGTGCGCGTGTGTTGTGAAAAATCAGCGTGGTCCGGTGCCGGCGCACTTCCTCCAGCACCGCGGGGATTGCATATTTCGCGCCGCCTCCGGCCCAAGGCGGCCGTTCGTCGGTCACCAGCATCGAGATGTCGGGGTCCGGCCCGGGGTCCGCTTGCAGGATCGGACAGGGGTCGGGGTTGCGGGCGAGGCTGCGGGCAATGGCGTCCGGGTCCTCCACCGTCGCCGAAAGGCCGACGCGTCGGAGGCCGGGCGACATGGTCTGAAGCCGGGAGAGCGCAAGCATCAGCTGGTCGCCGCGCTTCGATTCAGCAAGGGCGTGGATTTCGTCGACGATGACCCGCTCAAGGCCCGCGAACATTCGGTTCGCGTCCTCGTATGACGTCAGCAGGGCAAGGCTCTCGGGCGTGGTCAGCAGGATGTGTGGAGGGTCGGCCCTCTGGCGCCGTTTCTGGGTGGCAGACGTGTCGCCGGTGCGATCTTCAATCCGGATGGGCAGGCCCATTTCCGCCACGGGTCCAGAGAGATTTCGCTTGATGTCGGCAGCGAGCGCCTTGAGGGGTGAGACATAGAGCGTATGCAATCCGCCACGCGGATTTTCAGCCAAATCACAAAGCGTTGGGAGAAATCCTGCCAGCGTCTTGCCGCCGCCGGTGGGCGCGATGAGCAGCAATGCAGGCTCGTCTGCACGGGCCAGCATATCAAGCTGATGGGGGTGCGGGGACCAGCGCCGTGCGGCGAACCAATCGTCAATCTCTTTCGGGAGTTGGGCCATCACGCGTTATTCTGGTGCCGGAGTTTCGGGAAGCAAGGGAATTGCGATGTCGCCCATGTCGATGGCTCCCGGATCATCTTGGGCGAACTTGAACCGCTCACGTTGCGCCAGGCGGCTCGACCGGCCTGACCGTAGACCCCTCCAGATCACCCGACACCGTCAGTTCTTGCGTGGCAGCAGGCCATTGAGGAACAGGTCCGCGTTGGCCGCGCACCATGTCCGGCGGTATGCGGCGTCGTTTTTGAGGTCTATCCCCCGGGTGGCCAAGAGCCAGGGCGCGAATTGCGCCTGGTTGACGACCCGGTCAAGGATCGCGCCGGAGATCATGGCGCTGTCGAGTTCCGCGCGCACGTGGCCGGCTTCCTTTGCGGCATCCAGAAAGGTGACGAAGGCTGACTGAAAGGCCGTCAGCGCCGGCACCTCGGCCTGTTCGCGCAAAACAACCATCATGACATCCCGCTCTGCCATGCACGCCTCGAGCGTAGTCTCGATCAGCATTTCGATGCGAGAGACAAGGTCTTCCCCGGACCGGACCGGGTTGGCCAACAGCCGGATCGGCACGGCAAAGACCGCGGCCCCGTAACGATCCACGATCGCCTGCAAAAGCCCGTCCTTGCTGCCGAAATAGTGGTGGATCATGTTGATCGAAGTGCCCGCGGCCTTGCAGATTTCCCGCACAGAAACGCTGCCAAAGCCCTTTTCCGCGAAGAGCCGTGCGCCTTCGCGGAACAGCCGGTCCTGAACGGGAAGCGCCGCCCCGTCTTCCGGGGCGGGCATTGCGAGGTTTTTGGCAGCAGTGGCGGTCATGGGCCTCATGCAGCGATGATGTGGGGCCCCCGAGCGGGCCCGGCATTCTGTTCCAGTTCATCGATAAAGCCCGAGATCAGCTTTGTGAACTGGCGACGAATCACCGGCGCCATCGGCGCCGCATACCACGCCAGCTTTACCGTCAGGTCGCTGCGAACCCGGGCGCCACCGGTTGGTGTTTCGGTGATCGACCATTGGTTGTCCACAAGCTTCATGAAGCCGGGCATGCCTTTGATGACCACATATCCGAGTTTCCTGGACGCGCGGTCAAAGCGGTTGATGCGTTCCTCGATGGTGTCTGAGCCGGCGCTTGGGGTCCTGAGATTGCAGGTCCGCACGGAGCCGGGCGTCAGTTCCCCGTCGAGGGAAGACCCCACAAGGAAGCTGGCCCATGTGCCAATGTCCGCAAAGCGCTCCGCAAGCAGGTCCCAAATGGCGTCGGGGGCGGCGGTCAGATCCTTCCGGATGGTGATGTTCATGGTGATCGTCCTTCTTTGAATGGATGGAACATAAAATGTATCAAACGTTACATTATATCAAACAAGACAACAGAAGGTTGGCAAACTCCTTGAATCATATATGAAAAAGCCGCGCCCTTTGGCGCGGCTTCAGCACGTCGACCTGCCGAATCGTCTAGTGGACGATGGCTTCTTCTTTGACGAACATGTTCGCCCAGGCACGATCCACCAGCTCGGGGGTCATTTGGTAGGGGATGCCTTCGAACTCGCAAATCGAGATCATCTGATCGATCAGGAACACCGGCTGGTAGTTGGCGTAGACGTTGTTGATCTGCGGGTATCTGTTGTTGAGCAGGTGAATCAGTGCGGCTTCGTCCAGCGGCATCTTCTTCTTCCGGGCGACAAGGGCAAAGATCTTGAGGAAATCCTCCTGCCCCGGACCGTCGATCTTGATCTTGTAGAATATCCGGCGCAGCGCTGCCTTGTCGAAGATTTCATTGGGGTGGAAGTTGGTGGAAAAGATCACAAGAGTGTCGAAGGGGACCTCGAACTTTTCCCCCGACTGCAGGGCGAGGATGTCCTTGGATTCCTCCAGTGGCACGATCCAGCGGTTGATCAGGGCTTGCGGTGGCTCGGCCTGACGGCCGAGGTCGTCCACGATGAAAACCCCACCTGTGGATTTCAGCTGCAGGGGCGCCTGATAGGTCCGGGCCGTCGGGTTGTAGACCAGATCGAGCATGGCCAGCGACAGTTCGCCCCCGGTGATCACCGTCGGGCGCTCACACATCACGTAGCGCGTGTCGAATGCCGTTCGGCGCCGGAGCGCCGTCGGGTCTTCGACCTCTTCCACGGCGTTGTGGACGATGGGGTCATAGACCGTAATGACCTGGCCGGAATACTCGATGGCCCGCGGGACATAGATCTTGTCCCCCAT
>CAYMMT010000100.1:0-10697 GCA_964391555.1 uncultured Rhodobacterales bacterium
GATGCTCATGCTGTTCTCGCCTCGCGAACTGGCGCAGCGGGTCAGTCAGAACGCGAGTTCGGGCCGCGCGGCGAAATCGGCCATCGGCATGGCGGAAATGCTGGCCCATGAGATCAAGAACCCCCTCGCGGGGATCGCGGGTGCCGCCCAGCTCTTGTCGATGAACCTCAGCAACGCCGACCTCGAGTTGACGGACCTGATCGTGGAGGAGACCCGACGGGTGGTGAAGCTGCTGGAGCAGGTTGAACTGTTCGGCAATATCTCTCCGCCTGCGTCGAAGGTGGTCAATGTGCACGACGTGATCGACCGCGCGCGCGCCTCTGCCGCCGTGGGATTCGGCGCGCACATGAGTTTCGTAGAGGACTACGATCCTTCCCTGCCTCAGACGGTCTGCGACCCCGATCAGCTGCTTCAAGTGATCATGAACCTGATGAAGAACGCTTCGGAAGCCGCTGACGGATCAGGGGAAATTCGAATTCACACGTTCTATGACGCGTCCCTGCGACTGCGTCGTCCCGACGGGACCCGGGCGCGCCTTCCGCTTCAGATCGAGATCATCGACGACGGGCCCGGCCTGCCGCCCGGTCTCGAGCAGGATATCTTCGAGCCCTTCGTTTCGGGCCGGGAAAACGGCACCGGCCTTGGCCTGGCGCTGGTTTCCAAGCTGATCGCAGACAACCAGGGCTGGATTTCGGTCGACAGCGTGCCGGGGCGCACGGTGTTCCGCATCTCGCTGCCCCGCGCCCCTGATACCCCTGAAGGAGAGACCTGATGGACGGCACAATCCTTGTCGCTGACGACGACCGCACGATCCGCACCGTGCTGACCCAGGCACTGACCCGGGCCGGGTGCAAGGTTCATGCGACCTCGTCGCTCGTGACGCTCATGCGTTGGGTGGACGAGGGCAAGGGCGATCTGGTGATCTCGGACGTTGTCATGCCCGATGGCAACGGGCTCGATACCCTGCCCAAGATTGCCGATGCCCGGCCGGGCCTGCCGGTGATCGTCATTTCGGCCCAGAACACCATCATGACGGCCATCCAGGCGGCTGAAAAAGATGCCTATGATTATCTTCCAAAGCCTTTTGACCTGCCCGATCTGATGCGCCGGGCGTCCCGCGCGCTGGAAATCAAGCGCCGCGCACCGGCGCGTCGCGAGGTGGAGGCCGAGCATGGCGACGAACTGCCGCTGGTGGGCCGGACACCGGCCATGCAGGAACTCTACCGTCTTGTCGCGCGGGTGATGAACACCTCGTTGCCGGTGTTGATTACCGGTGAAAGTGGAACTGGCAAATCCCTGATTGCAAAGGCAATCCACGACTTCTCGGATCGGCGGACGCTGCCGTTTGTCGTTGCTGCGGCGGCGGATTTGCAGGGCGCGGAGGGACCCTCGACACTGCTTGCCCGCGCCAAGGGCGGGTCCCTCGTGTTTGATGAGGTCGGCGACTACCCGACCGAGGCGCAGACCCGGATCGTTCGAATGCTGGATACGCTGGAGGAAGGCGGCACGCGTGTCATGGCGACGTCACAGGCGAACCTGACGGGGCTGATCGAGGAGGGCGCGTTTCGCGAGGACCTGTTCTATCGGCTCGGGGGCGTGACGATCAATGTGCCCGGACTGCGGGAACGGGTCGATGACATTCCGCTTCTGGCCGAGCATTTCCTGACCAGAGCCGAACGCGACGGTGGCCCGCTGCGCCGGCTATCGGACAGCGCCCGTGACCTCGTCCGCACCTATTCCTGGCCCGGAAACGTGCGGCAACTGGAAAACGCCGTGCGGCGGCTCGTCGCGACGGCAAACGAGGAAGAGATTACCCGGTTCGAGGTGGAATCCGTCCTCGGGTCGCAACCGGCCATGGAGCCGCTAAGGCAAGGAGGATCCGGTGAAAAGCTGTCGGCATCTGTTGAAAAGCACCTGCGCCGCTACTTCGACCTCCACGGCGGCGTGCTGCCGCCGCCGGGACTTTATCAGCGGATTTTGCGGGAAATGGAGCTTCCGCTCATCGAAATCGCCCTCGATGCCACAGGCGGGAACCAGGCCAAATGTGCCGATCTCCTCGGGATCAACCGCAATACCTTGAGAAAAAAGATCACCGACCTCGATATTCGCGTGACACGCCGCCGCAAGTTGATGTAAAAGCGCAACAGAACCGTGGCCCATCGGCCCCATTCGGTGTAACCAGACAGCAACGTGCCGTCTGGCTTTCGAACCCCGATGAGAAGCTGCGGCACGAGCGGTAATGGCGCCCGATTCTGGGTGCAGGTGAGAACGAGGCAGTCGCGTGGAGCGAACCCTCCCGGGTGATGTCCTGAGCCGGCTCAGTCGGCTGCGCAAACGGCGCCGTGTGCAGAATGCGGCGACGTTGGGACTCGTTCTGCTGGGGCCGGTACTGGCCGTCCTGACATTTTCCATTCTCGGACCGCTGGATCAGGGCGCGACATCGCCGTCGTTGCGGCTGATCCTGCTGGCCGATCTTGTCTATATTCTGGTCGTGGCCGCGCTGGTGTTGGGGCGCGTCGTGAACATGATCGCCGCACGCCGGGCGCGGTCGGCCGGGTCGCGGCTTCACCTGAGGTTGGTGGGGACGTTCACCTTCCTGACGCTGGTGCCAACCATCATCGTGGCGGTGTTCGCGGTGGTCACGGTCAACATGGGGCTCGAGGGATGGTTTTCCGAGCGTGTCCGGGCAGTTGTAGGCAATTCCTTATCCGCCGCGCAGGCCTATGAAGAAGAACATCGGCAGGATTTGGCGCGTGATGGAAATGGGCTCGCGGCCTACCTCAACACGGAGCGCCAGCGCACATTTTTCATGTCCGACGGGCAGGTTCGTCAGGCCCTTGGCCGCGTGCAACCGCAAATCGAGCGCGGGCTGACAGAGGCCTTCGTGATCGACGGTCTGGGCGAGATCCGCGCCCGTGGTGCCCGATCCTACGAGTTCGACTTCGAGCAACCCACGGCGGAGCAGCTGGCCGACGCCAGCGAGAATGGGCTGGTCATCATCGAGGACTGGGCGAACAACGAATTCCGCGCTCTCATCCCGCTGGAAGCCTTTGTCGATCGGTTCCTCTACGTGACCCGCGAGGTGGACGGCGGTATCCTCGCGCTGCTTGATGATACGCGGGAAACCGTGGTTCTCTACGAACAGCTTGAGAGCGAGCGGGGGCGGCTCCTTTTCGAATTCGGACTTCTTTATATCGGGTTCGCCGTCATCCTGATCCTTGCGGCGATCTGGCTTGGCCTCTGGTTCGCCGAGCGCCTGTCCCGACCCGTGGGCCGGCTTCTGGGCGCGTCCGAGCGGGTTGGGGATGGCGATTTCGAGGTCCGCGTACCCGAAGAGGACGGGGACGATGAGATTGCTCAGTTAGGGCGTAATTTCAACGAGATGACGGGGAGACTTCACGCTCAACGTGAAGAGCTTCTGGACAACACGCGTCAGATCGAACGCCGCCGCAGGCTCTTTGACAGCGTGTTGTCGTCCGTGACCTCGGGAGTCGTCGGCCTTGACGCGACGGGGCAGATCACCTTTGTGAACAAATCGGCGGAGCGGCTTCTCGACGTGGACGCCGATGCCGAGGCAACAGCGATCTCGGTGGTCATTCCGGAGTTCGGACCGGTCTTTGATGCCCTGCGAAAGGACCGTCGGGACGGGGTGCAGGAACAGGTCAACCTCGTGCGGTCCGGCAAGCAGGAGAGCCTGCTTGTCCGCATGGCACCGCGCCGAAACGACGATGGGCGGCTCGAGGGCTATGTTATCGCGTTTGACGACGTGACGGACCTTGTCAGCGCCCAGAGGATGGCGGCGTGGGGGGACGTCGCGCGGCGAATTGCCCATGAAATCAAGAACCCGCTGACGCCGATCAAGCTTTCGGCGGAACGCATCAAACGCAAGTTCGGGCCACGGCTCGGCGACGACAGTGACGCGCTTGAAAACATGACCGATGTGATCGTGCGCCAGACCGACGACCTGCGGCGGATCGTGGACGAATTCAGCCGCTTTGCCCGAATGCCGGAACCCGAACGGAGTCATGTGGACCTCGTGGCGCTGGTGCGGGATGTGATGACCTTGCAGGAGTCCGGACAGCCGGACGTAACCATCACGGCGGACTTGCCCGACGGGCAAATCTGGGCCGATCTGGACCAGACGATGATTTCTCAGGCGCTTATGAACCTGGTGAAAAACGCCGGAGAGGCCATTGAAAGTCTTAAGAAAAAGGGTGTCCCGGAGGGGTACGAACCGACCATCCGGATTGCCCTGACCGCGATGGCCCCCGAGGCCCGGATCACGATTTCCGACAACGGGGTGGGTCTGCCCGAAGACAGGGCGCGGCTGTTCGAGCCCTATGTGACAACGCGGGACGAGGGCACGGGACTGGGCCTGCCCATTGTCAAGAAGATCATTGAGGAGCATGGCGGAAGCCTGTCCCTCACCGATGCCGAGGCCTTTGGTCCCGGCGACCACTTTGGCGCGAAAGCGGTGATTGACCTGCCGGTCCTCCCCGCCGTGGCCAGCGATACGTCCGGCAAGGACGATATACCATCAGAGCAGAAAAAGCAGGCGGTTTGAGGAGGCAACGACCATGGGCGACATTCTGATAACGGACGATGAGCGCGATATTCGCGAACTCATCGGCGACATTCTCGAAGACGAGGGGTTCACGACGCGGCTGGCGGGCACCTCGGACCAATGCATGGCGGAGATCGCGAAGGAGCCGCCGGCACTGATGATCCTAGACATCTGGCTCAAGGACAGCTCGATGGACGGGATCGACATCCTCAAGGCTGTGAAGCGCGACCATCCCGAAGTGCCGGTGGTGATCATCTCCGGTCACGGCAACATCGAAATCGCCGTGGCGGCGATCAAACAGGGTGCCTACGACTTCATCGAGAAACCCTTCAACATCGACCAGCTGCTCGTTGTGATCCGCCGCGCGATGGAGACGTCGCGCCTGCGTCGTGAAAACCTCGAACTGAAGCGTGGCGAACCGATCCCGGCCGAGATGTTGGGCGACAGTGCGTCCTTCCGCGCGCTGAAAAGCCAGCTCGACAAGGTCACGAAGTCGAACGGTCGCGTGATGCTGACCGGCCCCGCCGGCTCCGGCAAGGAAATCGCGGCGCGCTACATCCACGCCAATTCGAACCGGGCGAAGGCGCCGTTTGTCACGGTCAGTTCGGCCTCGATCGAACCGGACCGGATGGAAGAGGTTCTGTTCGGCCGTGAAAGCGGGGAGCGGGGCGTCGAGAAGGGGCTGTTGGAAGAGGCGAACGGCGGGGTGATCTTTTTCGATGAGGTGGCCGACATGCCGCTGGGCACCCAGTCCAAGATTCTGAGGGTTCTGGTGGATCAGAAATTCCAGCGGGTCGGCGGCTCGGACAAGGTTCAGGTTGATCTGCGCGTCATCTCGAGCACGACACGGGATCTTCAGGCCGAAATCGACACCGGCAACTTCCGGCAAGAGCTTTACCACCGGCTGAATGTGGTGCCGATCCACGTGCCTGCGTTGGAAGAGCGCCGCGAAGATATCCCGCTTCTTGCGGAACATTTCATCGAGGAATTCAACCAGACGCAGGGTTTGCCCCTGAAAGCCCTGGCCGAGGATGCCAAGGCCCTGTTGCAGACAATGGTCTGGCCGGGGAACGTGCGGCAACTCAAGAACGTGATCGAACGGGTGCTGATCCTCGGGGAAGGCACCGATCAGATTTCGGCGCGCGATCTGCCAGCTACGGACGAGGGGCCGGGTGAGGAAGAGGGCCGGGTGGTCCTGTCCGGCGGCCTTGCAACCTTGCCGCTGCGCGAGGCGCGGGAGCTTTTTGAACGGGAGTACCTGCTGACCCAGATCAACCGCTTCGGCGGCAATATCAGCCGGACGGCGGCCTTCGTTGGCATGGAGCGCTCGGCGCTGCACCGCAAGCTCAAGTCACTGGGCGTCGTGACCTCCAACAAATCCGGCTCCCGGGTCGCCTATATCGAGGATGAGCGTCGGGCGGCGGCTTCGTAAGAGGCCGCCGCGACGGCGCTGGACGCCAAAGCGCGCTGATGCGCACCGACCGAAATCGAAAGACCGTTCAGATCCACCGTCTCTTGGTGGCCAAATCGGGCTGTGCCAATCCCGCGCTACTGGCTCCATTGACCGTCCGGGACCCTTCTGTCACCACCAAGGTCGAACAAGATCGGGGTAACCGCTCATGAAGGTCATCATCTGCGGCGCAGGGCAGGTCGGGTGGCAAATCGCCCGGCACCTGTCGGGAGAACGCAACGACGTCACGGTCGTGGACAACAATCCGGACCTCGTGCGCCGCGCCACGGATACGCTCGATGTGCAGGGGATCGCCGGTTTTGCCTCGTACCCCGATATCCTGAAGCGGGCCGGGGCGTCGGACGCTGACATGATCATTGCCGCGACTCATTCCGACGAGGTCAACATGGTCACCTGCCAGGTGGCCCATTCGATCTTTGGAATCTCGCGCAAGATTGCGAGGCTGAGGGCGCGGTCCTACCTCGATGCGATCTATTCGGATCTCTACCGGCGCGACCACATGCCGATCGACGTGGTGATCAGCCCGGAAAAGGAAGTGGCCGAGGCGGCGCTGCAGCGGCTGTCGGCTCCGGCGGCCTTTGACACCGAGACATTTCTGGGTGGCGCGGCGACCCTTCTCGGAATCGCGGTGGAAGAGGATTGCCCGATCGTGAAAACGCCGCTTCGGCAGCTCACAGACCTGTTTTCGACCCTGCGGGCACTGATCGTCGGGATCCGTCGGGACGGGGCTCTTTTTGCGCCGGAACCGGGGGACCAGATGTTCCCGGGGGATCAGGCCTACGTGTTCACGCACACCGAGGACATGGCCCGCACGCTCGAAATCTTCGGAAAGACCAATACGAAGCAAGAGCGCGTCGTCATCATCGGTGGCGGCAACGTGGGTCTGGCCGTGGCCCGCGCGCTGGAGGCGCGGACCGAACGGACCCGTGCCAAGGTGATCGAACGGAACCGGCGATGTGCCGAACTGGCTGCGGATGCCTTGGAGCGGACCATCGTGCTCAACGGGGACGGGCTGGACGCCGGGCTGCTGGACGAGGCAGGGATCAGGCAGGCGGATGCGGTTCTCGCCGTTACGGATGATGACAAGACCAACCTGCTGGCCGCCGTCCGGGCCAAGGCCATGGGCTGTCCGATGGCGATCTGCCTGACCAACGATCCAACCCTTGTGCCGTTGATGCAGCCTCTGGACGTGGATGCCTACATCAACCCGCGTGCCACCACCGTCAGTTCCATCCTGCGCCATATCCGTCATGGCCGGGTGCGAGAAGTCTATTCCATCGGAGATGCCGAGGCCGAGTTGATCGAGGCACAGGTGCTGTCGACCTCGCCCATGGCCGGGCGGCAGGTCCGGGATATCGAATTTCCGGAAGGCGTCATTGTCGGAGGCATACAGCGCGGGAAAGAGATCATAGTTCCGAAGGGCTCGACCCGGATCGAAGAGGCCGATGTCGTCGCCATATTCTCGATGTCGGCCGATATTCCGGAGGTGGAGCGGCTGTTGCAGGTCTCCATCGACTTTTTCTGACCCCCATGCTTTCCCGGCTGCCCCTGTTTGTTGTCTTGGTCTGGGTCGCGGCTCTGGCTATGTTGGCCCCGGCGCTCATGGCATTGATGGCCGAGGAATTCCGGGCGGCGCGGGCGTTCTTCTTTGGCACATTGCTTTATTCCATCGTCGCCGGATTGATTGCCCTCGCAATGGGCGGACGGCGTTCGGCAAACCCGCTCCGCGGTCAATTGATCGCGCTCTTCGCGGTCTATTCGGTCTTGCCGGTAATGCTGGCCCTGCCGTTCTACCTCAGCCTTCCGCGCGTGGGGTTCCTGAATGCCTGGTTCGAAATGATCTCTGCGATCACCACCACGGGGGCCACGATCTTTGACAGCCCCGGGCAGTTGCCGCAATACCTGCACCTCTGGCGGGCCTTGGTGGGGTGGCTTGGCGGGTTGCTGATCTGGATTGCCGCGGTAGCCGTCTTTGCGCCTTTGGTGATCGGCGGTTTCGAAGTGCGGAGTTCCGCAAATGCGGGCGTGCGCTTTGCCCAGGAAGGCGCGACAGCCGATCCCGGCGATAGACTGGCCCGGTTCGCGGCACGTCTGGCGCCGATCTACGTCTTTCTCACGGCGTCCCTGTGGGTTGGGTTGATGATTGCGGGCGAGGACCCGTTCGTCGCGCTCTGTCACGCGATGGCCGTTCTGGCGACTTCCGGGATTTCGCCGGTTGATGGAGTTGCGGGTGCGGATGCGGGTTTCCTCGGCGAGGGGCTTATCCTGATCTTCTTTGTCTTCGCGATTTCGCGGCTGACCTTCAGTCGTGGACTGACCGGCGAAGACAAGGAGCCGCTCTGGCGCGACCCCGAGATACGATTCGCCATGGTCTTGATCATCGTGGTGCCCGCGATCCTGTTCGCGCGGCACTGGATCGGAGGCGCCGGGCTGGGAAACCTGGAGGGTGGATTTGTCGACGGGTTGGCTGCCCTTTGGGGCACGTTGTTTACCGTTGTGTCGTTTCTGACCACCACCGGATTCGAGAGCCGGGCCTGGGGCGGGGTTGCCGACTGGTCCGGGCTGACCACGCCGGGGCTTCTCTTGCTGGGTCTCGCGATAATCGGAGGCGGCATCGCGACCACGGCAGGCGGGGTCAAGCTGCTCCGGATCTATGCGCTCTACCTGCATGGCCGGCGCGAGGTGGAGCGACTGGTTCACCCGTCCTCGGTCGGGGGGCGGGGACCCGAGGTTCGGCGCATTCGGCGCGAGGGGGCGCAGATCGCCTGGGTGTTCTTCATGTTGTTCGCGATGTCGATTGCGCTGGTGATGGTGCTTCTGGCGTTGACGGGCGTGCAATTCGAAGTGGCGATGGTGCTCACGGTATCGGCGTTGTCCAACACCGGTCCGCTGGCCGAAGTCGCCGCCGAGGTTCCGATCTACTATGCCGGGATTCCCGATGTCGCGAAGATGATCCTGGCTGCCGCCATGGTCCTGGGGCGGCTGGAAGCACTGGCGATCATCGCGCTTCTGAACCCCGAGTTCTGGCGCAAGTGATCGTGGCTGTATCGCGCCGGACTCCGCCACGGTCGGGGCATCCGGACACGCGTTCCCAAAAGGCTCCGATTTTGGGGTGGAAACCCGTGCGACCCCGCGACATACTCCGCTCGACGAGGGAGAGATGGCCGGGCAACGGTCAGGCGTCATCGCAACGAGAGACCGCAGGGACCAAACCTGCCGCAGGACAAGGGTGATCCATGGCCACCGACAAGCAAAACCTTCAGGACGCGTTCCTCAACCATGTTCGCAAGGCGAAGGTTCCGGTAACGATTTTCCTGATCAATGGTGTGAAATTGCAGGGGGTCATCACCTGGTTCGACAGCTTTTGCGTGTTGTTGCGTCGGGATGGTCAATCGCAGCTTGTCTACAAATCGGCCATTTCGACGATCATGCCGTCGCAGCCGATCAGCCTTTATGAAGGTGAAGAATAGCCAGCCTTTCCGAGACGGACGCGCCTGTCACGCGGGCCTGGGTCCTGCATCCTGACATCCGGTCGCAACCAGATCGGCCAGCGCCCGAGCCGGCGCTTGAAGAGGCCGTGGCCCTGGCCGCCGCGCTGCCCGGCCTTGAGGTGGCCGGCGCCGAGGTCGTGGGCCTGCGTGACGTTGCGCCGGGGGCATTGTTCGGCACGGGCAAGATCGCGGAACTGAAAGACCGGCTCAAGGCGGCCGATGTGGAACTTGTCCTCATCGATGGCCCCGTCAGCCCGGTGCAGCAGCGCAATCTGGAACAGGCCTGGAAGGTGAAACTGCTCGACCGGACGGGATTGATCCTCGAGATATTCTCCGATCGCGCCCGGACCCGCGAGGGTGTCTTGCAGGTCGAGATGGCGGCGCTCAGCTATCAGCGGACGCGCCTTGTGCGGGCCTGGACCCACCTTGAACGGCAACGGGGCGGGCTGGGCTTTGTCGGGGGCCCCGGCGAGACGCAGATCGAGGCCGACCGCCGGGCGATTGACACGCAGTTGACGCGGCTTCGGCGACAACTCGCGAAGGTTCAGAAAACCCGCCATCTGCATCGCGCCGCCCGCGCCAAGGTGCCGTTCCCGATCGTGGCGCTGGTCGGATATACCAACGCGGGCAAGTCGACGCTCTTCAATCATCTCACCGGGGCGGAGGTCATGGCGAAGGACATGCTTTTTGCCACGCTTGATCCGACCTTGCGCCGCGTCGCCCTGCCGGATGGGACAGAGGCGATCCTGAGCGACACGGTGGGGTTCATCTCGGACTTGCCGACGCAGTTGGTTGCCGCCTTCCGGGCGACGCTGGAAGAGGTGCTGGAGGCGGACATCATCCTGCATATCCGCGATATCGCCCATCCCGAAACAGAGGCCCAGAAGGCGAGTGTCCTCGCGATTCTGACGGAGTTGGGAGTGGATGAGGCTACGCCGCAGGTGGAGGTCCTGAACAAGGTAGACCTCCTGGACGCCGATGCGCGCGAAGCGGTCGAGACGCGGGCCGCGCGGGCCGACGATCTGTTTGCGGTCTCTGCGGTGACCGGGCGGGGGGTGGAGAGGCTTCTGGCAGACCTGTCGGCACGGATCGCAGGTGCGCGAATCACGGAAGAGGTTTCGCTCGACTGGTCGCAAGGCGCGGCGCAGGCATGGCTGCAGGAGCAGGAGGT
>CAYMMT010000101.1:0-10368 GCA_964391555.1 uncultured Rhodobacterales bacterium
ACGCCCGACCACAGCGCGATGTTGGCGTAGGGGGTGGCTTCGCCGGTGCGGACGATGGCGCGGGCCTCTCTCGTGAGGGCTTTGAAGTCGTCGTGGGGGAGGTCGGTGGGGGCGAGCGATGCGGTCCAGCTGCGGACCTCCGGCCCGGCCTCGGACGCAATGGCCGCGCGTTCGACCTCGAGTTCGGTCAGCACCGTCGTCAGGACCTGTTCGAACCGTGGGACACCGAGCGTCACGGCGAGGTCGATGCAAGGCACGCCGGGCGGAACGGGAAGGCCAACGTCTGCGATGACCAGCAGATCGGTATGGCCCATCGCGGCGATAGTGCGGGAAAGCTCCGAATGAAGAAGGCCTTGGCGTTTCATGGGGTGATCCTGCCTGCAAAATGTGAAGGTGGGAAGCGGCTTTGGCAGGTGTTGGGGACGGGCTGGTCCCATCATGGTGGTTCCAATTGCCAAGGGCCGGGGCGGGCGGCATACTGGCATGCAACGATTGGAGCGATATCGAGGCTCCAACTGAGCAGAAAACCCGAGGCTACGTGATGCGCACCCCCCTGGCCCTGTCCATTTGCTTGATTCTCGTGGCTTGCGGCGGGGGGCGCAGCAGTGGAGCTTCGGGAGAAATCGCGCAGGCTTGTCTGGCGGCGGATCGAGAGGCCGCCAGCCCCGCGCTTTGCGGCTGTGTGCAGCAGGCCGCCAACCAGACACTCGCTGCGCCCGATCGGCGGCGGGTGGCAGGGTTCTTTGGCGACCCCGAGGTCGCCCATGCGATGCGGATCAACGACAGCCCCTTTGCCGAAGCGTTTTGGGACCGGTTTCAGAATTTCGTCGAAACCAGCGAAGCGATGTGCAGTTAGACGCGCAGTCCATTCGAACTGCTGGCAAGGAGCCCTTCACTCTCTCCCCAAGCGTCCGAATGCAGAACTCATGGCTTCGGCTCTGTCTTCGATCAGGTCGATACAGCCGTCGAAATCCCGTGTGTAGTAGGGGTCTGGCACATCGCCTTCGCCAAGGAACAATGCCAACTCGGCGCCGCCGCTGGGCGGTCGCAGGTCCTCTAGGCTGCTCATGTTGGACTGATCCATGGCGAGGATGAGGTCGAATTCCAGGAAATCTTCTTTGGTGACCTGCCGAGCGCGAAGTGTGGAGAGGTCGTACCCCCGTGCCCGAGCGGCAGCCTGCATCGGAGCATATGGCGCACCACCGATGTGCCAGTCGGACGTCCCCGCGCTGTCGACCTTCCAATGTGGCAACTTCGCGCGCAGAATCGCCTCTGCGGTTGGCGAGCGACAGATATTGCCGAGGCAAACCACCAGAACCCGTCGGATGGTGGTGAGTTTTTCGCTGGTCATGACGCTCCCCCTCGATAGCCTGCCGACGTCTAACAGCGAAAGGACGCCCCCGTGAAGATCGTCATCCTGACCGGTGCCGGGATCTCTGCCGAAAGCGGATTGGGGACGTTCCGTGACGAGGGCGGGCTTTGGGCGCGCTACCGGATCGAGGACGTGGCGACGCCGGACGCCTTTGACCGGGACCCTGCGCTGGTCCACGAATTCTACAATATGCGCCGGGCCGAGGCCGCGCGGGCGGTTTCCAATGCGGCCCACAGGGCCCTGGTCATGCTACAGCAATCGCCGGCCCATGAGGTCTTCATCGTGACCCAGAACGTCGACGGTCTGCACGAGGCCGTGGGAGCGGAGGTGTTGCACATGCACGGCGCGCTCGACCGCGCGAAATGCGCGGCTTGTGGGCACCGTTGGTCGGCTCCGCTCGTCATGCGGCCCGAAGATCCCTGTCCCGCCTGCACAGCGCCCGCGACCCGGCCAGATATCGTCTGGTTTGGCGAGTTTCCTGAGGGCATGGAAGAGTTCGAAGCATTTCTGCGCCGGGCCGACCTCTTTGTTGCCATCGGCACGAGCGGTGAAGTCTATCCAGCAGCCGGATTCGTGGCCGAGGCCGCGCGCCTTGGGGTTCGCACCTTGGAATTGAATCTCGCACCTTCATCCGGTGCGTCGATCTTTGACGAGGTGCGGCTGGGTCCCGCGACAGAAACTGTGCCGGCTTGGGTTGCAGAGGTGCTCAGAAAGCCGTCAACTGCCTGACCGCTCCCGAGTTCTTGCTTGCCCGTGATTCAGAGAGACGATGTCGGCGCTCGGGGGCGGTTGCCGAGATGGAAGGGCCCGCTATAGGGTCCGGCCATGAGCAGATCTTTGACACGGCGCGGGCTCTTGTCGGGCATCGCCAGTCTTGCTGCCTCGGCGGCACTGTCGGGCGCGCCTGACCGATCCGTTCGGCCGCAAGCGCGCCCAGGTTCAGTTCTGCCGCCGGCGGCAAGGCAAGCTCCGCCACTCAGGCCGGGGATCGAAGACCTCATCGAGGCAGCGGACCTTTCGGGGGAGGTTTCCATCGCCGTGATCGACGCTGCGACAGGCGCGCCGATGCTGATGCGGAATGCCCAGGTCCCATTGCCTCCCGCAAGCGTCACCAAGGCTCTGACCGCGCTTTATGCGCTCGAGACGTTGGGGCCAGAGCACCGGTTCGAGACGCGGGTACTGGCAACGGCTCCGATCGTGGACGGGATCATCGACGGGGATTTGATCCTTGCCGGTGGCGGGGATCCGATCCTGGTGACCGATCATCTGGCCGGGATCGCGGAGGCGCTCAGGGACATAGGGCTGACCGAGGTCCGGGGTCGGTTCGGTGTCTGGGGCGGGGCGTTGCCCTTTCTGGAAGAGATTGACCCCCCGCAACTCGATCACCTCGGCTACAATCCGTCGGTGAGCGGGCTGAACCTCAACTTCAACCGGGTGTATTTCGAATGGATACGGGACGGGAGCGACTGGCAGGTATCGATGGATGCGCGCAGCGAACTCTTTCGTCCAGAGGTGACCATCGCGCGGATGCAGATCGCCGATCGCGCGGTTCCCGTGTACACATACGAAGACGGAGGATCGCGGGACGAATGGACTGTCGCGCGCGGCGCCCTTGGCACGGGAGGGTCACGGTGGCTGCCGGTCCGAAAGCCTGAACTTTATGCTGGCGATGTTCTGGGAACCTTCCTGCGGGGACATGGGATCAGCATTGCTGCTCCGATGGTGGTGAGCGAGACTTCCGGCACCGTGCTCCACACGCATCGCTCAAGCCCGTTGCGGGACATCTTGGGTGACATGCTGAAGTATTCGACCAACCTGACGGCAGAGGCCGTCGGGCTGGCGGCGAGTTTTGCGCGGCGTTCGACGCTGACGGGGCATGAGGCCTCGGCGCGAATGATGACCGGCTGGCTGAACCAGAGGTTCGGGACCCGGATGCGGCTGGCGGATCACTCGGGGCTGAGTGACACGTCGCGCTTGGCCGCTGAGGATCTCGTGCGGTTCTTTGCCGCCGAAGGGGTGCGCGCGAAGTTGCAGCCCATCCTGAAAGAGATTGACATCATCGATGGCGAGGGACGGCCGGTTCGGGACTTCCCGGGGGAGATCCGGGCCAAGACGGGGACGCTGAACTTCGTGACAACCCTGTCAGGCTACCAGTCGACCGATCGAGATCGTGACTTGGCGTTTGCAATCCTGTGCGCCGATCTGGATCGCCGCGCTGCGGGCAAAGTGGCGGGAGACGAGCGTCCGCCGGGATCCGTCACCTACAACAGGCGGGCCAAGGGGCTGCAGCAGGCGTTGTTGAAGCGTTGGGGGCTGGTTTCGGCGAGCTGAATTTCGCGACCCCCGCGGGGGCCGACGAAACCGTTTCCTGCCATCGACCGGACTACAAAGTCATGTGCCGGGCCCGCGATCCCCGCTCGATGGCGGCGGCATGCAGGCGGTCGATGTTGAGTTCGTAACGCATCTCCTCAAGCAGCCGCAGCTCCGACTGGGCGATATCGCCGTCAGCCGCGGCCACATCGCAGGCCAGCGCATACGCCGTCTCATAGAGGCGCTCGGGCAAGGCCGCCTTCACCAATCCAAAAAGGGCATCGAGGCCCTCCTCATCATCAAAGATGTCGAAAACTGTCCGGGACAGGGTCGCGACGCGGTCCGGGTCGAACTCGGCAAAGACCGGCAAGTGGTGGATGATGTTCGAGATCTTCACGAGTTCCGAGGTCCGGATGGTTTCGTCGCTGGCGGAGACCGCGATCATGATGGCGCAGAGGGCATCCTGCGGGGAAAGCATGGTTGTGTCGGACATCACTTGTCACTCCTGATGGCTTGGCGCCCGGTTTATTGACCCCACTGAGGCACTGCAATAGGACGCGCACTGCGCCAGAGTGCTGGCAATCCCCAAGGACGACGACCGATGACCGACCTGCGCACCGCCGCGATGACTTCCAAAGCCTGGCCGTTCGAAGAGGCACGGGCCCTGCTGAAACGCGTGGAAGCGGCGGGCAAGGATGAGGTGCTGTTCGAGACCGGCTATGGCCCAAGCGGGCTGCCCCATATCGGCACCTTCGGCGAGGTCTTGCGAACGACGATGATTCGACGGGCGTTCGAGGTGATCTCGGACATCCCCACCCGCCTCGTATGCTTCTCGGACGACCTCGACGGCATGCGAAAGGTGCCCGGCAATGTGCCAAATCAGGAGATGCTTCAGAACCATCTGCACATGCCGCTGACGTCCGTGCCGGACCCCTTCGGCACGCACGAAAGCTTTGGCCATCACAACAACGCCATGCTGCGGCGTTTTCTCGATACCTTCGGGTTCCAGTACGAGTTCATTTCAGCCCGCGAGTTCTACCGATCGGGGCGGTTCGACGAGGTGCTGCTTCGTGCCGCCGAGCGGTATGACGACGTCATGAAGGTGATGCTGAAGTCGCTCCGGGAGGAACGCCAGCAAACCTATTCGATCTTCTTGCCGATCCATCCAGAGACGGGCCGTGTGCTCTATGTGCCCATGAAGAACGTCGATGCTGTTGAAGGCACAGTCACGTTTGACGATGACGACGGGCGTGAATGGACGTTGCCGGTAACCGGCGGCAACGTGAAACTGCAGTGGAAGCCGGATTTCGGCGCGCGCTGGGCAGCGCTCGATGTCGATTTCGAGATGTATGGCAAGGAACATGCGACCAACACGGCGATCTACGACCGGATTTGCGAAATCCTGGGTGGCAAGAAGCCGAATCATTTCAGCTACGAACTGTTTCTCGACGAGCAGGGTCAGAAGATCTCAAAGTCCTCTGGGAACGGCGTGTCGATCGACGAATGGCTGAGCTACGCGTCCACCGAGTCCTTGAGTTACTTCATGTTTCTCAAGCCGAAAACGGCGAAGCGGCTGCATTTCGACGTGATCCCGAAGATGGTGGATGAGTATCACCAGCAGCTCAGGGCATATGCCGGTCAGGACACGGCCGCCCGGCTCAACAATCCGGTCTTCCATATCCATGGCCACAACGTCCCGGCCTCCACCATGGTGGTGCCCTTTGCGATGCTGCTCAATCTGGCAAGCGTCTCCGGCGCGGAAGAAAAGGACAAGCTCTGGGGCTTCATCCGGCGCTATGCGCCAGACGCGTCGCCGGAGGCCAATCCCGACCTTGACGCAACGGCAGGCTTTGCGATCCGGTATTACAACGACTTCGTCAAACCCAATCGCCAGTTCCGATTGCCGAACGACAAGGAACGGGCGGCATTGGAAGAGTTGGTCTTCTGTTTGCAGGACGAGGCGGCGGCACTGGATGTGATCGCCAGAAAGAACGCGGCCACCGGATCCGAAGATGGTCTCCCTGACGTGGACTGGACTTCGGACGAGTTCCTTCAAACCGTGGTATTCGCGATCGGCAAAACCCACGATTTCGAACCTTTGCGCGGCTGGTTTTCGTGCCTTTACGAAGTGCTTCTGGGGGCCTCTCAAGGGCCGCGATTTGGCGGGTTCATCGCGCTCTACGGTCGTGATGAGACAGTTGCATTGATCCGGTCCGCCTTGGGCGGCGCGTTGGTAAATTAGGCTCGGCCAAAGGGTCGGACCCGCCGCTTGCGAAGCACCACGACACTTCCTGCGGATTGCCGAAGCGGCGCCGGTCGGCGGGCGGAAACCGCTGTCGCGATGAAACCAAATGGCCGTTACGTCCGTATCTTCTTACGACCCAATGAGGAGAGACACCATGCGCGCGCTGATCCTGAGCCTGTTGATCGGGCTGCTCCCCCTGACCGCAGCCGCCCAGCAAGACGAGATTGCGGCGGTCATCCAGAACCAGTTGGATGCATTCAACGAACGCGATGTCGAGACGGCCTTCACCTATGCCAGCCCCATGATCCAGGGCATGTTCGGCAACCCGGGCAATTTCGGAATGATGGTCGAGCGCGGCTACCCGATGGTCTGGACCAACTCCAACGCGCGCTTTCTGGAACTGCGCGAGGTCGGCGGCTGGCTGTTTCAGCGGGTTCTTGTCCAGGACACCCAGGGCGTGGCGCATGTCCTCGAATACCAAATGATCGAAACCTCTGACGGATGGCAGATCAATGGTGTTTCCATCGTGCCGGCACCAGACGTGGGCGCCTGATCTGCCGTTGCGTTCCTGACCCCCACCGTCACGGCGCGACAAGCGCCCGTTGACACGCGCGCGCTACCCCTTCCGCCGAAGAGGCGGGCGCATGTGCCCGCGATCCGTGGTGACAAGAGGGGTTTCCCATGAACAAGGCAATTACCGACGGGTTGGTCTTTACGCCGACCCCGTTCAGCGCTGGGCTCAACGTCTGGTCGAGCGGGGACGGCACGCCGGGCTCGGACACCTACGCCGGATCTGGCAACGGCGCGTTTGTACCTGCCGATCAGGACTTTTCCGGTTGCCTGGAAGTGCTCAAGACGGCTGCGACCACCAAGGTGCGCTACATGGGAGAGACGCCAATCCTGCCGGGCTGCTACCTGCAGGTCACGGTGCGGGTGAAGGCGGTTTCGGGTGCGTTGCCGTCGGTCCGGATCGCGGGCTGGCCCGGCACGGGCAGCGGGGAACTGACCGGTGTGACCACCTTCGGACCCGAAACGGCACTGACCACATATGGCGAGGTTGTCACCCTTCAGGCGATCATCGGCACCGGCAACCGCCAAGGCGTCGACATGGTTTGGAATGGTGCGATCTATGGTCATATCGGGATCGACCTGACGGGCGCCAATGGGGGCATCGTGCGGATCGACGATATCGAGATCGAGGACGTCACCGTTGCTTTCCTGCGGGACATGGTGGGCTATGTCGACGTGCGCGACTACGGCGCCCTCGGGGATGGCGTGACAAACGACACCAGCGCCTTTGAGGCGGCCGACGCCGATGCGAACGGGCGGACCGTGCTGGTGTCCGAAGGGACCTATTTCCTTGGCAGCCACACGACGATCCAGAGTGAGATACAATTCGCCGGCGGTACGTTGGTCATGCCGACCGACAAGCGGCTGCTGCTCCAGAGGAATTTCGACTACCCCACCTACCTCGATGCCTTTGCCGACGAGGAGATCGCCTTCAAGAAGGCGTTTCAGGCCCTTCTGAACTGGACGGATCACGACAGTCTCGATTTGGGCGGCCGTCGGGTCGCGCTGTCGGAACCCTGTGATCTGCAGGCGGCAGAAGGCTCCCGCCTGACATTCGCCACACGCCGCGTGATCCGCAACGGACAGATCGAACCTGCACAAAACACCAACTGGGACCCCGACGTGGTGACCTCTCAGGCGACGTACTCTGCCGCAACGGACCTGCGCCTGACGAGCGTGCAGAACGTCGCCAACATCCAGATCGGCAGCCTTGTGGAGGGCAACGGAGTCGGACGTGAGGTTTATGTCCGGGACGTGGATGTCGCCGCGTCCGAAGTGATCCTGTCAGCGCCGCTCTATGATGCGGAGGGCACTCAGGTCTTTACCTTCACGCGGTTCAAATACCTGCTCGACTGGACAGGATTTGACGACATCAGCAACTTCGTGATCAGCCAGGTGGACTTCAATTGTCAGGGTCGGGCCAACGCGGTGATCCTGCCGCCGGCCGGACTGGTATTCCAGTTCCACGACTGCCAGTTCACCCGGCCGGCGCAGCGCGGGATCACGTCGCCGGGCTCCGGGTGTCGCGGCATGATCATCGATCGCTGCCAGTTCTTGTCCAATGAGCAGGATCTCAACGTCGAGGACCGCACCACCATCGCGTTCAACATCGGCGCCAACGACGCCAAGATCCGCAACAACCGCGGTGTCCTGTTCAAGTATTTTGCCGTTCTGGGGGGCAGTGGCTACATCATCGCCAACAATCACTGGTTTGGCGGCGATACCCTTGCCGACGGGCCGCGCAATCCGGGTCTGATCTTCACTCAGCCCAACCTGATGTCCACGATTGTCGGAAATTACATCGATACCCATGGGATCGAATGGACGAACGAGCATGACTCGTCGCCAGCCCTCGGCCAGCAGTTTTCGTTCGGCGGGCTCACGATCACCGGCAACTTCTTTGTCGTGAACGACGGTGCGGATTGGTACCGGTTCATCACCTTCAAGCCCTTCGGCCCCGGCCACTACATCAACGGGTTCTCCTGCTGTGACAACGTCTTTCGCGCGTTCAACGGATACGTGGATCGGGTCGAGTTGGTTGATACGAGCTTTGCGGATTTCGACCATACCAAGCATCGGAACTTCAACATGCGCGACAACGTCTTTCACGGCATTCGGGAGCCCGTGTCGAATCCGCTTGTTGTGAAGCACACCGAGCCGACACCGGAACGGATCTGGATCGCGGGACCGTTCGATGCCCTGCCCTTTGCCGGCCGGGTCCGGACGATCGAAAGCGTCGTGACCGTGGATCGGGTCGCCGACGAAAACGACGACGCGGTCTATGACAGCCCATGGATGGACCCCGAATACGGCACCGGCGGGGCCCAGATCCGCGCGGTCTGGCGTGTCCCGACGACAGGGACGATTCGCACGACGATCCGTATCGACGAACCCGCGCCCTGACCTGATGCGCGCGACGAGAGGCCCCGGCATGTGTCCGGGGCCTTTTCTATTTGACCAGGGATGTTAGGGTCAGGCCGCATTTCTTCGGAAAGGACTTTCATGCGCGCTCTTCTGTCTATCCTGTCCTTTGTCGCGCTGCCGGCGGCGGCCGTTCAGGCCTGCCCGACAAGCACTGATCTCTCCACCGGTTTCACGGTCGAATTCGACGATGGCGCGAGTGAGTACTACCTTGCCTTGCGCGACGATCTGGTGCGGATGGAGCAAAGCTTTGATGGAGACATCACCGCGGTCATGGATCTTGGACTTGGTGTCTTTGTGCTGAGCTATATGGATGTCTACGACGGGCGCCCGGACCCCTCCACGAGGATTACGACAAGCTACCCAGAAGGCATCGCGTCGCTGCGGGTGCCGGAGACCGGCGCACGCTGGTCGGAGGTCACGGTTGGGCTCAACATGCTGGACGGACCCTTCGAGGAAACGGTGATCGTAGCGTGGGGCTCTGCGGGCCAGCTTCAGATTGGAGGCTGCGATTACACTGCGATACCGGGCATCGTCGCTTATCAAAGCGAGAATACCTACTCGGAAGGCATCACCTACCTGCCGGAATTGGGGGTGGGATTTGTGTCGTGGTACGAGGATGGGGAAGGACGCTACGAATACGGGGCCATGAACATCCGGGCCGGACGGTAGAGCGACAGCCTCGCGAACCCGGTCGAATTGCAATGGGTCTGTGGTCCTCTGCGAGTGGTTTGGAATCGACGTCGCAATGTGGCCCGCGACTCACGTCCCCGATCGGAACGCTTCGCTAGAAATCATGCCGCGCCCAGCGGGTTTCGAACCGGGGGTTGGGGACAATCCGCGCGCGAGTTTTCTGGCAGACAGCCTGCCGACCATTTGCATTTCGAAAATGCGGCGCCCAGTCGGTTCCTCGCATGATGACCTGACCGTTCAGTTCGATCAGTTGGTAGCTCATCAGTTCTTCGTTGTCTTCGTGCGGGGCACCGGACGTTGCCATGCAAATCACGTAGAACCCGTCCGCCTCGTCCACGCGGGAGTGGATGTTCAGTCGGTTGCCGTCGGAATTTCGAACCGTCATCACGTCGAAATCGGGGCCCACCGGGGTGCGACCGTAGAATTCGCCTGATTGCGCGGTCACGGTCCCCGCCATTGCCGTGACGACAAGGGTCGCCGTAAGAAAACGAAGGGGCATGAAGATCCTCCTCATCATGCCCCAATCTCTCACAGAGTTGCCCCATCGGCAACGGGTGCGGCCGTCACTCGGCGGCGATCAGCCCCATGCTTTCCAGCTTCAGGAGTACCTGGTGGGCGCAGTTGTCGACTTCCACATTCTCGGTCTCGACCCGAAGTTCGGGGATTTCCGGAACGTCGTAGGGGTCAGCGATGCCGGTGAACTCGTTGATCTTACCCTCGCGAGCAAGCGCGTAGAGGCCCTTGCGCTCGCGCCGCT
>CAYMMT010000102.1:0-2597 GCA_964391555.1 uncultured Rhodobacterales bacterium
AGGAACTGCGGCACGCTCGACAACCGCCGCTTTTTCGCACCTCACCAGCTTCGACGGCGGTGAGGCGCCTCTGGGCCGAACCTTTCGAAAGCTGTTTTCGGGCAAGAGAAAAGCAGACCCTTCCGACACTGTGCCGAAAACCGGCGTCTCGGCGGAGGATGGCGGGTTTGGCCGTGATGGCGAACTCCACCGGTCGTGGGATTTCACCAGACGCTAGACCGAGACCAAGACTGAGCAGGAAAGGCCCAAGACGCATGCCGCACCTCAGATGACCAACGGACAATCACCCGCCAGCACCGGCCCCATGGAACGGATACGCGTGACAAAGTCAGATCGGTGCTGACCTTCATCAAGAGAGACTGGACACATGACCATCGCAATCCTGGTCGAGCAGCAGACCCTGAAGAAGCCGCCCTTCTGCACCTCTCGTACGACCGTCTTTGAGGCGGCAGTCGAAATTGCAGACATAGACGTCAACGCGCTCGGTGTCGTCGACGACGACGTGCTTGTCGGGATCATCACGGATCACGACATCATCCGATGCCTTGCCGATAGCGGTCCCGAATTCAGTACCCAGACTGTCGGGGACTGGATGACAAAACGGCCGCTGACCTGCACGCCCGAAACCAGACTGACAGAAGCCTTGAAGCAAATGGCCGGTCGCGGAATTCGGCATCTCCCGGTCCTGGAAGACGGAAAGGCCGTGACGGTGATCGGCAGCAAGGAGTTGCTCACGCGGATCCACGAGAACGACGAACTGGAAATCGGCGTGCTGCGTGATCTCGCGCGCAGCGGTCAGGCGGCCAACGCCTGAAGGAATACCGACGTTGCCCCACACTTCCCCTAGGTGCTTCTTGAGCAGGGGCAGCAATCGGTATGAAGGGGCCATTCGGGTCAATCGAAACAAGTAACAGTAGGCCCGAATGGTCACCTTTTCAGAGCTTTACACCCCCAAACTGGTCACGGTCTTGCGCGAGGGCTACGGGCCCACGCATTTGCGTGCGGACGCCATCGCGGGTCTGACCGTCGCAATCGTGGCACTGCCGCTCTCCATGGCGATTGCCATCGCCTCGGGCGCCACCCCGGCTCAAGGTCTTTATACGGCTATCGTCGGGGGCTTCCTCGTCTCCCTGCTCGGCGGGTCGCGGTTCCAGATCGGCGGCCCGGCGGGGGCTTTCATCGTTCTGGTCGCGGCGACGGTCGCCGAACATGGAATGGAGGGACTGATCCTCGCGACCTTCCTGTCCGGCCTGATGCTGACCGCGGCCGGTTTCCTGAGGCTTGGCACGTTCATCAAGTTCATTCCCTTCCCGGTGACGGTTGGCTTCACCGCAGGGATCGGGGTCATCATATTCGCCAGCCAGATCCGGGAACTCTTCGGTCTGGCACTGGAACATGAACCCGGCGCCTTGCTCGAGAAGATCCCGGCCCTGTGGGACGTCCGCGCCAGTCTCACGCCGGCAGCGTTGCTGGTTTCGGCGGTGACGGTGGCGACCATTCTGGGCTTGCGCCGCTTGCGCCCGACTGGCCCGGCATGCTGATCGCGGTCGGTGTGGCGTCTCTGGCGACGGTCCTTCTGTCCCTGCCCGCGCAGACCATCGGCACCAAGTTCGGCGGCATCCCCTCGTCCTTGCCGGCCCCCAGCCTGCCGAACCTGTCGGTCGAAAAGGTCGCCGCGGTGCTGCCCGCCGCCATCTCATTCACGCTTTTGGGCGCCATCGAGTCGCTTCTGTCCGCCGTTGTCGCCGACGGCATGACCGGGCGGCGGCACCGCTCGAACTGCGAGCTTGTTGCACAGGGCGTGGCCAATATGGGCGCCGCACTCTTCGGCGGATTTTGCGTCACGGGTACGATCGCGAGAACGGCGACAAACGTGCGGGCGGGGGCGCATGGACCGGTCTCCGGAATGCTGCATGCCCTTTTCCTCCTGCTCTTCATAATGGTCGCCGCACCGCTCGCTTCATACATACCGCTGGCGGCACTTGCGGGCGTTCTGGCGGTCGTCGCCTGGAACATGATCGAGAAGCCCGCCATCGCGATCCTCGTCCGGTCGGGCTGGGGCGAAGTGACCGTGCTTGCCGCGACTTTCTTCCTCACCATCTTCCGCGATCTGACCGAAGCCATCGTGACAGGCTTCGCGTTTGGCTCTGTTCTCTTCATCCAGCGGATGAGCAAGGCCACCGCCATCGCCACGCAGACGCCGTTTGTCAGTCGCGACGAAGCCGATACGGCCCATCCCCGAGAAACCTACGACGAAGATGCGTCGGCGAACCCCGAGGTCGTCGTCTACCGCATCACCGGCGCGTTGTTCTTCGGCGCGACGGCGTCCATCGGCTCCGTCCTCGACCGGATCCAGGACAGCCACAAGGCGCTGATCGTGGATTTCTCCGCCGTGCCGTTTCTCGACTCGACTGGCGCCAACATGATCGAGGGGCTCGCCCACAAGGCGCAGAGAAGTGGCGTCGATGTCTGGCTCACGGGCGCCAGCCGAGACATCCTGCGGGCTTTCGTGACGCACGGCCTGAAACGGCCCCTCGTGCACTACGCACACGACATCGACAACGCGCTGAAGAAGGTCAACTCCGCGACCCGCAATG
>CAYMMT010000102.1:2697-10323 GCA_964391555.1 uncultured Rhodobacterales bacterium
CGCGTCGCCCCCATCGACAAGCTGAGCGTTGTGTTCGTGGCCCTCCTCGGCGTGACGCTGCTGGGAGAACACCTGTCCGTCACCCATTGGGCCGGGATCGGACTGATCACGGCAGGCGCAATGCTGCTCGCATTCTAGGCAGGCCTGAGCGCCGCCGATGCCACATCCGGCGACGTCGCCCAGACCAAGCTGCGCTGCGGGAACCACATGCCGAACCAAATGCCCCCATGGCCGGTCGCTGACAGATGATCAGGGCGTGGCTCGCCGTCGCATGGCAATACGCACCTTCGACGGCGCCGGTTCGCAGGCAATCGATTGTCCGCTTTCGGCTGAAACCCGGCTTCCCCTGATCTCGCCGGTTTCCCTCGCGGTCATGGCACCCTAAATAAATGTTAACGAATCCCGGGGGGCCATCATGACACGAGAACGCACATTCGACGCTGAACACGGCCCCTCCGGAAACGGCGCGGAACTGGGACCTCTTCCCGACTGGGACCTGACCGACCTCTACCCCGGCACCGATGCTCCCGAACTCGCCCGGGACATGGATTGGCTTGAAGCCGCCTGCGCCGATTTTGCCTCTGACTTCGAAGGCAAGCTGGCGACGCTTGATGCCGAGGGCCTGCTGAAGGCCGTCCTGCGCTATGAGGAGATCGATACAATCGGCGGACGTATCATGTCGTTCGCCTACCTGCGCTATGCTCAGGTTTCCACCGACCCCGAACGTGCGAAATTCCTGTCCGATTGCCAGGACCGCATCACCGGGTTCACCACGCCGCTGGTCTTCTGGAGCCTCGAGTTCAACCGCCTCGACGATGCCCACCTGGAGGGCCTGCTGGCCGCCAGTTCCGGCCTCGCCCGCTTCCGTCCGATCTTTGACCGCCTCCGCAAGATGAAGCCCTACCAGCTTTCGGACGAGTTGGAGAAATACCTGCACGATCAATCCGTTGTGGGCGCGGCGGCTTGGAACAAGCTGTTCGACGAAACCATCGCCGGTCTGACGTTCGACGTCGATGGCGAAGGGGAACCGCTGGGGATCGAGGCGACACTCAACCTGCTGTCCGAACAGGACCGCACCAAGCGGGAAGCCGGGGCCAAGGCGCTGGCCGCCACATTCGCCGAAAGGGTCGGTCTCTTTGCGCGGGTCCACAACACGCTGGTCAAGGAGAAGGAGATCGAGGACCGCTGGCGCGGCATGGAGACTCCGCAAACCGGCCGTCATCTGTCCAACGATGTCGAACCAGAGGTGGTCCAGGCGCTCCGCGACGCCGTGGTCGACGCCTACCCGCGGCTCAGCCACCGATACTACAAGCTCAAGGCCAAATGGCTCGGCCTCGATACCATGCAGGTCTGGGACCGCAACGCGCCCCTGCCGATGGAAAGCGACCGGACCGTCGGCTGGGACGAGGCACGCGATACGGTGATGAGCGCGTACGGCGGCTTCGATCCCCGCATGGCCGACCTAGCGCAACCGTTCTTCGAAAGGGGCTGGATCGACGCGGGCGTAAAGCCGGGCAAGTCGCCCGGTGCCTTCGCCCATCCCACCGTGGTCACCGTCCACCCCTACGTCATGCTGAACTACCTCGGCAAACCGCGCGACGTGATGACGCTCGCCCACGAACTTGGCCACGGCGTGCATCAGGTTCTCGCCGCCGGTCAGGGGGAGCTCCTGTCCTCCACTCCGCTGACGCTGGCCGAGACCGCCAGCGTGTTTGGCGAAATGCTGACCTTCCGCCGCCTGTTGTCAGATGCGCCTGACGAGGCCGAACGCAAGGTCCTGCTGGCGGGCAAGGTCGAGGACATGATCAACACGGTCGTTCGGCAGATCGCGTTCTACGAGTTCGAATGCAAACTCCACGCCGCCCGCCGCGACGGAGAGCTGACACCCGACGCCATCAATGCACTCTGGATGTCGGTTCAGGGAGAAAGCCTTGGGCCTGTGTTCGAGTTCATGGACGGGTATGAGACCTTCTGGGCCTACATCCCGCATTTCGTCCACTCGCCCTTCTATGTCTACGCCTACGCCTTCGGCGACGGGCTCGTGAACGCGCTCTATGCGGCCTTCGAGGATGCGCCCGAGGGCTTCCATGACAAGTATTTCGACATGCTGCGCGCGGGCGGGTCCAAGCACCATACGGAACTGCTCGCGCCCTTTGGGCTGAACGCGTCCGATCCCGCCTTCTGGCAAATGGGCCTCGGGATGATTGCCGGCTTCATCGACGATCTCGAGGCGATGGAGACCTGAGCGCACCGCGGGGCCGAGACCGTCCCCGACGCTCAGGTCATGCGACGGCCGGGTCACACCCGATGAGTCGTTTCAGTCCCTTTCACGTCTGGCCGCGCGTGACTCGCGAGAGTGATTCCCGTCAGGTCAACGCGCCACAACCCGCCAATCGAGCGGCCCGGTCCCAGTTTCCGTCGAATTCTGCCACCCGTTGACCGAACCCGGTTATCCCCAGAGATCCCGTTGACACCACATCAGAATTTCGACTTACCCACAGGAAAACCCTCAATCATTCCAGCGGGTTATCCCCAAGAATCTTTGACAAATCCCAAGATTTCTGTTGCCGGAAGAGCGTCGCTTTGCGAAGGTTTGGATAACGCGAGGGTTCTTCGGAACCGGAGCGGGACACGGAAGGCCTCCCGAGGGGAGCGACGAGTTGGAAGGGGCGCGAGCCGCGGACAACACGGGCGAACCAAGGGGTCAGGGGCCAGTCAGGTGGGACTTAGGTACCGCAAGGCAGGGCGCTGACAGTCGGATTTTCGTGGGCCGAGGCGGACTGCTTGCAGAAAGCTGAGGCGGGTCGGTCGTCGCAAGACGGAAGGCCGATTGGACAAGGGAGATCTCTGATCGAACATGTCCTGGGAAGGCGTCAGGGTGGGCTTCGGCCCGATGCAAGGACCGCGTCTGAGCACCTGACGTCTTCTTCTATTTCAGCCCAAAAATCTGACCAAAAAACGAAACGGGGCCGATTGCCTGTGGCCATCGAACCCCGCCAGCGTCAGCTGATGCAAACCGCGTCTTATCGCACCTATGCCCGTCGTCTAGGGCTTCATGATGTGTAGATCAACCAGATGTTGCCTACCATATGAAACAGGGCGCTAGATTTGTGACAAATCGCCCACGTTTGCGTCACAGGCGCGGTCCGTCGCCCCTTTTTTGGGCGAGAAGCGTTTTCTATCGGTCGAAACGGGCCTTGCACAAAGCGGCCAAAGGGCGACACCGCGCATGTTGCAACGTTCAATTTCGGGCGCCACCGGCTGACCAAAGCACCGGGAGCATCGCGTCTCAGACCGATTCTCCCGCGTCCATCCGCGCGAGGAATTCGGCGGCCTCAGCGCTGATCGCTGCGCGTTTGTCCGAATCCATCCGGTCCCACGTCCGATACATCTGCGCCATGCGGGGATTCCGCTGAAACCTCTCCCGGTGGCGCGCCAGAAAATCCCAATAAAGCAGGTTGAACGGGCAGGCGCCCTCACCTGTCTTCTGCTTCACGTCGTAGCTGCAATTCCCGCAATAGTCGGACATCTTCGCGATGTAGTTTCCGGAGGAAACATAGGGCTTTGACCCGACGATCCCTCCGTCGGCGAACTGGCTCATCCCGATCACATTCGGGGCTTCGACCCATTCGAACGCGTCCGCATAAACGGCCAGATACCACTCGTGGACCTCGTGGGGATCGATCCCGGCGAGAAGCGCAAAATTGCCGGTTATCATCAGGCGCTGAATGTGGTGGGCATAAGCCTCGTCGCGTGTCTGGGATACCGCGGCCTCGATGCAGGCCATTCGCGTCTTGGCGCCCCAATACGCAGACGGAAGTTTTCGTTTATGTCCCAGCGCGTTACGGCCCACATATCCCGGACCCTCGCGATAGTAGATGCCCCGCATGTACTCGCGCCACCCAATGATCTGACGGATAAAGCCCTCGACCGCGTTGAGGGGGGCCGTGCCAGTCTCATAAGCCGCCTCGACCGCATCGCAGACGTCTCGCCAATGGAGCAGACCGACATTGAGGTAGGCTGAAATTACCGAATGATAGAGGAACCGGTTGTCCACCATCATCGCGTCCTGAAAGTCGCCAAACTTTGACAGGGCATGGGTGATGAAGTGGTCCAGCGCGGCCTTCGCCTGAACCGCATCGGTCGCGAACCAGAATGGGCGCAAGGTCCCGAAGTTACTTCCAAAACGTCGCTCGACCAGTCGAAGAACCTCTTCCGTGACCGGGTCCGGCTCGAACCTCAGCGGTCCGCCGAACTCGACGCCGTCCGGGGCTGGCTTGCGGTTGTCGTGGTCGAAATTCCACTTGCCGCCCGCGGGCTTGCCGCCCTCCATCAGATACCCGGTCTTGCGCCGCATCTCGCGGTAGAACCACTCCATCCGGAGTTCCTTGCGGCCAGCGGCCCAGTCATCGAATTCCGCATGAGACGCCAGAAACCGATCGTCCTCGACCATCCGCACGGGAAGCGCGCCCAGGTTCAATGCTTCGATCAACCGCCACTCGCCCGGCTCGGTCGCAAGCACCTCCGTCGCCCCGGTTTCCGCCGCGCGCCGCAAAAGCTCTCCGGGGATGGATCCGGTGTTATCGGGGTCGTCCAGCCGGGTGTAGCGGACTTGCCATCCCGCCGCCTGCAATGCGGTCGCGAATTTCCGCATGGCGCTGAAAACGAACGCGATTTTCTTGGGGTGATGGGGGACGTAGGACGTCTCATCGGCCACCTCGGCCATGACGATGATATCCCTGCTGCGGTCCGCTTCTCGCAATGCCGCGACCTGAGGGGACAACTGGTCACCCAGAACCAGAACCAGTCGGCTCACCACGGGATCTCGGTGCCGTCCCAGGCAAAGAACCGGCCCGATTGCGCCGATGTCAGACCACTGAGGACATCGACAAGATTGGCTGCCGCCTCGGCGGCAGACACTTTCCTGTGGGCGGGGTAACCGGCGGTAAAGGGCGTTTCCACCGTGCCGGGATGAAGCGCCGCGATTACCGCTTGCTTGCGCTTGCGACCGATCTCGATTGCCGCGCCCCGGACGATCTGGTTCACCGCCGCCTTGGACGCCCGATAGGAATGCCACCCGCCGATCCGGTTGTCCTCAATGGACCCCACTCGCGCGGACAGAATACCAACGTGGGACGGGTGTTCCCGTGGCAACAGCCGCTCGACCTGGGAAAGTATCAAGGCTGACCCTATCGCGTTGATCGCAAACACCTTTGCCATCGTACCTGCATCGATCTGAGCCAGTGATTTCTCGGGGGAGCCACCTGCCGCGAGCGTGCCGGTGGTCACGAAGACCGTATCAAAGGCCCCCTCCGGCAGCGCGCCGAGATGGGTCGCGACAGACGCCGCGTCCGTGATGTCCAATCCGTCGTTCCGCCGGGACAGCGTTGTCACCCGCGCCCCGCGCCGTGACAACTCCGACGCCAATGCCGCGCCAATGCCGCCCGACGCGCCCACGATCAATGCCTGGTTCATGACCCGCCAATTAGGCCCCTGTCGCATTGCGTCAAAGGGTGCGGGACGTGAAACTTTTTCTTTTCATTGGGCAACCGGGCCGTATAGTACGCCCCATGTCGTACCGGATGCACAGCCTCGGCCTCCTTCTCCTTAGCCGCCTCTGAGCGTGCCTTCTCGGCGCGCCGCTCAGAGGTGACGCCGCGCCGACAGAGAGAAACGACAGAACCAAGCCAAGGACAGACAAGATGACTTCCGACACGCGCGTGTACATTTTCGACACGACCCTGCGCGACGGGGAACAATCCCCGGGCGCCACCATGACCCATGATGAGAAGCTCGAGATTGCCGAGATGCTCGACCAGATGGGCGTGGACATCATCGAGGCCGGCTTTCCCATCGCGTCAGAGGGCGATTTCCGCGCCGTGAGCGAGATTGCCGAACGCAGCCAGAACGCCATGATCTGCGGTCTCGCGCGGGCCAATTTCAAGGATATCGACCGCTGCTGGGAGGCCGTGCGCCACGCGAAAGCGCCGCGCATTCATACGTTTATCGGCACCTCGCCCCTGCACCGGCAGATCCCCGACCTGACCATGGACGAGATGGCAGAGCGGATCCACGACACCGTGACCCATGCCCGCAACCTTTGCGACAACGTGCAGTGGTCGCCGATGGATGCGACACGCACCGAGTGGGATTACCTCGTCAGGGTCTGCGGCATCGCCATTGCCGCCGGCGCCTCGACGATCAACATTCCGGACACTGTCGGCTACACCGAACCCGGCGAAAGCGCGGACCTGATCCGCCGCCTGATTGCGGAAGTGCCCGGCGGCGACGGTGTGATCTGGGCGACCCATTGCCATAATGACCTCGGCATGGCGACGGCGAATTCGCTGGCGGCCGTGGCCGGGGGCGCGCGGCAGATCGAGTGCACCATCAACGGTCTGGGCGAACGGGCGGGCAATACCGCGCTCGAAGAAGTTGTCATGGCCATGAAGGTCCGCGGCGACATCATCCCCTACGAGACCCGCATCGACACGACCAAGATCATGGCGGTATCCCGCCGCGTGGCCACCGTCTCGGGCTTTCCGGTGCAGTTCAACAAGGCCATCGTCGGCAAGAACGCCTTTGCCCATGAAAGCGGCATCCACCAGGACGGGATGCTGAAGAACCGCGAGAACTTCGAGATCATGCGGCCCGAGGATATCGGGCTGGCCGGGACCTCCCTGCCGCTGGGCAAGCATTCGGGTCGGGCCGCACTCCGGGCCAAACTGCAGGAATTGGGGTTCGATTTGGCCGACAACCAGCTCAAGGACCTCTTTGTCCGGTTCAAGGACCTTGCCGATCGCAAGAAGGAAGTCTTTGACGACGATCTGATCGCCCTTGTCACCGACACTGCTTCGGGGGGGGAGGATGCGCATCTGGAGTTGAAGTTCCTGCGCGTGATCTGCGGCACCGAGGCACCGCAATCGGCGGACCTGACCATGCGGATCGGAGACACCGACAGGCAGGTCACGGCTCAGGGCGACGGCCCGGTCGATGCAGCCTTCAACGCGGTCAAGGCACTCTACCCCCACGCGGCGCGGCTGCAGCTCTATCAGGTACATGCGGTGACCGAGGGAACCGATGCACAGGCCACGGTCAGCGTCCGGATGGAAGAAGAGGGACGGATTGCAACGGGCCAGTCTGCCGATACCGACACCGTCGTTGCCAGCGTGAAGGCCTACATCAATGCTCTGAACCGATTGATCGTGCGCCGCGAAAAGCTCGGCCCCGGCGGCGACCTCAAGGAGATCAGCTACCGCGACGCAGGCGTCTAGCATTAGTATTGCCACAGGGAAGTCAGGATTCCCCGACTTGTCGTCATAGCCCGGCCACAATAGCCATTTACACGTAGGTAAGACGCGAATTGGAGCGCGAAGGGGCGCTTCTCTGCGGTTTGCGAGTGCTCTGAGTAATGGTTTGACAGGGTTGGCCGGGTGCGCTTGCGCATCCGGTCAATTCCGTTTGAGTCCGGTCTCCCACCCACCATCTGCGATGTCGGCGTCGGTGGGGAAGATCCGCGTCAACGGCCCCGAGGGGGTTGAGACCCAGACCGGCAGGCTTCCAGTCCGGAAATGGTCCAGCGCGACCTTCGCTTCCGGCGTCTCGAGAGACGCCAGCCCGGTCAGG
>CAYMMT010000103.1:0-10237 GCA_964391555.1 uncultured Rhodobacterales bacterium
CGATCGCGAACAGCACGTTCACGATGGAGCATGCGAAGCAGGTATTCGGACCGGAACTCTGTCCGCATCCTGATCCCTTCGGTGATCGTGTCGGTGACGATCGCGTCGATCACCGGCTACGTGTTGTCGATGTGGCGTTTCAAAGGGTCCGAGATCTTCTTTGCGATCCTGCTTCTTGGCGCTTTCATTCCGTACCAGGTGCTGCTGTATCCGGTGGTGATCATCCTGCGGGAATTGGGTCTCTACGGGTCTCTGACCGGCCTTGTGCTGGTGCACACGATCTTCGGGATGCCGATCAACGTGCTCCTGTTCCGAAATTATTTCGTGTCGCTTCCGGAGGAACTCTTCAAGGCGGCGCGGGTCGACGGAGCCGGGTTTTGGGGCATTTTCCTGCGTATCATCGTGCCGATGTCTCTGCCGATCTTCGTGGTCTCGGCGATCATTCAGGTGACGGGGATCTGGAACGATTTCCTCTTTGGCGTCGTCTACACGCGGCCCGAGAATTACCCGATGACCGTGCAGCTCAATAACATCGTGAACTCTGTCCAAGGCGTGAAGGAATACAATGTCAACATGGCGGCAACGCTGCTTACCGGGCTCGTGCCGCTGGCGGTGTACTTCTTCTCGGGCAAGCTTTTCGTCCGCGGCATCGCCGCCGGGGCGGTGAAAGGATAAGAAAGGGGTGGAACTGACACAAAGGTCGATATCCCGATCGATTTTCCGGCGACCGAAGCGGCCAAGGGCAACTCGGTCGAAATCAAGCAGCTCGATCTGTCGTTCGGGGCGGTCGAAGTCCTCAAGGGCCTCAACCTCGACATCCATGAGGGCGAATTTCTGGTCCTTCTGGGGTCGTCGGGCTGCGGCAAGTCCACGCTTCTGAACTGCATTGCGGGCCTCCTGGAAATCACTGCGGGCCAGATCTGGATCAAGGGCAAGAACGTGACATGGGCCGAGCCGTCCCAGCGCGGCATCGGGATGGTTTTCCAGTCCTACGCGCTTTACCCGCAAATGACCGTGGAGGGGAACCTGAGCTTCGGTCTCAAGAACGCGGGTACGCCCAAGGCCGAGATCGAAACCCGCGTGGCCCGTGCCGCTGAAATCCTGCAAATCGAACCGCTGCTGAAGCGGAAACCCGGTGCTCTTTCTGGTGGCCAAAGACAGCGGGTTGCCATCGGGCGAGCGCTGGTCCGGGACGTGGATGTCTTCCTGTTCGACGAACCGTTGTCGAACCTTGATGCAAAGCTTCGAGCGGACCTGCGGGTGGAGTTGAAGACGCTGCACCAGAACCTGAAGAACACGATGATCTACGTGACCCACGATCAGGTCGAGGCCATGACACTCGCTGACCGCATTGCAATCATGAAGGGCGGCAAGATCATGCAGCTTGGTTCGCCGTCCGACATCTACAATCGGCCGGAAAACCTCTATGTCGCGGACTTCATCGGGTCGCCGTCGATGAACTTCATCGAAGGTCGGATTGATGGTGATGTGTTCAAGGCCGAAGGCCTGACACTGCCTATGGCTGACTATGTTTGGGCCGGCCAGAAAGGCAGCGGCAGTGCGACCGTCGGCATTCGGCCAGAGCATGTCATTACCGGAGAGCTTGCCAAATCCGCTCCCGTCAGGACCACCGTCCATGTCGATCTGGTCGAACCCATGGGGTCCGATACGCTCGCCTATACGCAGCTTGCCGGCCTCCGGTTCCGCGTTCGGATGGATGGTCAGGCCACCGTCAACCCGGGTGACACGCTGGAGATTGGACTCGATCCGTCGCGCATGTCCCTCTTTGACACAGCGACCGAGGCGCGCCTCTGATGCACAAGACAAACCCGGCGCAGGTTGATCTGTCCGGGGAATGGCACCTGAGCGACGCGGCAGGCGACTATGGCTGCCCGATGGTCATCCCCGGCGATGGGATCTCCGCGCTTCAAGCCGCGGGTCTGATCCCCGATCCGTATTTTGGTCGGAATGAACACGATCTCCGATGGATCGCCGATCGCGACTGGATCCTGCGGCGCACTGTAGTGCTGGAGGATCCGGGCGTCGTGCTGGACATCGTCGGCCTCGATTGCCTGGCCGAGGTGTGGTGGAACGGGGAACGGATCCTGTCCGCCAGCAACGCCTTTCGCCACTATCGGGTGGACCTCGCCGACCGGGCCGTGCAGGGCGAAAACAGTGTTGAGATCCGTTTCCCGGCGATCACCAAGGAACTCGCATCCAGAGCCCATGAACTGCCGTTCCCGGTGCCGTCAGTCCATGATCACCCGGAAATGGGGGCGATGCAGCCATTCAAGGGGGCGAACCTGATCCGGAAGACCGGCTGTGACTTCGGCTGGGATTGGAATATCGCGCTGGCGCCATTTGGCCTGACGGGAGAGATGGTCTTGCTCCCTCGCGACGCACCTCTCATCGAAGCTGTGCGTGTGACCCAAGCATGGCAGCCGGGTGGAGCTGTGGATGTCCACGCCGACATTGAGACGTCAAGAGCGTCCGGTGCAACGCTCACCGTGAAATTCAACGGGCAGAGCAAGACGGTCGACTTTGACCAGACTTCCTCGGCCACGACGACGCGTTTCACCTTTTCGGTCGTGCGTCCCGACCGCTGGTGGCCCGCCGGGCAGGGGGAACAGCCTCTCTATGATCTGACCGTGACCATCGGCACTGATACCCGTCATCTTCGCATCGGGTTGCGCGAGATCGAACATGTCACGACCCCTGACGCCGCCGGAGCGACCTTTCATTTTCGGGTCAATGGCAGGCCGGTCTTTGCCAAGGGAGCCAACTGGATCCCGGCGGATGCGCTCGCGGGTCGTATCAAGCGCGACGCCGTTCGCGACCTTCTCCAATCCGCCGTCGACGCCAACATGAACATGATCCGCGTCTGGGGTGGCGGGCGGTATGAACCCGACTGGTTCTATGACATGTGCGATGAGATGGGCCTGATGGTCTGGCAGGACTTCATGTTCGCCTGCAACCTCTACCCGTCAACGCGCGGGTTCCTTTCGGATGTGCGCGAAGAAGTTCGCTACCAGGTTGCCCGGCTTCAGCACCATGCCTGTATTGCGGTCTGGTGCGGCGACAACGAACTCGTCGGCGCCTTGGGCTGGTTCCGGGAAAGCCAGGAGGACCGCGACCGCTACCTTGTCAGCTACGATCGGTTGAACCGCACGATCGAGGATGCCCTTTTCGAGATGGCCCCGGAGGCGAATTGGTGGCCGTCGTCGCCCTCGCTCGGTCTCATGGACTTTCGCGATGGCTGGCATGTAGACGGTCAGGGGGACATGCATTTCTGGTCGGTCTGGCACGAAAACAAGGACTTCGACGAATACCGCAGAATTGCGCCGCGCTTCTGCTCCGAATTCGGGTTTCAGTCATACCCGTCGATGCCCGTGATCAAGGGCTTCACCGACCCGCGGGACCGAAACATCGCGTCGCCGGTATTGGAAAGCCATCAGAAAAACCCTGGCGGCAACGAACGCATAGCCGCGACGATGTTTCGGTATTTCCGCTGGCCGGAGCGGTTCGAGAATTTCGTCTGGCTCTCCCAGATCCAGCAGGGCCTCGCGATCAAGACCGCGGTGACGCATTGGCGGAGCCTCAAGCCGCACTGCATGGGCGCGCTTTACTGGCAGCTCAATGACACCTGGCCGGTGTGCAGTTGGTCATCCATCGATCATGGCGGCGGCTGGAAGTTGTTGCACCATATGGCTCGCCGGTTCTTCGCGCCGGTGGTGGTGGTCGCGGTCCCGACCAGAGATGCGATCAACCTTGTCGCGGTCAACGACACCTCCGAACCGGTCAACCTGGCCCTCACGGTCGACGCGCTGGGGCCCGGTGGCGTGCGCCGGACATTGCTTCAGTCCGAGGCGGAGGTCGGTACATTTGCAGCCGAGGTGGAAGCCAGCATCCCGGCGGGCCTGCTGAAGCCAGACGAGGTACTGGAGTTCAACTGGTCATCGGAGCGCTTCGGCGGCAGCAGCGATCATTTCGTTCCGCGCCCGTACAAGGACTACGACCTGCCCGCCTCGGGTTTTGCGGTCGATCCGACAGCCCGCGATGGCCTTTGGCAAATCGACCTCTCGTCCGAGGCTTTGTCCCACTTTGCCACGGTCGAAACGGACACGCCGGGGCGCTTTTCCGACAACGCGATCCTGCTGTCTCCGGATCGGCCGGCGCAGATCACGTTCCGTCCCGACGACCCGACTGCGACCCCGACGTTCGTCGCCCGGGACCTTCAATCCGCAACCTATGCCCAATGAAGAAAGAGACCCATGCCGAACATTGCCTATCAGCTCTATTGTTCCCGCACTCACGATATCGCGGATGTCCTGCCGATGCTGGCCCGTCTGGGGTATTCTCAGGTGGAAGGCTGGGGGGGACTCTATGCCACCCACGCCGATCTTGCCGACCTGCTCAAAGCCAATGATCTGACCATGCCGACGGGCCATTTCGGGCTGGAGGCGCTGGAGGGCGATCCGGTTGGCACTGTCGCCAAGGCTCGGGAACTCGGCATCGACGTCGTGATTGTTCCTGCCGTCGGACCCGAACTGCGCCGTCAGGATGCCGGGGGATGGGCAGCGCTGGGCGGGCGGCTCGCCGAGGCCGCCAAGCCCGTGCTTGATGCCGGGATGACGTTCGCATGGCATAACCACGACTTCGAATTTGCCCATCTCGGTGGTGAGGACCTTCCGCTCGACCTGATCCTTCAGGGATCCGAAGACATCGGGCTCGAGATCGATCTCGCCTGGGTCGAACGCGGGGGACAGGATCCTCTTGCCTGGGCCCGGAAATACAAGGATCGGCTGGTTGCTGCCCATATCAAGGACATCGCCCCGGCGGGCGAAAACGCCGATGAGGACGGCTGGGCCGATGTGGGTCACGGCACGATGAACTGGTCAGAGATTCACCCGGCGCTTCAAGCCATGGGTGTCGATCGTTACATCCTCGAACACGACAAGCCGTCCGATCATGAACGGTTCGCCCGCCGGTCGCTCGAGACCGTGAAAGGCTGGCTCTGATGGATAAGCTTGGAATTGGAATCATCGGCTGCGGAAATATCTCGTCGGCCTATCTTCGGCTCGCGCCCCTGTTCAAGGCGCTCGAGATGCGTGCCGTGGCCGACCTCGACATGGAACGTGCGGGCGCGCGGGCCGAGGAATTCGGCGTGCGGGCGCACATAGTCGACGATTTGCTCGCCGCAGAGGATATCGACGTCGTGGTCAACCTGACCATTCCGGCGGTGCATTACTCGGTCACCCGCTCGATCCTCGAGGCCGGCAAGCACGCCTATTCGGAAAAACCCTTGGTTCTGACGCTGGAAGAAGGTGAAGATCTTCGCGAACTTGCTGCCTCTCAGAACCTCCGTGTCGGGTCCGCACCCGATACGTTCCTCGGCGGCGCCCATCAGGCCGTTCGTGCGGCGATCGACGCGGGCGAAGTGGGCCGCATCATCGGGGGAACCGCCCATGTCATGTCGCATGGGATGGAGGCCTGGCACCCTGATCCGGACTTCTTCTTTCAGCCGGGGGCGGGGCCGGTTCTCGATATCGGGCCTTACTACGTCACCAACATGATCCAGCTTATCGGACCCGTTGTCCGGGTCGGCGCCATGGCATCGGCGACCTTTCCGACCCGCACGATCGGGTCAGGTCCGCGTCAGGGCGAAACCGTGCCGGTGGACACGCCCACAAACATTCATGCGCTTCTCGAGTTCGCCGACGGTGCGATTGTGACGCTCGGGGCCAGTTGGGACGTCTGGGACCACGACCACGGCAACATGGAACTCTACGGCGAAAACGGGACGCTTTTTGTCCCGGACCCGAACTTCTTCGGTGGCGCGCCCCAGATCGCTGACGCGACCAAGACCCGAACGCCGCTCGATTTCTCGGACCATCCGCTGGGTGTGCCCAATCAGGACACACGGGCAAACTACCGCTGCGCCGGCCTGGCGGACATGGCGCAGGCGATTGCGGAGGGGCGGGAACATCGCTGCAACATCGATCTCGCCGTGCATGCGGTCGAGGTGATGACCGGAATCTTGCAGGCGGCAGAAACCCGCCGTTTCGTCGAGATGACGACAAGCTGCACCCGACCTGCCGCGCTTTCCGCGACCGAGGCGGCTCAACTGATGGCGTGAGTCGGGGGCCGCTAGTCGCCTTCCTGCTCTGACGGTTTGAGGTGGTCGAGTTCTTCGTCGATCTCCTCACGCCGTTTTCTCCAGATGCTTTCTCCGAAGCCGCCCATGGGAATGGACCTCCGTTCCGCCTTCAGATGTTCGCGACGGGCGTCCCGGCTTCTTTCGCTGTCCTGTTCCAGAACAATGTCGGTGACCTTCAGCTTGTTGGCGGGGAGCTCGACTGCGGTGGTGAACCTTTCCAGGTTGCAGAATCCCGCAATGTCCACGGTCAACTGCGCCTCGTGCGGAATGCCTATGTAGAACCTGTGCCTTTCGTCGGCCGTTTCGGCCTCGAACCACTTGTAGGTGATCTGAAGTCGGCAGGCGAAACTGGCCAGCGGTTTCAGCCAATCAAACTTGGAATAGTCCAGCTTGAATGTATGCGTACCGTAGAAGCGGCCAATCGGGCGCAACAGTTGTGCCATCGACGTGATGCCAAGAAAACCCAACACCTTTGCCTTCATTCTGGCGGTTGCCACCGGGTGTTCATCGAAACTCGTCGTGGATTGCTCGAAAAATACCGCGAGGACGGGGGCGCCCACCGTCCCATCCGCCGCGCCGCGCTTTTGCCAACGCTGTTTTGATGTTGCGCAGTTCCAGGTAAATACGTCTTGCTTCGAAACGGTTTGCGCCAGCGGGCGGCTCTGCGGGTAAATAAAGCCGAGCGTGTTGCCCAGTGGCCGCAGCTTGAACCGTTTGCCGCCAATGGTGATGTCTTGCATGTCCCTTCCTCCAGGCTTTGAGGGACAGCTTACCTTAAGTCAGCCTAATCGGCCAATCCGGCTTCTGCCGCGATCTGGGCGCGGGACATCCGGGCACGTTCGGTGGCGGATTTGAGCTGCCCGCAGGCGGCCATGATGTCTTCACCGCGCGGTGTGCGAATGGGTGAGGCGTAGCCAGCCTTGTAGACAATGTCGGCAAAAGCCTCGATCCGCGACCAGTCGGACCGCTCATAGGGTGCGCCAGGCCATTCGTTGAAAGGAATGAGGTTGATCTTGGCCGGAATGCCTTTGATCTGTCTGACAAGCCGCCGGGCATCCTCATCGCTGTCGTTCACACCTTTCAGCATCACGTACTCGAACGTGATCCGTTCGCTGTTCGATGCCTTCGGGTAGGCGCGAAGGGCATCGAGAAGCGTGTCGATGTTCCAGCGCTTGTTGATGGGCACCAGCCGGTTGCGGATCTCGTCTGTGGTCGCGTGGTAGGAGACTGCAAGCTGACAGCCGATCTCTTCTGCACAGCGCGCGATCTCCGGGACTACTCCGGACGTGGACAGCGTGATGCGGCGACGCGACAAGGCGATCCCCTCACCATCCATTGCGATCTTCATCGCGTCCCGGACGGCCTCGAAATTGTAGAGCGGTTCTCCCATGCCCATGAGTACGATGTTCGAAAGCAGCCGCGGACCAATGTCGCCTGTACCCTGACCGGGTTCCGGCCACTCGCCGAGGTCGTCCCGGGCCACCATGATCTGACCGACAATCTCACCCGCAGTCAGGTTGCGGACCAGCTTCTGCGTGCCCGTGTGGCAGAACGAACAAGTCAGCGTGCAGCCGACCTGGGACGAGATGCACAGTGTGCCGCGGTCTTCTTCCGGGATATAGACAACCTCGACCTCGTGCCCGCCCGCGATCCGGACAAGGTACTTTCGTGTGCCATCGGCGCTGACTTGCTTCGAAACGACCTCCGGCAGGGCGATCTCAAAGCTGTCGGACAATTTCGTGCGGAAGTCCTTCGCGAGGTTCGTCATCACGCCGAAGTCCCGGACACCCCAGTGATAGAGCCATTGCCAGAGCTGGTTGACACGCATCTTCAGTTGCTTCTCCGGCACGCCGGCTTTCGCCAGAGCCGCGCGCAGCTCTTCTCGGGTCAGCCCGATCAGGTTGACCTTGCCGCCCGGGGGCAAGGTGCGCTTGATCGTCAACACATCCTGGGTGATCGGGGCTGAGGGCTCCATGACACCGTCCTTATCTCTGAAGAGGCCCACATAAGCGAAACGCCCGGCAAATCAAAGCCGGGCGATCTCGCTTGAGCGGGACCTTCATCTCACGCGCCGGAGTGGTCGAAATTCGTTGCGAATTTCGTGCACGATTTTCGCATCGAAAATCGGTTTAGCCCTGACAGCGTCGCGCTGCCTCTTCGACGGCGGCCGTGAAGCCCAGCAGGGAAAACGAATCGATCGTCTGGTTTCCGCGACCAGAACGCCCGCGCAGGACCGCATTGGCCCCCCGTTTCATCGCGGCGACGATCCGTGCATCGTCTTCGGGTGTCGCGGGCCACGCCCATTCGCCCTCGGTGAAGAGTTCGTAGCTGTCGTCGCCGATCGTCATCGAGACGGTGGATCCTCCCGCAAAAGGATACCCGCCGGTAAAGGTAACCTGTCCGCTGACGCCGGCACCGGGCCGATAGAAGACAAAGAGCAGAATGTCGCCGCGGCGTCCCTGGGTCGGTTCGCCGTTCGCATCTACCAGACGTGTCTCTTTCGGAGCAGAAACTCCCCAGCATTCCTGCGGATCGTCCTCGACAAAGACCGACCAATCGGTGTTCGCCGCCACGCGGTTGCTGCTTTCTTCCTGGGCATACGCAGCTGTGCCCAACCCGAATGTCAGGGCCGCCGCCCCGAGCATGCGCAAAAGGTTCGAAATCATGTCACAGCCTCCGCTGTCCTTGCCTCATCCGTCCGGCGCCGCCAGTTGCCAGTGCTTATCCCCAGCGAGCTTGTTTGGTGCACTGTTTCGCTTGGCCAGTTCCGGTTCAACTCGATAGTGTCAGCCATAGCAACAATTTGCCGAGAGGGCAAAGGCCCGTCTGAGGCCCAAGCCTCACAATCTGGAGGGTGCCGATGGATGCGGAGCTGATCGAGATCTGGCGAGGAGAAATGCGCGAAAGCCTGCACCGTGGCCATGCGGTCATCTGCGACGATACTGGGCAGGTCGTGCAGGCCTGGGGCAACCCGAATATGCTGATCTACCCTCGATCGTCCGCCAAGCCGATCCAGGCGCTGGCCATGCTGGAGGCAGGTGTCGTGCTGTCGGAGGAGAGGCTGGCGCTGTCTTGTGCGAGCCACTCCGGCGCGGCGATCCACACCGACAGGGTCGCGTCATGGCTGTCCGAAATGGACCTGACCGACGACGCCTTTCGCTGCGGGGGGCAAGAGCCAGGTGATGTTCCTGCCCGCGATGGGCTGATCTGCGCGGGAGAGGCTCCGCGTCAGATCCACAACAATTGCTCCGGCAAACACGCCGGATTCCTCGACTTCTCGCGTCATCTTTGTGCCGGACCGGAATATGTTGACATTGATCACCCGGTTCAGGTTGCCGTGAAGGCTGCGTTTGAAGAGGTCACTGGCGAAACCAGTCCGCATTGGGCCGTAGATGGCTGTTCCGCTCCCAATCATGCGTGCACGCTCTCGGGTCTTGCCCGGGCCGGTGCAAAGTTTGCGGCGGCGGCTGAGGACTCGACGCGCGGCACAGCGATGGTCGCTCTGCGAAATGCGATGATGGCTTTCCCGGAGCTTGTCGCCGGGGAGGGGCGCAGCTGCACGGACCTGATGCGGGCGTGCCGCGGAAAGGCCGCGGTCAAGACCGGGGCCGAAGGGGTCTACCTCGCCATTTTGCCCGAGTTGCGCAAAGGCGTGGCCGTGAAGATTACGGATGGCGCAACTCGCGCGGCAGAGGCGGCAATGGCGGCAATTCTGGTGCTCTTGGGCGTCGCCGACCGTCAGGACCCGCTGGTTGCGAAGTACCACTATGCCCAAATCCGCAACCGCCGTGATATCGTCACTGGGGAAATGCGTCCGTCACCCGCTCTGCAAGGCCGCACCCTCGGCCAACTCGGATTGGGGCGATAGCCGAGTGGGTGTATTTTGGATTTGGATGAGTTGCAGGCCCCGGCCCGCGTGGTCGCGGGATAGGATCGTCCAGACCAAACGCAGCCTGTTCAGGCAGTCTGCGGACTGGCAGAGTTCGGCACGAGATCAGACGGTTTCGGTTTCACCACTTGCTGCCCATACCGGCATCTGCGCCGGGACTGTGGTGCCGTGCGGCGGGTTCGAACCTGACG
>CAYMMT010000104.1:0-7200 GCA_964391555.1 uncultured Rhodobacterales bacterium
TTGACCTGCTGAAGCATCTGGGCTTCAACAGGGTCGACATCGAGGCCGCCAATGACCACGTCTGCGGCACCATGACCCTCGAAGGCGCGCCGCATCTGAAGGACGAGCACCTGTCGGTCTTCGATTGCGCCAACCCCTGCGGCAAGAAGGGCAAGCGCTTCCTGTCGGTCGACAGCCACATCACCATGATGGCCGCAGCGCAGTCCTTCATCTCGGGCGCGATCTCCAAGACGATCAACATGCCCAACGATGCGACGATCGAGGATTGCCAGAAAGCCTATGAACTCAGCTGGTCCCTTGGCGTGAAGGCCAACGCGCTCTACCGCGACGGATCAAAGCTGTCGCAGCCGCTGGCCGCCGCGCTGATCGAAGACGATGACGAGGCCGCTGAGATTCTCGAAAGCGGGACGCCGCAGGAGAAGGCAACCGTTCTGGCCGAAAAGATCGTCGAGAAGATCGTGATCAAGGAGGTCATGAAGGACGCCGAGCGCCAGAAGATGCCGCAGCGCCGCCGGGGTTATACCCAGAAGGCCACGATCGGCGGGCACAAGGTCTACCTGCGGACCGGCGAATACGAGAACGGCAATCTCGGTGAGATCTTCATCGACATGCACAAGGAAGGCGCAGGCTTCCGGGCGATGATGAACAACTTCGCCATCGCAGTGTCGGTGGGTCTTCAGTACGGCGTCCCGCTCGAAGAATTCGTCGACGCGTTCACCTTCACGAAGTTCGAACCGGCCGGGATGGTGCAGGGCAACGACTCGATCAAGAACGCGACGTCGATCCTCGACTACATCTTCCGCGAGCTGGCGGTGAGCTACCTCGACCGCACCGATCTGGCCCATGTGAAGCCCGAAGGCGTGGCCTTCGACGACATCGGCCGCGGCGAGGACGAGGGCGTGTCGAACTTCCAGAGGGTCCCCGACAGCGCCGGCGCCAGCCCGCTCGACGTCCTCAAGCAGGTCGCGTCCTCGGGCTACATCCGCAAGCGCGTGCCCGAGGGACTGGTGGTCCTGCAGGGGGGGCAATCGGGCGCGGTCGCACTCGACGGTGCCGGCGATCCGGTGGCGGCCCTGGAAACGCTCGTTCCCGAAGTGGCCGAAGTCCAGGTTGGCAAGGCGACGGTAACGAACACCGCGATGTCCGCGCGCGACAAGGCCCGGATGCAGGGCTACGAGGGCGACCCTTGCGGCGAATGCGGAAATTACACGCTGGTGCGGAACGGCACCTGCATGAAGTGCAACACCTGCGGCGCGACAAGCGGGTGTAGCTGAACAGGGTACGGCGCGGGTGCGCTCGCGCCGCCGTAGCTTGGGCCGCAGGCAGAAACCGGGCGGTATAAATAGTGAGCTCAAGCGACGAAACTCAGGGGGGCCTCAGGGTCCCCCTTTCTTCTTCCTGAATTGCTCCGAATGTGTGCTGTGCACGCCGGTGACACTATGGCAGGGGCTCTGCCCCTCTTGGCCGTCGGCCAATTCACCCCGGGATATATCTGAGCCAAAGAAACGAACTATTAAGGTTAACAAGCCATACAGAAATGGCGGAACAGGCGGGGACGCCGATGGCCGTAGCCGGAGAAAGCTCCGGGTCCCGGCAAGGCACCTGGTGACCCTCTGCCGGGACCATCCCGTTTTCTTTGGCTTTCAAATATCCCGGGGGTCTGGGGGCTGGCCCCCAGCCCGGAATTAACAGATGTCGAACTCTGCCGGGGCCAATTCAAACCCCTCGAACCGGAAGCCGGGACTGACGGTGCAGCCCACCAAGGTCCAGTCGCCGGTACTTTCCGCCGACTGCCACCATCCCTCCGGCACGATGTGCTGCGGCAAGGCGCCGGACGCGAGGTCGGGCCCGAGCGTGAGGGACCGGGCCGGGCCCGCCGAGGTTTCCGAGATTTGCAGCGTTATCGGCGCGCCGGCGTAGTAGTGCCAGATCTCCGTGGCATCGACGCGGTGCCAATGGCTGCGCTCTCCTGCCCGCAAGAGGAAATAGATGCACGTGCCCGCGGGGCGGTCCCCATCGGTTTCGTGGCTCCATGTCTGCCTGTAGTGCCCACCCTCCGGATGGGGCGTGAGTTGCAGATGGGCGATGATCTGGTCGGCTGTCACCGCAGGATGGAGCGGCCCGCGTAGATCGCCGTTTCCCCCAGTTGCTCTTCGATCCGGATCAGCTGGTTGTATTTGGCCAGCCGGTCGGACCGGGCCAGCGAACCGGTTTTGATCTGGCCACAATTCGTCGCCACGGCGAGGTCGGCAATGGTTGCGTCTTCGGTCTCGCCGGACCGGTGCGACATCACGTTTGTGAACCGGGCCCGGTGCGCCATGTCGACCGCCGTCAGCGTTTCGGTCAGCGACCCGATCTGGTTGACCTTCACCAGCATGGAGTTGGCCGAGCCGCGCTCGATCCCCATGGCCAGCCGTTCGGGGTTCGTGACAAAGAGGTCATCACCGACCAACTGACATTTGCCGCCAAGGGCGTCGGTCAGGGCCTTCCAGCCATCCCAGTCATCCTCGGCCATGCCGTCTTCAATGGAAATGATCGGGTAGTCGCCAACCAGCGCTTCGAGATAGGCGACATTTTCGTCGGAACTGAGAGTTTTCCCCTCGCCGGCAAGGACATAGGCGCCGTCCTTGAAGTACTCGGTCGCCGCGCAATCGAGCGCGAGGTAGATGTCCTCACCGGGGCGGTAGCCGGCCTTTTCCACCGACTTCAGGATGAAATCGAGCGCATCGCGGGTCGATGCGATGTCGGGGGCAAAACCGCCCTCGTCTCCGATCCCGGTGGAGAGACCCGCGCCGGAGAGCTCTTTCTTCAGCGTGTGGAAAACCTCCGACCCCATGCGGACGGCTTCGGAGATCGTCTCTGCCGCAACCGGCATGATCATGAATTCCTGAATGTCGATCGGGTTGTCGGCATGTTCGCCGCCATTGATGATGTTCATCATCGGGACGGGCAGGGTCCGCGCCGCGGTGCCACCCACGTAGCGATAAAGCGGTTGCATCGTGAAATCGGCGGCGGCCTTTGCCGTGGCCAGCGACACACCGAGGATCGCGTTCGCGCCAAGCCGACCCTTGTTCGCCGTGCCGTCAAGCTCGATCATCGCCTCATCCACGGCGACCTGTTCGGTTGCGTCGAACCCCAGAAGCGCGTCGGCGATTTCGCCATTCACGGCCTCGACGGCGGCCAACACGCCCTTGCCCATGTAGCGACCCTTGTCGCCGTCGCGCCTTTCGACGGCTTCGTGGGCGCCCGTGGAGGCGCCGGAGGGCACCGCGGCGCGGCCCATGCTGCCGTCTTCGAGGGTCACATCAACTTCAACCGTCGGGTTGCCGCGGCTGTCGAGTATCTCGCGGGCGTGAATATCGATGATGGTGCTCATGGGGCCGTCCTTTGCTGGGCTGGTGGCGCTAACATCTCGCGCGCCGCTATACCTTGGATGTTACCTGTTGGGAAGCGCGTGTCTCTCTCAGAAGAGCATATAGGCCCGCGGTGATCACAATGGCCGCACCCAGAAGCGTCGGTGCGTCCGGACGCTCGCCAAAGACTAGGGCGCCGAGGATCAGGGCAAAGACCATGCGGCTGTAACGGAAGGATGAGGTCACGGCGACGTCGCCAATCCGGGTGGCGGCGACAATCGACAAATATGCGCACAAGACAACAAGGACCATCAGGATGACGGTGCCGAGTTGCGGGATGCTCAGCCAGACCAGCGGTGTCCCGGCGACCCGGCACACGATGAGACCGGTCGGGATCAACGACAGGAAGGCGAGGATCGAGAGTTGCGGCGCGGTGATCGGACTGTCGAGGGCGCGGGTCACGAGATCGCGGGCGGCAAGGCAGATCATCCCGATCACGGCGAGGAGCGTCGCCGGCTCGAACCCGTCGAGCCCCGGGCGCAGGATCAGGAAAACGCCAAGGAGCCCCGCGAAAATGGCCGCCCAGCGACGCCACCCGACGGACTGACCCAGGAACAGGACACCTCCCAGGGCCACCACCAGCGGTGTCGCCTGTATCACGGCAGAGGCGGTGGTGAGCGGAACAAGGGCAAGGGACGAGACGAATGTGGCCGTGCCGAGGGCCTCAAAGGCCGTTCGGACCAGGACCATGGGCTTGCCCGCATCGGGAGGAAAGGGTGGCTGGCGTCGGACCGCGAACCAGAGCAGGAAAACCGCGGCGCCGCCGAGACCCATGAGCGAAACGATCTGCCCCGCCGGGACGGCATCACTCAGCAATTTGATGAACACGTCGGTGACTGCAAAGCAGAGCATCGAGAACGTCATCAGGAGACTGGCGCGCAGGTTGTCCATGGCACTGCCGGTATCGCGATTGTTCGGGAAGGAAAAGGGACCCGCCCGGTATCAGTCGCTGTCGCGGCGAATGGCCCGGGTCAAACCCCACGCCACGGCTGCGCAGACAGCGGTGCCAAGCGCCAGGGGCAGGGGGGTTCCGTTGAATTGGAGACCCAGGGGCACCGCAATGATCACCGCGCCCACGGTTGCGATCGCCGTGCTGATGGACGCGGCCATGCCCGCGATATGCCCCATGGGTTCAAGCGCGAGGGCGTTGAGGTTTCCCAGCGTCATCCCCGCCTGAAAGAAGACCGAGGTCGTCCAGATCACATAGACGGCGAGTTCCACCTTGCCGGGCAGCGGCAGAAGCACCGCCGCAACCATGCTGAGCGCAAGGCACACCTGCACGGCGAGCATCGACTTGATCAGGGCCCGCATGCCCAACCGCATGACCAGACGCGCATTCACGATGGAGGCCGAGGCGGACACGACGGCGATGCCGCCAAACCAGAAGTGAAAGCTGTCGCCGAGGCCATAGGTGACGTCAAAGATCTGCTGGGTGGAGGACAACGTCGCAAAAAGCATGGCAAAGGAGAGCGTCTGAACAAGGACGGACAGTCGGACGGTCGGGTGCGCATACATCTCGGCGATCGCCGCGCCCATCGTCGACAGGTTCAGCGCACGGCGCGCTGACGGAGGCAGTGTTTCGGGTTGCCGCAGGAACAGCCAGATCGAAACGAACGCCGCAAAGAACACGAACGCCACGAAAACGCCGCGCCAGCCGGCAAAGGCGATGATGCCCGCTCCCAGGGTTGGCGCGAGGGCCGGGACAAGGGTGAAGATAAGCATGATGATCGACATCATCCGCGCCATGCTCCGGCCGGCGTAGAGGTCCCGGACGATGGCGACGGCCACCACGCGCGGGGCCGCCGCGCCGATCCCCTGCAGAACGCGCGCGCCCAGCATGAGCTCCAGCGTCGGGGCCGCGATCGCAAGGAGCGCCCCAAGCGCGTAAATCGCGCTGCCTACTATGACAACCGGCTTGCGCCCGAAACGGTCCGACAGCGGGCCGGTAAACAGGGTCCCGAGTCCCATGCCGAGCACGAAACTGGTGACGACGAGCTGTGCGCGGTTTGGCGCACCTGGGCTGTGTTCCGCGGCGATCTCGGGCAGGGCGGGAAGCATGGCGTCGATGGCAAAGGCTACCATCGCGGCCAGCATCGCCATGAGTGTCACGAACTCCAATTGGCCAAGCTGGCGGTTCTGCTTGTCGGGCTGGGCAGCAACGCTCACGCGTCAGGCCCCCGTTCCTCGGCGGCAGTGGCTCTCTTCTCCGCCTCCAGCATCCGCGTGCGCGCCTCCCGCAGTTTGGCGCGCTCGTTGATCCGGTTCATCAGCGTGATCTGGCTGAATTGCTGGATCGCCAGTGCAAAAACCGTCAGGCCGAGAAAGATCAACACGGTTGTGGCGAGCTTGCCGACCACGGTTGTCGGCACCAGCGACCCGTAGCCCACGGTGGAGAGCGTCACGACGGTGAAGAAGTAAGCATCCAGCCAGCTCCAGCCTTCGACCCACCTGAAAAAAATGGTGCCGATCGCCACTATGATCGCCACGACGACAAAGAGCCGGACAAGGACCAATTGGTTCACGCGGCGGCCTCGATCTCGTCGATGACCTTGGCCCAGAGTTCGGGCGGTTGCGCGCCGGGAACCGCGTGTTGCCCGGCCACGATGAAGGTGGGGACCGAGGTCACGCCCATGCCCCGTGCGGCGGCGTCACGATCCACGATTTCCTTCAGATCGGCCTCGCTGGCCAGCAGACGGGCAACAACACTGGCGTCCATCCCGGCACTGTCGGCGATGTCGGCAAGGACTTCGTGACTGCCGATATCACGTCCGTCGCAGAAGTAGTTTTCGAACAGGGCTTGCACGACGGCGTCCTGCTTGTCCTCGATCTCGGCCCAGTGGATCAGGCGATGGGCGTCCCGCGTGTTGGGCGTGCGGCTGATTCCGTCGAAGTCGATGCTGAGCCCCGCTGCGGCGGCATGCTCCCGGACCGGGGCATAGGCGGCCTTCGCCCCGTCCGGCCCGCCAAACTTGCCTTCCAGATAGGCGCGTCGGTCCATGCCCTCGGGGGGCATGTCGGGGTTCAGTTGAAACGGGTGCCAACGAATGTGGAACGGGGCCCCGCCATGGGCGGCCAGGGCTTTGTCGAGATGGGTTTTGCCAATGTAGCACCACGGACAGATCGGGTCGGACATGATATCAAGCGTGACCATTCCGGGCCTCCCAGTCTTGCCGCAGTTTGCGGCGCAGCAGCTTGTTATTGGCGCCCCGGGGCAAGCTGTCCACTTGGATCAGCACCCTCGGGCGTTTGTAGTCGGCAAGCCGGGAAGAGACGTGATCAAGCAGCACCTGCTCATCAAGCGTCTCACCCACCCAGAAGGCCGCGATGATCGTGGTATCGGCTTTCACCCTGACTTCGCAAGCGGCAGCTTCGGCCACCGACGGGTGACTTGCCAGCGCATCCTCGATCTCGATGGGTGAGACCCTCAGGCCGCCGGCGTTGATCAGGTCGTCGGCCCGGCCGAGGTAGGTCACGGCCCCCGTGGCATCCATGGAGCCGGTATCGCCGGTCTGGAACCATTCACCGTCAAAGCGTGCGGCGGTCTCATCGGCATGACCGAGATAGCCGAGCATCAGGCCCGGATCGTCCCTGTGAATACAAATCATGCCCGGAGACCCGGTTTCGACCTCCGCTCCTTGGGCGCGGATCGCGATGCGGCGCCCGGGTTGGGCGTGGCCCAGCGTCCCGTCCGGCGCAGGCCGCGACGGGGAGCCGGAGATGAAGGTGGAGCATTCCGACATGCCGTAAGCTTCGTGGATCGGCGTTCCGGTCACGCTCTCCCATTTTG
>CAYMMT010000104.1:7300-10236 GCA_964391555.1 uncultured Rhodobacterales bacterium
AGGGTATAGGTCCAGTTGAACGCTCCGGCATGCAGCAGCCGGTCGTCCGCCGTGAGCCCGTACCAGCCCTCCCACATCATCCGCCGCGCGAGAATGGCGCGGTGGGCATGGACAACGCCGCGTGGCGTGCCGCCGGTGCCGGACGTGAACACGATGTAGGCCGGCCGGTTTGCAGCGCCGAGGTCCCACACCGGTTGTCCGGGCGCATCGCTTTCCAGCAGGGCGGCGGTCGCGAGCACCGGGCAATCGGTCTCAGGACATGCGACCCCTGCCGCCGCGACCACGGCCTTCGGATCGAGTTCGCGCGCGATCTTCGTGATCTCCGGGACCGTCAGTGCCGCCGAAGTCGGCACCGGGACAATCCCGGCCGCGATTGCGCCGAGAAACGCCAACGGAAAGGCCGGTTCGTTGCCGATGCGAAGCAGGAGTCGGTCGCCGGGTTGCAGCCCGGTCTTGCGAAGTTGCCCCGCCACGGCCTGCACGCGCTCGGTCAGACGGGCATAGGACCAGCGCTCTGCCCGGGTTCGGCCCAGGACGGCGAGCGCAATCTTGTCCGGCACCACTTGTCCGGCGCTCAGCACGTATTGCGCAAGGTTGAAAGTGGCGGGATCAATCACGCCCCCCGGCTACCGGCGCAGCCCGGGCGTTGCAAGGGGCCGCCTGCTTTGACACAAGGCCCCATGGCCGAGACCGACCCCAAACAACTGATCCGCATCGCGCGGCAGAGCGGAGATGACGAGACCGCCGCCCCCCTGGACCTCGGGGTCCGCGTGCGGTCGCTGCGCAAGGCGCGCGGCTGGACGCTCGAGCAGGCCGCGAGGCAGGCGGGACTTGCGCGCTCGACCTTGTCGAAGATCGAAAACGGGCAGATGTCACCGACTTACGAAGCCCTCAAGAAGCTGGCGGTGGGGCTGGAGATCTCGGTGCCTCAGCTTTTTACCCCTCCGTCCGAAGGTCAGGTTACGGGCAGGATGGTGACGACCAAATCGGGGGACGGAGTTGGCCATGCAACGGCGACCTACGAGCATGAACTTCTGGCAGAACGGCTTTCGGTAAAACGGATGCTGCCCTATCGCGCACGGGTGCGGGCGCGGTCGGTCGAGGAATTCGACGGCTGGGTACGTCATGACGGAGAGGAGTTTCTCTACGTGCTGACCGGCGTGATCCGGCTCTACTCGGAGTTCTACGAGCCGGTCGACATGCGGCGCGGGGACAGCGCCTACTACGACGCCACGATGGGACACAACGTGGTTTCGGTGAGCGAGGACGACGCCACGATCCTTTGGGTCACGTCGCTGGAGCGCTAGGCTGCCTGTGCCTCCCTCCAGACCGAGCGTCCACGGGTGAAGAACCACAGGCCAAGCTGATCGGACGCTTCCGCCTCCGTCAGGTCGTGGGTCTCGGCAAGATAGGTGACCAGTTTCGATCGATCCCCTCGAAATCGGCGAACGGCGTCTTCGTCGAAATACGGAAACCAGGCGCATAATTGTTCAACAAAGGCGGGCCAGTCCCGGGTCACAAATGTCCAAGGCATCACGTTCCTCCGCAGCTTGATCCCACCCGATGCGGGTTCACGGTTGCATGGTTATCGTAAAAACAGCCTTAACTTACTTCCGGACGAGTGGGATTGACCTGAATCAACAGGGCATGAACGCAGAAACCCCGCGCCGTGGCAGCGCGGGGTTTCCGAACCGGTGTGGATCGCGCGGTGGCGCCTATTCGGCGTTCGACCACCAGACATTGGGTTGCCAGCCCGGCCAATCGCCAAAGATGGGCATGGTATCGGGGTATCCGTATTCCGCGTTGTAGGCGAGGCGCGAGATGTTCCACTGGTAGATCGGGATCACGTAGCGGCCCGCTGTCAGCACCCGGTCGAGTGCCCGCGCGGCGGCGAGGAAATCGTCCTGGCTTTCCGAGGTCAGGAGCTTTCCGATCAGGCCATCGACGGCCCCGGACGATACCCCCATCAGGTTCCGGCCACCGGGCGTGTCCATGCTTTCGGAGCCGAAGTAGAGGTATTGCTCATTGCCGGGGCTGAGCGACAACCCGCGGCGATAGTAGGTCATGTCGAAGTCGTAGGCGTCAGTGCGTTCCTTGTACTGCGCGCCGTCGACCTGTGTCACCGTGGGCGCGATCCCGACCCGGGCGAGTTGTTCGACATACATGTCGATGATCGCGGCGTTTTCGGACGAACCGGTTTCCAGCAGGATTTCGAAGGTGAAATCCTCGCCCGATGCGTCTTTGAGCGCACCGTCCTGCACCGTCCAGCCGGCGGCTTCGAACTGCGCCAGGGCGGCGCCGATGTTGGCGCGGTTGCGCTCTGACCCGTCCGAGACGGGCAGGGCATAGCCCTCGACCGCGCCGACAGGCAGATCGTCGTACTCCTGGAGGAACTCCAACACGCGGCCCTGCGCCGGGCCCGGCTGCATCGCCAGCGGCGAGTTGGAGAAATAGGACGTGATCCGGGGTTGCTCGGACCCGGTCATCGCCTCGTTGATGAACTCGAAGTTGAAGACATGCATCAACGCGTCCCGCACCTGCCAGTCGCTGAACTGGTCGCGCCGGGTGTTCATCACGAACCCGGTCATGCCCGACGGGCGGGAATGGGGCAGAACGGCCAGTTCCACCTCACCCGACTGAACCCGGGGGAAGTCGTACTGGCTGTTCCAGCGTGCCACATTGAATTCCCGCGTCGTTGTCACGATGCCGGTCTTGAACGCCTCGAACGCGGCGGTTTCGTCGCCGAAATACTCGATCCGGTACTCGTCCATGTTGTAGGTGCCGGTGCGGAAGGGAACCACACCATTGCCCCAATAGTCCGGATTGCGCTGGAAGCTGACGAACCGGCCGAATTCGTAATCCCCGATCACATAGGGCGACGATGTGATGGGCACGACGTCGGAGGCTTCCTCGAACACCAACCCCTCGAATTGAGC
>CAYMMT010000105.1:0-1728 GCA_964391555.1 uncultured Rhodobacterales bacterium
TGGACGGCTGGCGCGCCGTTGGACTGACCGCGCTGCTGTCGACGGTCATGCTGGGGCTGTTCTGCAATACCCTCTGTCTCAGGCTTGACATGACGTTCGGCTATTTCGGTGCGCAGGGTGCGGGCCTTCTGTTCATGGTCAATGGCATCGTCATGTCCGCTCTTGGTGGCGCGGTCCTGGGCTGGATGACATTTACGGATCGGGGCAGGGACTTCGGGCCTGACTGGCTGAAATGACACGCGGCCAGCGCCTGTTCCGCATCCTGTTCCGCCCGGTCGTGCGCGCAGCGGCGATGCGCGCCATACTGGGCCGCAACCGGGCGCGCGGCGATATGGCGAAGGGCCGTTTCACCCGTGCCGAGATCAGCGCGCTCCTGACAGACACATGGGCGCGGTTCGACCAGCACGCGGCCAAAATCCCGCACGAACGTGCCGCGGGTGCGCGGCTCTGGCTTTTGAACGGCGCGCTGATCATCGCCGCCATTCAGTCCGCCATCGACCGTGGCGTCGAGCGTGACTATGCCATCGAACTGGTTGGCGATGCGGCCTGGATTATCTACCGCCGGTTCATGGCCGTGCCTGACGCGATCGTGCGCCTGACGACCCGAGACCCGGCAAAACGCCTCGAACGCGACACCCATCTGATCATGGATGTCTTTCCATTCGGCCCGAAATCCTACTGCAAACGCTGGATCGATAGCGACCGTGGTGGCGTTTTCCTCGTCACGCGCTGTCCGTACCAGGAATTGCATCACAAGCTGCTCTCGCCCGAGGACGCCCGCGACTTCTGCCAAGGGACGGCCTGCAATCTCGACTATCCATTGGCGGAGATGTGGGGAGGCCAGCTGAAACGCTCGCAAACGCTTGTCGGCGGCGGCAAGTATTGCGATTTCCGATATTTGCGCACGGACAACCAAGGCCCAAAAAGCGAAGAATGGGACGGGATCACCCGAGGGCACTGAGCGAAGCGTTCAGATCATTGAGGCCATAGCACTGTGTCAGTTCTCGCTTCGGTCGACGCGTCGCACCTCGCAAGCGAGGCAATATCCCTGACCATGCACTGTCTTGATAATGTCACCGCCGTCGCCGGTGAGCTCGAGTTTGCGCCGAATACGTGCGACATGGGCGTCGATGGCCCGGTCGGTAACGTGGATTGATCCGGCATAAAGGAGATCCATCAGCTTATCCTGGTTGACGACTTCGCCGGCTCTCTGAACCAGGGCCGAAAGAACGATGAATTCGGACGAGGTCAGCGGAACGGTGTCGCCGTCTTCGGTATTCACTTCAAGTGCTTCGGCGTTCATCAGGTAGCCCGCGAAGGACGCAACCCGGCCGGCACTCAGTTCAGGTTGGGGTCTCAGGTTGCCGTCGCTTCGCCGCAAAACAGCCCGGACGCGTGCAAGGAGTTCCCGCGGTTCAAAGGGCTTTGCGAGGTAGTCGTCGGCGCCCAGTTCCAATCCGATAATCTTGTCGTAGACCTCGTCACGCACCGTCAGCATGATGATCGGTAACGCAGAGGTCCGGCGCAACTCGCGCGTGACCTGAAATCCGTCGATGTCGGGCAGGCCGACATCGAGAACCAGAAGGTCGAAATCGCGATGCTCCATCAGGAGCGCCATCTGCGTCGCCGAACCGGCGGTCGCCACAACATATCCCTGTTTGGACAAGAACCTCTTCAGGAAATCGGTAACCTGATTGTCGTCGTCGACAACGAGAATGTGCTTGGACA
>CAYMMT010000105.1:1828-10228 GCA_964391555.1 uncultured Rhodobacterales bacterium
TTGGACAAGTTGACGAGACAACCGGGGTGACCGCCCAGAGAACAACAATCCTTACTGTCCTGTTTGCGGTTCTGCTGCTTGTCACGATCGTGGGAACCGGGCTGTTTCTTGGCGACAGGACGCGCCAACAGTTTATCGAGATTTCCGCGGGATGGGCAGAGTTCGCTGAAGAAGCAGATCGCAAGGGAGCAATCATCAGCTCCATTCGCGGATATCTCGGCTACGGCGGAATCATCCATACCTTCAAGAACTACGTACTCCGGCAGGATGATACCTATCTCGAGCATTTGCTGGACCAATTGCAGCGATTCGATGCCGCGACGGACGAATACCTGAGGCTTCCGATTTCCGAGCGGGAACGTCGCGCGATCCTTGAGATTGTCGAAACGATTGACGTTTATCGCAGCAAGATCGAGATCGTGAAATCCGCAAGGGCAAATCGACTGACCGCCGAGGAAACGGACGATCTCGTTCGTGTGGACGATACCGAGGCCATTCGGAGTCTCAGAGAGCTCGAAGCGATCTGGCAGGAAAAGCGTGCAGAACAATCCGAACGACTGATCGCGTCCGTGGATCAGGGCCAGCGACTGATTGCAGTCGGTTTCGTCGCGATGGCTCTGCTTGTCCTTGCATCTCTGGCGCTTGCCTTCGCGTTCTGGTCGATCCTGAGGCAGATGCAGGGGGCAATGGCTCAGCTTTCTGAGGAACTGGCAATTCGTGCACGCCTGGAGCGCCAGGAGCAAAGACTCGCGGAAGCCGTCGAGCAGAGTCCCGCGACGATCATGATTACAAATACCGAGGGGCATATCGAATACGTGAACAGGCAGTTCGAGGAGTTGTCGGGTTGGCATCGCGATGAAATCATCGGACAGACCCCCAAGTTCCTCCAGTCCGGCGACACAGAAGACGACGAGTACCGCAGAATGCGGGCGCTCCTGAGCGAGGGGAAATCATGGCGCGGCGTGCTGCATAATCTACGGAAGGACGGTGGCAGCTACTGGATTGAAAATACAATTCTGCCTCTCCGCGGTGCCGATGGCTTCGCACATAGCCTCCTTGGCATCGGGGAGGATGTCACCGAGCGTCTGCAGGCTCGGGAGCAGATGGTTCGCGCCCAGAAGATCGAGGCCGTCGGGCTTCTCGCGGGCGGTATTGCGCACGATTTCAACAGTGTCCTGACGTCGATACTTGGGTCGGCGCACCTCGCCGGTCTTGATGCGCTCCCGGATAGCGACCTTGCGGCAGAGATCGAGCAGATCGAAATCGGGGCGCGGCGGGCCCAACTGCTGGTGCAACAATTGCTGGGCTTCGCCCGGCGAAAGCCGGGGAATCCGGTGCCCACGAACCTGCACGACAGCATTCGGCAATCACTGCGGCTTGTTCGTGCGGCGACCGTTCCGACGATACAGTTCGACTTTGACGAACAGGGCGAGCCCGTCTGGGTCGAGGCAGACCCGACACATCTGCACCAGATCGTGATGAACTTGTGCAGCAATGCCGCCGAAGCCATGGGCGGACAGCCCGGACTCGTTCGGCTCAACCTCACACGGCAAACGGAGGCGGCATCCGAAGATAATCGCCACCCGGAGGAGCATGTTGTTCTTCAGATCAAGGACGATGGACCGGGCATGACCGATGACATTCGGCGCCGGGTGTTCGACGCCTTCTTCACGACGAAACCTCTTGGCAAGGGAACCGGGTTGGGGCTGTCGGTCGTACATGGTCTGGTCACCGATATGGGTGGCTCGATCGACCTGGAAAGCTCTCCGGGCGAAGGCGCATGCTTTTCCGTGCGACTTCGGACATGTGAAGCGCCCGACAGGGTCGATGGCGCCGCCTCTGCCGAGATGCCCTATGGGACGGAGAGACTGCTGATTGTCGATGACGAACCAGAGGTCGCATCGACCCTACGCAGGTCCCTTACGCGCCTGGGGTATCACGTCGAGGCATTTTCTTCCGCCAATGCGGCGCTTCGGAGTTTCCGGACCGATCCGGATCGTTTTGATGCGGTCATCACGGATGTGGTCATGCCGGAGTTGGATGGCGCCGAGCTTGCGAAATTGCTCCGGGTTGAACGTCCCTCTCTCCCGATCGTCTTCCTGACGGGTTTCGCGCCCGGAATCGCGCCAGTGGAAGGGGACGAACCACTGGTGATTTCCAAACCTGTAGATCCGGTCACGCTGGCTCGGCGCCTTCGTCAGTATCTCTCCTGATCCAGAAAAACGGCCGTCACAAGTCGTCACAAATCATCACAACTGTGGCCGCCTTCGTCACACGTCCCGCGTGTGCTTGGTTTAAGCATGATCCAAACCGGCAACTCCAAGTTCCGGATCCAAATGAAAAACTTCGGAGATTCGATTTGACAGGGTCGTGTGCGAAGAAGGGTCACAACATGCTCAAGCGTATTGCGAATTCCTGCCCGCCTCTTTCGTTTCATCATTTCGGCCACCCCATGGGCGGGACGTCGACGGACTCGAGGATGATGGCACTTTGGCCAATGTGATCGCTCATCTGGCAGGTTTCGATGCCAAAGGGACAGAGAAATGGCGCGAATCCCGCGCTGGAAAGGAGCACCAATGACGGAATTCAAGACTCAGCTCGTGTCAGGTCTGCGAGCCGGGCTTTGCACAGCGGCGCTTCTTTTGGCGACCGGTCCCGCAGCACTGGCTCAGGACTTCGCGCCCCTGCCCGAACCGCCCGACGTCAGGGAGGCGCGGGCGCAACTCGGCCAGATGCTCTTCTTCGACAGCAGGCTTTCGGGTGACACGGGAAATTCGTGCTCGACCTGCCACGATCCGGCCAACGGCTGGGGAGATGGTCGGGCGTTGTCGACAGGCTATACCGGTGTGGAATATTTCCGGAATACACCGGGTCTCTTCAACGTTGCCAATCGGACCTACTTCATGTGGGACGGGCGTCTCGACGGTGCGGATCTCGGCACCGTCGTGCGCGACATGCTGACAGAATCCCACACCATGCAAATGGACAGCCGCCTCGCACAGGAGCGGCTGAAACAGGTGCCCGAATACGTCGAGATGTTTCAGGCCGCCTACGGCGCGGAACCCTATGGCGGCCGGATGTACGGAGCCATCGCCGAATTCCTGAAGACGATCCGAACCACGGACGCCCCCTTCGACGCCTATCTCCGCGGCGACGAAAGCGCGCTGTCCGAGGCCGCCAAACGTGGCATGGTTCTCTTTGCCGGCAAGGCCGGGTGCAGCGCGTGCCATTCCGGCGCGATGCTATCCGATGGCGGTCTGCACGCCACGGGCGCCCCCGACCACCCGGAGTTATTGGGATTGTCGGGTGATCCCGAAACAAGTGCCCTGCGCCAGATCACGATGCTCCGGTTCTACGCGACCCTCGGGACGCCCAACTACATGAACCTGCGCGAAGATGTCGGAAACTATGTCGTCAGCAAGGACGATGCGGATCGCGGCAGGTTCGTCACGCCGTCGCTCTGGGATATCGGCCAGACCGCGCCCTACATGCATTCGGGTGTCTTCGACACGCTCGCCGAGGTCGTCGGGTTCTACGACGCAGGCGGCGGGAGGGGCAATGCCGCCGGCCTTGCACCACTGGGACTGTCGAACGCCGAAAAGGCCGACCTGATCGCATTCCTCGAGAGCCTGACAGGTGCCGCGCCCGACATCACCGAACCCGACCTGCCCGACTACGCTCTCTACGAGCTTGGCCAGAACTGAGGAGACAAGCCCATGACCCGACTTGCAATAAAGATACTGGGCACCTCGGCACTGGTCGCCGCCGTTGGCGTCAATGCCCTCGCCCAAGAGGCCGATCCCCCGTTGGCCACGTTGGGGCCACCACCGATCCCCGCGGACAACCCGATGTCGCCCGAGAAGGTCGCGCTTGGCGAGATGCTGTTCTGGGATGGACGTTTGTCCGGCAACGGCTCGATGGCCTGTTCCGCCTGCCACCTTCCCGACCTCGGCTGGGGAACCGGCAGCCCGGTCTCTTTCGGATATCCGGGCACACAGCATTGGCGCAACAGCCAGACCATTCTGAACTCGGCCTACTACAACAGGGGCTTCTGGGAAGGCAGCGTCACTTCGCTTGAAAGCCAGGCGAAAGGTGCCGCCGGGGGGGCCGTGGCCGGCAACGGCGATGGCTCGATGATGGAGATGCGGCTGCGGTTCGTGCCCGAATATGTCGAGGCGTTCCGCGAGGTTTTCGGTACCGACTGGCCCCAACTGGCCCATGCCTTTGATGCGATCGCAGCCTACGAGCGTACCATCGTGACCGATGCCACGAAGGTTCCCTTCGACCGGTTCCTAGCCGGCGACGAGGACGCCCTGAGCGATGCCGCGGCGCGCGGGATGGAGTTGTTCAACGGAAGCGCAGGCTGCATCTCATGCCACAATGGTCCATTGGCGTCCGACCAGCGATTCTATGACCTCGGCGTTCCGGCTGCCGCGGAGTTCGGCGAAGACCCGCTTTACCAGATCACCCTGCGCTGGGAACTCTACCAAAAGGGTGTAACGGAGGCCCTGTACCGAAACGGGACTGACGATTTGGGCCTGTACCACGTCACCAAGCGCCCTGAGGACATCGGAAAGTTTCGGACCCCGAGCCTGCGCGAACTGCGCTGGACGGATCCATACATGCACAACGGTTCGTTGCCGACGCTTACCGACGTCGTCGCCTTCTACAACGCGGGCGGTGGCGAGGGACAGACGGCCGGATTGCAACCCCTCGGTCTGACCGAGGACGAGCAGGCCGACCTCGTGGCGTTCCTCGAAGCGCTGTCGATGGACGAACCGCTCCTTCTCGACGAACCGGAGCTTCCCGAAACAGCAACCTGGGCGGAGTTCGACTGATGAGCCAAGCAAACATTCAGAAGGGCATGCGCCGCGACGGCGGATGCAGTTCGTTCAACCGGCGCGAGTTTCTGATCCTCGGCGGAGCTTCGGTCACTGTTCTGACGACCTTCGGCACCGGCGCCGAGGCGCAGGACCTCGTCTCTTCGTCCTACGTCCGCACGGTAATTGGCCGAGTTTCCGATCTCGAGCCGGGAGTTGCCACGACGTTCCTCTATCCTACCGAAGACATCGAGAACGTGCTGGTCATGCTCGACGAGGAAGCCGGGGGAGGCGTGGGAGATGGTCGCAATATCGTGGCATTCAACACGATCTGCCCGCATCAGGGCGGCTACATGGGTGCGGAGGACTTCAAGCGACCGCATTCGGTGCTCGGGCCCTGTCCGTTGCACCTGTCGACTTTCGACCTGACCAAGCACGGAATGCTCGTTTCGGGCCATGCCGTTGAAAGCCTGCCGCAGATCGTCCTCGAGATAGACGGGGACGACATCGTGGCAACCGGCGTAATGGGGCTGTTCTACGGCTTCAGCCAGAACCCGTCCGGCGCCTGAGGAGGATAGAGAAATGGCAGATTCCGTAGTCAGAAACCGCGACTTCGTCCCGCTCCCGCCGCCGGACGCAGACGTAATCACGACCGCGTGCAGCTATTGTATCGTGGCCTGTTCCTACAAGGTCTACCGCTGGCCGGTCGGCACAGAGGGCGGCCTTATGGCGGACCAGAACGCTTTTGGCGTCGAGTTTCCGACCTATGGTGCCCCCTGGGCCGCGCCCAGTCAGCATAACATCGGCATGCACGACGGCCGTCCGCACCACTTCGTGGTCATCGCGGACGCCGATGCAGAGGCCGTCAATCCCGGGGGCAACTACTCCGTGCGGGGCGGCACCCTTGCACAGAAGATTTACAACCCCGACACGCCAACGCGGGATCGACTGAGAAACCCGATGGTCCGAGTCGGAGGCGTCCTGACCCCGGTGAGCTGGGATCTGGTGACCGATGTCATGGCGGAAGTGTCAAAGCACGTGCTTGCCAACTACGGCGAACATGCCTGGGGCATGAAGACGTTCTCCTACGAATATTTCGAAAATACCTACGCGATCCGCAAGCTGGTCGACAGGGCCATCGGGACACCGGTGCACGCGTGGCACGACAAGCCGATGCGCGGCCCCGACGCCACAGGGCTCGATGACGCGGGCCTCAACTCCTTCGCCGCCTCCTACGACGACTGGGGACGTTGCGATGTCGCCTTCATGTCAGGCGTCGATCCCTACGAGACCAAGACGGTGCTGTTCACCGAGTGGATGATGAACGGGGCGAATCCCAACAAGACGATGATCTTCGTGACGCCGCATCGCACGATGGGCGTGGAATGGGGCCTGAAGAACGGCGGCCTCTGGCTCCCGGTCATTCCCGGAACCGACACCGCGCTTCACCTCGCGCTGGCCAAAATCGTCATCGACAACGGCTGGCAGGATCAGGAGTTCATCGACACCTGGGTCAACAACCGCTGGGAGCTTGAGTCAGGTTACGGGCGCGGCACCCGCAACACCGGCTGGCAGTGGCGCACGACATGGGGCCGTTGGCAAAGCGACTGGGAAGACTTCCAGAAGTTCATCGCCAACGAACCGGCGGCACAACTGGACGAGGCGGCGCGGATCACCGGCCTCCCCGCCGAGGATATTCAGCGCTGCGCCGAACTGATCGCCAAGCCCCGTGAGGATGGCACTCGACCCAGGACCTCGTTCATGCTGGAGAAGGGCAATTACTGGTCCAACAACTACATGAACACCGCCTCGCTGGCCTCACTGGGGCTGATCTGCGGCGCGGGCAATCGTCCGGGACAGGTGATCAGCCGGGGAGGTGGCCACCAGCGTGGCGGCATGGGGGCAGGGCCGGGCAAGGGCTTCCTCAGCCCCGAAAAGCATCCCGGGCGGCGAAAGAAACCGCTCAATGTCGATCGATGGGTGATGGACGGCAAGGTCCGTTTCATGTGGACCATGGGATGCACCTGGTTCCCCGCGATGCTGGCGAGCCAGGAGTTGGCCAGCCGGGTCGCAGACCTGACCATGCGCAACGCCAACCATCCGCGATCGGTGGATCGCGATCATCTTGTGGACGTGTTCAAGGCGCGGGTCGACTCGGGCGGCATGGTCCTTGTCAACAGTGACATCTATCCGGTGGAGCCGCTCAACACCCAGTACGCCGACATCGTGCTGCCGGCTGCCGGGTGGGGCGAGGTGGATTTCGCGCGCTGCAACGCCGAGCGGCGGCTGCGCCTCTACGCCAAGTTCAACGACGCCCCGGGCGAAGCCAAACCGGATTGGTGGGCGATCGGTCAGTTTGCCCAGAAGATGGGGTTCAAGGGCTTCGACTGGGAGGAGAGCAATGACGTCTTCGAAGAGGCGGCGCGGTTCTCGCGGACCGGTGTCCTAAGCTACAATGTGCTGGTCAAGGAAGCGCAGAAGGAGGGCAAGACAGGCCACGAGAAGCTGCGGGAACTTGGCACCGAGGGCATCCAGACACCGATCCGTCTGGTCGACGGGCAGATGGTTGGCACCGCCCGCCTGCACGACCCGGCCAATGACTGGGGCGAAATCGAGGGCGACACGTTCGACCGCAAATGGCTCTATGCCTTCGGGACACACACCGGCAAGGCGAACATCCTCAAAACACCCTGGAGCAACGACAGCTGGTCGGACTTCTACGAGGCAATCAAGCCGCGTGCCGAGAAGGGCGAAATCTGGATCACCAACGGCCGTGTCAACGAGACTTGGCAATCGGGCTTCGACGATCTTCGAAAGCCATATCTGGCGAAGCGCTGGCCGTGGCCGCATATCGTGATCCACCCCGACGATGCCGCGCCACACGGGATCGAGTCGGGTGACCTCGTCGAAGGTTTCAATGACACGGTCTATGTCCAGTCCGGAGAGCCGGTGGGCGTTCTCGACGGCGAACTGAGCTTCACGAAGCTGCTCGAAAACGGTCATATCCGGACCACGACGGGACAGTTCGTCGCCGTGGCGATCGTCTCCGACGAAATGCGGGCGGGAGTGGCGAAAGCCGCCTTCAATTACCCGGGGTCCATGGCGAACTCGGTCTGTCACGCGGTGCCAGACCCGGTTACCGGAAACTATCGCTACAAGCTTGGCCGTGGCGTCCTCCGCAAGGTTGGCGAGAGCGCCTACAAGCACAACTTCCTCGAAATGTCACTGAAGCCACGCCCGATCGCCTGAATAGCAAGACCCTCCGCCCGAACCTCGCGGGCGGAGGGTCTCTTGGCGCGTCAACAGCCGAACGAAACTTGGAGACGCCGTGGCAACCACGCCGGGGATGGCAGATCACAAATTCGCATCTGCGGCAGCGCGCCTTGCGGCGTGAGGCGTCGTATTCGCGGGGGCCGTCCAGGCGAATGTTCAACCGAAGTATGGCGGGCGCGAGGTGAATATGGGTGTTCTCGGCGGCGGTCCCGTCGTTCGCATCGGTACGTCGTTGGGTCGATGCGCCGAAAGTGGCCGATCTTCTCCTTCCCGAGATCGCGCTTCAGCGGCCTGAGCGTGGCGGCCT
>CAYMMT010000106.1:0-9900 GCA_964391555.1 uncultured Rhodobacterales bacterium
GAATTCGCGGTATTCGTGGGCCCGTCGGGATGTGGCAAGTCCACTCTGTTGAGGCTGATCGCGGGACTGGAGGATATCACGTCCGGCCAAATCGAGATCGATGGCTCGGACGCCACCAATGTGCCGCCCGCGAAACGCGGACTGGCCATGGTGTTTCAGTCCTATGCCCTCTATCCGCACATGTCGGTCCGCAAGAACATCGCCTTTCCGCTCCGGATGGCAAAACTCGACCAGGCGGAGATCGATCGCCGGGTCACCGGTGCGGCCGAGGTCCTCAACCTCAGCGACTACCTCGACCGGCGACCCGGACAGCTTTCGGGCGGCCAACGCCAACGGGTGGCGATCGGGCGCGCGATCGTGCGGGAACCGGCGGCATTTCTCTTCGACGAACCGCTCTCAAACCTCGACGCGGCACTGCGCGTGGGCATGCGGCTCGAGATTTCGGAGCTGCACAAGCGGCTGTCCACGACGATGATCTACGTCACCCACGACCAGGTCGAAGCGATGACCATGGCCGACAAGATCGTGGTGCTGCAGGCAGGTGTGATCGAACAGGTCGGTTCACCCTTGGAACTTTACCGGTCACCCCGAAACCTCTTTGTCGCGGGCTTCATCGGCTCGCCAAAGATGAACCTGATCGAGGGCGACGAGGCCGCCAAACATGGCGCCCAGACCATTGGCGTGCGTCCCGAACATATCGCGATCTCGGCGTCGGAAGGTCCATGGAAAGGGCGTGTCGGTGTCTCCGAGCACCTTGGCTCTGACACGTTCTTCCACATTCACGACACAGGGCTCGCTGACGCTATCACGGTCCGCGCCGACGGTGAGGTCGACTTCAAATACGGCGACACCATCCACCTCACGCCGCGGGACGATGTGATCCACAAGTTCGATGCGCAGGGTTTGAGGATCGGATGACCCGGCTTGCTGGCAAAACTGCTTTGATTACCGGTGCCGCACGCGGCATCGGGGCGGCGTTTGCCCAAGCCTATGTCACCGAGGGCGCGCGCGTGGCAATCGGGGATATCGATACTGCCCGGGCGACGCAAACCGCATCCGAAATCGGCGCGGAAGCGGTGACCATGGATGTCTCGGATCAACGCAGCATCGAAGCGGGCGTGGCCGAGGCCATCGGCAAGCTCGGTCATATCGACATCCTGATCAACAACGCGGCCATCTTTACCGCCGCGCCGATCGTGGAAATCACACGGGCGGATTACGACCGGGTCTTCGCGATCAACGTCGCGGGAACCCTGTTCACCCTCCAGGCCGTTGCGAAACACATGATCGCCCGCGGAAAAGGCGGGAGAATCATCAACATGGCCTCCCAGGCCGGGCGGCGGGGCGAAAGCCTTGTCGCCACTTATTGCGCGTCGAAAGCCGCTGTCATAAGCCTCACCCAATCGGCGGGGCTCAACCTCATTGGCCATGGGATCAACGTCAATGCCATTGCCCCCGGCGTGGTGGATGGCGAGCACTGGGACGGTGTCGATGCCTTCTTTGCCAAGTACGAGGGCAAGGCGCCGGGACAGAAGAAGGCCGAGGTCGGAGCAGGGGTGCCCTACGGACGGATGGGAACGGCGGAGGACCTCACGGGCATGGCCGTTTTCCTGGCCAGCGATGATGCCGAGTATATCGTCGCGCAAACCTACAACGTGGATGGCGGACAATGGATGAGTTGAACACCATGTCCCTGATCCCCCTGCGCCGCAGCAATCTGAGGAAGGTGCCCGATGACATCGGGCGACCGGACTACGCGGTCGAGGACCTGACCCCCGGGATCGTCCATATCGGGGTCGGAAATTTTCACCGGGCGCATCAGGCGTGGTACCTGCACCGGCTCATGCAGCGTGGACTCGCCCGGGACTGGGCGATCGTGGGTGCGGGAGTACGGCCCGGCGATGACGTGATGCGGCAGAAACTGGCGGCGCAGGACTACCTGACAACGCTCATCGAACTGCGGCCCGACGGATCCTCCGCCGAGATCATCGGACCCATGATGAATTTCCTGCCGGTCGACCCCGATAACGCAAGCCTGATAGCGCAAATCGCGGATCCGGCGATCCGGATCGTGTCGCTCACGGTGACCGAGGGCGGTTACTTCGTGAACCCGGCAACGGGTGTTTTTGACCCCACGCATCCTGATATCGAGCACGATGTGTCGAATCCGGCAACCCCGCGAACGGCCTTCGGCGCGATCATCGCGGCCATTGCCCGGCGACGGGCGGCCGGCCTCGGTCCGATCAGCATTCAGAGCTGCGACAACCTCCAGGGCAACGGCGACGTGACCCGGGACACCGTCGTGTCACTGGCGCGGCTGATCGACCCGGACCTTGCGGAGTGGATCGACAGCAACTGCAGCTTTCCCAATTCCATGGTCGATTGCATCGTGCCCGCCACCGGGCCGGACGAAATTGCCCGGGCGCGCACCTTTGGCATTGATGACGGTGCGCCGGTGACCCACGAGTTCTTCCGCCAATGGGTGATCGAGGACAGGTTCTGCGCCGGTCGCCCGGACTGGGACCGCGTTGGCGCAACCTTCACAAGCGACGTTCACGCCTACGAGGCGATGAAGATCCGGATGCTGAATGCCGGGCACCAGGTTCTTGCCAACGCCGGGGAGCTCCTGTCGGTCGCGACGATTGCCGATTGCATGCAGAATCCCGACATTCTGGCGTTCTTTCGCAAGGTGATCCGGGAAGAGATCGCGCCCTATGTCTCGCCCGTCCCGGAGATGACCCCCGACTCCTACGCCGATTTGATCGAAGAGCGCTTTGCCAACCCGGCGATCCGCGACACCACGCGACGCGTGGCCTTTGACGGGTCGTCCCGGCACACCGGGTTCGTCCTGCCGATCGTCCGCGATGCCCTTGCGGCGGGCGGCAGCGTCGACGGGCTCGCCTTGGTCGAGGCGCTCTGGGCGCGCATGTGTTCGGGGACCCGCGAGGATGGAACGCCGATCGAACCCAATGACCCGCAATGGAACGCCTTGACCAAGGCCGCGCAATCGGCCCGCTCGCGGCCCGCGGCCTGGCTTGACCAGGGGGAATTCTACGGCGACTTGCGGGACAAGGCTGAATTCGTTGGGGCCTTCGAGGTGGCCTGCGAACGGCTCTGGTCGGGCGGCGTTGTAGAGGCGCTGCGGCACTATACCCGGTCGCGGTAGGCCGCCCCCGCCCCGTCCCCTCTTCAGCGCGGCGAGGCGGCATAGGCCTCGGGGTCGCGAAATCCGGGTTCCCCCTACAGCAAGCTGTCCGGCAGTTTCTGCTCCGCCGCGGTATTCGCGCGTCGGAACACCAGCGTCACGGCGGTCGAAACGATCACGATAAAGAGCGAATAGAGCGCCGGTACGGCCATGATGGCCTGTTGCTGCTCTGCCGGGAAGGTGAAGACAACGATGGCAATTGCCAGCGGGCCGTTCTGTATCCCGGTCTCCAGCGCCACGGTCCGCGCGTTGCGGGGATGCAGCCGCAAGCTCTTTGCAAAAAGATACCCGATCGTGATCCCCACGAGGCCAAGCCCGATCGCCGCGACATAGGTGGCGCCCGTTGTATTCATCAGGAACTGCCAGTTCTGCGGCACCCATGTGACCATGATGAACAGGATGAAGAACAGCGCGAGGATCGAGCCCAAGAACTCGATGACCGCGCCGGCATTGGCGTTGATCTTGCGAATCGTCATGCCAATGGCCACCGGAACCAGAAGGACAAGAAGAACGGCGATGATATCCTCGCGCGGGATCGTCAGGTCCAAGGCGGCGGCGTAAAGCAGCAGGATGATCGGGATCAGCACAACGCCGGTGACCGTCGAGGTGACCGTCATCAGGACACTGAGCGCGAGATTGCCCTTTGAAAAATAGGTGAAGATGTTCGACGTCGTCCCGCCCGGCATGCAGGCCATGATCAGGATGCCGATGGCGATGGTTTCGGGCACGGCCAGTGTCAGGGCAAGGAAGAAGCCCAGCAACGGCATGATCCCGTATTGGCTGACCACACCGATCATCAGGCCGTAAGGGCGCTTCAAAGCGAGGTAGAAGTCCCTCGGCGTCAGCGACGCCCCCATGCCGAGCATGATGACCGCGACCATGATCCCCAGCAACGTCTGGGTAAATTCATCAACCATATCAGCCCCCTACTCCGCCGCGATCTTGGCGAGTTCTTCGGCGCGCAGGTCCTTGCGGAGGATCTTGCCCACGTTTGACTTCGGTAGCTCGTCCCGGAATTCGATCCGCTTGGGGACCTTGTAGCTCGTCAGATGCTCCTTGCAGTAGGCCCGGACAGCGTCTTGCGACAGACCCTTGTCGCCGCTGACGACGAAGGCCTTGACCGCTTCGCCAGTGGCATCGTCGGGCACGCCGATGACGGCAACCTCGACAACCGCCGGATGGGCGGCGATGACATCCTCCACCTCGTTGGGGTAGACGTTGAAGCCCGATACAACGACCATGTCCTTCTTGCGGTCCACGATCTCGAAATACCCATCGGGGTCCATGCGCCCGATGTCCCCGGTCAGGAACCACTCGCCGTTCATCACGTTCGCGGTCTCGTCGGGTTTTTTCCAGTAACCCTTCATGATCTGCGGGCCGCGCGCCGCGATTTCCCCTGTTTCGCCCTGCGGCAGACGGTCGCCCGCATCGTCGAAACAGGCGACGTCGGTCGAGGGGACCGGGATGCCGATGGTTCCGGGCCGGGTCTTGCCGACGGGCTCGAACGTGAGGACCGGCGAGGTTTCGGTCAGACCATAGCCCTGCAGGACCTCCGTCCCGGTGATCTCCCGCCAGCGTTCGGCCACGGCAGATTGCAGCGCCATCCCCCCGGCGCCGGCGAATTTCAGATGCCTCGGCGGGCTGTCCTGAAACCAGATCTCGTTGTTGAGCCCGTTGAAAAGCGTGTTCACACCGCTCATCCACGTGACCTTGTAGTTCTCGAAGGCGCGTTTGAGGTTCGACAGCGGCCGCGGGTTCGGGATCAGGATGTTGCGCCCGCCTGTCGAGTAGAAGGCCAGCATGTTCACCGTGAAAGCAAAGATGTGATACAGCGGCAGCGCCGTCAGGATAACCTCTTCACCCTTCTTCATGTCGCTTCCCAGAAGCTCCATGAACTGCTCCATGTTGTAGATCAGGTTGCCATGGGTCAGCATCGCGCCCTTCGCCACGCCCGTGGTGCCGCCGGTATATTGCAGAACGGCAAGGTCCTCGGCGGTGATCTCCTGATGATAGGCGTCGGCCTCCACATGGTCCCGGGAAATGTGCTGCCGCCCGGCGGCAATGGCGGCAGGCAGGCGAATATGGGCGGTTTCCACCGGTTTGACCGACCGATCCCAGTATTTCTGAACCAGGCCAACGATGCCGCGCGGCGCGGCGGGAAAGAATTCGGCCACGCGGGTGACGATGACGTTTGGAATGGGGTGGCCGCGGGTCGCGCGCGCGATCTTGTCGGCAAACATGTCAATGATGATGAGCGCGTGAGGTTCGGCATCCTCGAACTGCTTGGCCATTTCTTCGGGCGTGTACATCGGGTTGACGTTGACGAGCACGCAACCTGCCTTGAAGACGCCGAACGCCGCGACGGGAAACCCGAGGCAGTTGGGCATTTGCACCGCAACCCTGTCGCCGACCTCCAGCCCGGCCACCTCCCGCAGGTAGACCGCCAGCGCGTCGGACATCTCATCGACTTGCCGGAACGAAAGCGTGCCGTTCATGCCGTTGGGCAGGCAACAGGTAAAGGCCTTTGCGGAGCCGTAGGTTTCCGCCATACCCCGGATCAGGTCGGGTACATTGCGGTAACTCGGTGTGCCAAGCTCTGGCCGCACACCCGGGCCGTAGAAAGCCGTCCACGGCCTGTCTGGATGAGCCATGATCCTCCCTCTCATTGCTCACGCGGTCTGGCCAGCCTTGTGACCCAATTTTCCGCGCCGGAATATTGTTACGCTGCGGCACGGGCAGGAATCTCCGGTTTGGCGCTCGCTGTTGCTGAACCAGGCCCCGGCCGCCCCGATCGGATCGGCGAACCTCGAGCCGCAAATCCGCGATGCCGGTCCCGGGTGTCCCGGACCTCACGGCCTCCATTGACGCCGCCGGGACTGGGGCTAGTGTCGCGCGGGTTGTGATCCATCGGAGCCGCCAATGACATTTGCCAACGGTCGTACGTACCTCGCCATACCCGGCCCGTCGGTCATGCCGGACCGGGTGCTGCGCGCCATGCATCGGACGGCGCCGAATATCTACACCGGCGAGTTGATCGAACTGACCAAATCGCTGGTGCCCGATCTCAAGTCGCTGGCGGGAACCACCGGTGACGTCGCAATGTATATCGCCAATGGCCACGGCATCTGGGAGGCCGCGCTGTCGAATGTGCTGAGCCGTGGCGAGACGGTTCTCGTCCTTGGCACCGGGCGGTTCTGCCATGGCTGGGGAGAGATGGCGGAAGGCCTCGGGATCAAGACAGAAGTGCTTGATTTCGGCGAGCGGGACACGATCGATCCGGCGCGGGTCGTAGAAGCTCTGGCGGCGGACACGGCAGGACGGATCAAGGCCGTCCTGATGGTCCATGTCGACACGTCCTCAAGCGTCCGGAACGACGTGCCGACGATGCGCGCGGTGCTGGACCGGCTCGGCCATCCCGCGCTCCTGATGGTGGATTGCATCGCCTCGCTGGCCTGCGACCGGTTCGAGATGGATTCGTGGGGCGCCGACGTGATGGTCGCGGCAAGCCAGAAAGGTCTGATGACGCCGCCGGGCATGGGATTTGTCTGGTTCAACTCCAGGGCCGCCGCAGCACGGGACAGCGCGACTTGCGCCACCGTCTACTGGGATTGGCGCGAGCGGATAAACCCCGACTATTATTACAAATACTTCGATGGCACCGCGCCGACCCATCACCTCTATGGTCTGCGCGAAGCCCTCGACATGATCGCCGAAGAAGGGCTGGAGGCCATCTGGGCCCGACATGAGGGGCTCGCGCACGCCGTGTGGGCGGCCGTCGAGGCCTGGGGAGCCGATGGCCCGATGCGGCTCAACATCAAGGACCCGAGCCTGCGCAGTCACGCCGTGACCTCTGTCGAACTCGGTTCACCGGACGGGGAACGGTTGCAGGAGTGGTGCAAGGAGAAAGCCGGCGTCACGCTGGGGATCGGGCTGGGGCGTGAACCGGCGGACGCATTCTTCCGCATCGGGCACATGGGTCACGTGAATGCCCACATGGTGCTGGGCACACTCGCGGCCATGGATGCGGGATTGAAGGCCCTCGGTATTCCGCACGGCGCCGGCGCGCTCGAAGCCGCGACCGGCGTTATCGCAAAGGCCGCTTGAGCCAGGGCGTGGCCTTGAATTCGGCGGTGAGCGCCTCGCGGTCGTAGACCTCGGAAATCCACTGGCGCAGGTCGACACCCCGGGCTTCTCCGGTCCGTCCGTAGGCCTCCAGCATGTGGTCGAGTACGCCCGTCGAAGCCCTGCGGGAATGCAGATAGCGCCAGGACAGGTCACGGCGCACATCGGCCACACGCTGTCCCTGATGGGCAATCTTGTAAAAGGCTGCGGCCAACCCGGTTCGATCGGCGCCCGATTTGCAGTGGAAGAGGAAGGGCCGTTCCATCGTATCGAACGCGTCGAGCAGGTCGAGGTAGTCCTGCCGGTCCCGCAGTTTGCGGGCCGAGAGGTTCACGGCACGCAATTCCAGCCCGAGCGATGCGCAAGCCTCGACCTCCAGCGCGTGAACGGCACTGGTGTTGTGCCCGCGCAAGGACAGGATCGTGCGAATGCCGAGGGCCTTGTAGCGCGCCAGCCGCCGCGCATCGGGTTGATTGGCCCGATAGACGCCGGGGGCGACCTCGTCGAAGTTGTGCCAGAAGGTGCGCAGAAACGCGTGGTCGAGAAGATGCGCCGACAGATGCGCACGCCGGCGCCCGCCGGGCGTCACGATGTCATTGCCCAGCCACACCTTGAGCCGGTGTTCCAGTTTCCAGCGCTTCCTGGGGTCAATGGTCAGGGGATCGGGCGGCGTCATGGCCGCGTCAGGTAAGCGGTGGACCGGCCCAGTGCAAGGTGATGCAAGGCAAATGATGGCCCGAGCCAGTCATTCCTGATTGGTGGCGCATCTCGAATCGAGGGCGCATCGCGGCTGAGGGGCTCAATCGATGGCCGTGCTGCGCCCCGCGTTGCGCCCCGAAAAGATGCAGCCCCCCAGAAACGTCCCCTCCAGGGCGTTGTACCCATGATATCCGCCGCCACCGAAACCAGCCGCCTCCCCCACCGCAAAGAGGCCCGGAACAACGGACCCATCCGCGCCCAGCATCCGCGCATCGAGGTCCGTTTCCAGCCCGCCAAGCGTCTTGCGGGTCATCAGGTTCAGGCGCACCGCGATAAGGGGACCATTGGCCGGGTCAAGAAACCTGTGCGGCTTGGCGGTGCGGATCAGACGGTCGCCGCGATAGTTCCGCGCCGCATGGATCGCGATGATCTGCGCGTCTTTCGAAAACCGATTGTCGATCTGGCCGTCGCGCAGCTCGATCTGGGTGCGCAGGTATTCGGTGTCGATCAGCGGTTCATCGGTAATGGCATTCATGCCTGCCACCAACTCATCGAGCGTGTCGGCCACCACGAAGTCCGCGCCATGGCTCTTGAATGCCTCCACGGGCCCGGTTGCCCGTGGGCCTGCCAGAACCCGCTCGCGGATCACGTCCAGCCAGCCACCATTTGTGAAATCCGGGTTCTGTTCGGAGCCCGACAGCGCGAACTCCTTCTTGATCACCTTCTGGGTCAGCACGAACCAGCTGTAGTCGAACCCGGTTTCGAGGATCGCCTTGAAGGTCGCGTTGGTGTCGAACCCCGGCAACGCCGGCGGGGCAAATCTGTTGCCGCGCGCATCGAACCACAGCGATGACGGCCCGGGCAGGATGCGGATTCCGTGGTGCGGCCAGATCGGATCCCAGTTCCGCACGCCCTCGGTATAGAACCAGAGCCTGTCCCGGTTGATCACCCGGCCACCGGCCTGTTCGGAGATCCCCAGCATCCTGCCATCCACATGGGCCGGTACACCCGACAGCATGTGCCGGGGCGCTGGCCCGAGACGGGTTTCCGGCCACGCCTCCCGGATCGCATCGAAGTTTCCGCCGATCCCGCCGGAGGCGACGATCACCGATCCGGCCGAGACCCGAAACTCTCCCACGACGTCCCGATTGGTCTCTGCGCCCTGCGGCGCCTCGTCCTGAGCCAGCACCGCTCCGCTCACGCCAGCAGCGACGCCATCGGTCGTCTCTATCCGATCGACCCGATGCCGGTAGGCAAACGTGATCCTGCCGGCCTCTTCGTGCCGGATGCAGCGCCGGACAAATGGCGCGAGCACGCCCGGTCCCGTCCCCCATGTGATGTGAAATCGCGGCACCGAGTTCCCGTGCCCTCCGGCCGACCCGCCTCCGCGTTCGGCCCATCCCACCACGGGAAACCACCGGAGACCCTGCCCATGCAGCCAGCTGCGCATTTCTCCGGCCGCGAAATCGAGATACGCGGCGGCCCATTTGCGGGGCCATGCGTCTTCGGGTCTGTCGAAGGCGGCAGAGCCCATCCAATCGGACCGGGCCAGCACGTGGCTGTCCCGAATACCCATGCGCCGCTGCTCGGGCGTGTCGACCATGAACAGGCCGCCCAGCGACCAGAAGGCCTGACCGCCGAGGTTCTGGGGCCCCTCCTGATCCACGACAATCACCGATTTGCCGCGGTCACCCAACTCGGCCGCCGCCACGAGCCCCGCCAGACCGGCACCGACGACGACGACGTCTGATTTCATCTCGGTCATGTGTCGGTTCCCATTCTGTGTGGACGGTTCGTGCAGGAAACTGGCACAGGCCGACCGGCGATTGAAGCCGGACTGTCGATGGGCCGTCCTGGACGTCGGGTTGGCTAGG
>CAYMMT010000107.1:0-2567 GCA_964391555.1 uncultured Rhodobacterales bacterium
GCCCACGGCGGGCACGCGATCGATGGCGCGCATCATGTTGTCCTCGATCCGTTCGAGGTCATCGGGAAACAGGTCGTGCGCGAAGTCGAGCGGCGTGCCCGCCTCGGCCCAGAGCTTGTAGTCCCTCTCGTAGGCGCCGATCAGCAGGCCCTGCCCCTCCTGGCGCAGGTAGTATTCGCCGTCCCGGTCGGCCACCGACGGCAGGCGGCGGTCCATCGCGGCGATCTCGGCGATGGTCTCGGTCACGAAATACTGGTGCTCGGTTGGCTGCAGCGGCAGTCTGATCCCCGCGAGCGCCGCAACCTCGCGCCCCCAGAGGCCGGCCGCGTTGACGACCCAATCACACTGGATGTCGCCCTTCGGCGTTCGCACGACCCAGCCGCCATCGCGGCGCTGCTCGGTTGCCGTCACAGGCGTGAAGCGATGGATTTCCGCCCCCCTTGCCCGCGCGCCGGCGGCATAGGCCGCCGTCACGCCGGAAGGATCGACATTGCCGCCGTCAGGCTCGAACATGATGCAGCGGATGCCATCGTAGTTCACGAGGGGGTGCAGGCGCTCCGCCTCGTCGCGCGACACCTCGTGAAAATTCATGCCGTAGTAGCGCGCCTTGGCTTCCTGCAGGCGCAACTGGTGCTCCCGATCCTCGGTCTGGGCCAGATACAGGGATCCCGGCTGGAACACGCCGCAGCCCTGCCCCGTCTCGGCCTCGAGTTCCTTGTAGAGGTTCATCGTGTAGTGCTGGATGCGGCTGATGTTGGGGACGTCGTGCAACCCGTGGATATTTGCCGCGGCATGCCACGTGGATCCGGAGGTCAGCTCGTCCCGCTCCAACAGGACACTGTCGGTCCACCCCGCCTTGGCGAGGTGATACAGGATCGAACAGCCGATCACCCCGCCACCGATGACTACCGCCTGTGCTTGCGTCCGCATGTCTTGCCTCCAAACCGCCTGGGCCAACTTGACCATGAATCCCGGGGCCATGAGGTCAGGACGCGACATATCCTGTCGATTGCTGGCTTTCGCCTGACGGCGAACGCGCTAGGGTCGCGGAAACGGAGGTCCATGATGAAAACGACAGCTCAAGTGGTGATCATCGGCGGCGGCGTCGTGGGATGCTCCGTCGCGTATCATCTGACCAAGCTCGGCCTGCGGGACGTGCTGCTTCTGGAACGGTCTGAACTGACGTCCGGCTCGACCTGGCACGCCGCCGGCGGGTTTCACACCCTCAATGGCGACACCAACATGGCTGCGCTGCAGGGATACACGATCCGTCTCTACCGCGAACTCGAAGACCTGACGGGCCTCTCCTGTGGCCTGCACCACGTGGGCGGGGTGACGCTGGCGGACAATCCCGACCGCATGGACATGCTTGTCGCCGAACGGGCGAAGCACCGCTACATGGGGCTGGAAACCGAAATCATCGGGCCTGGCGAAATCGCCGGGATCGCGCCGGTGACCAACACCGACGGCATCCTCGGCGCACTCTACGACCCGCTTGACGGGCACCTCGACCCCTCCGGCACGACACAGGCCTATGCCAAGGCGGCACGCATGGGCGGGGCAGAAATTGAGTTACATTGCAAGGTGTTGGAGACCAATCCTCATTTGGATGGGTGGGAGGTTGTGACCGACAAGGGCACCGTCATTGCGCAGCATCTTGTCAATGCGGCGGGGCTTTGGGCGCGCGAAGTGGCGGCCATGGCCGGCTGCTACCTGCCGCTCCACCCGATGGAGCACCAATACATCGTCACCGACGAGATCCCGGAAATCCGCGACCGCGCCGAAGAGCACCCGCATGTCATGGACCCCGCAGGCGAGAGTTACCTGCGGCAGGAGGGACGCGGGCTGTGCATCGGGTTCTACGAGCAAACCTGCCGTCCCTGGGCCGTGGACGGTACGCCCTGGGATTTCGGCCACGAATTGCTGCCGGATGATTTCGACAAGATCGAGGACAGCATCGCCTTTGCCTACAAGAGATTCCCGGTGCTGGAGACGGCGGGGGTGAAATCCGTGATCCATGGTCCGTTTACATTTGCCCCCGATGGCAACCCCCTTGTCGGACCTGTTCCGGGCCTGCGGAATTACTGGTCGGCCTGCGGCGTCATGGCCGGCTTCAGCCAGGGCGGCGGCGTCGGGCTGATGCTCGCGCAGTGGATGACCGAGGGCGAATGCGAACGGGACGTGACCGCGATGGATGTCGCCCGTTTCGGCGACTGGATCACGCCGGGCTACACGCTGCCGAAAGTGGTCGAGAACTATCAGAAGCGATTCTCCGTCGCCTATCCCAACGAAGAACTCCCCGCGGCCCGGCCCCACCGGACCACGCCCATGTATGACATCTTTACCGGCCTTGGTGCGGTCTGGGGGCACCAGTTCGGGCTCGAGGTTCCGAACTACTTTGCCACCGGTGACGAGCCGACCTTCGAGACGCCGAGTTTCCGGCGATCCGACGCATTCGACGCCACCGGGCGGGAGGTCCGCGCGGTGCGGGAGGGTGTCGGAATCAACGAGGTGCATAACTTTGGCAAGTACATGGTCAGCGGACCGGATGCGCGCGCGTGGCTGGA
>CAYMMT010000107.1:2667-9721 GCA_964391555.1 uncultured Rhodobacterales bacterium
GATCTGCTCCGGAAAGTTGCGCGCGCCCCGGTTGATCTGGCGTTTCTTGACGCGCGCAAAATGATCGTTGGACAGGTCGAATGCCTGGTTCAGCGGGTGTCCTATACCGGCGATCTGGGCTTCGAGATTTATTGCAAGCCGATGGACCAGAGGTCCCTGTGGACAAGTCTGTGGGAGGCCGGAAAGCCGTTAGGGCTAACACCATTCGGCATGCGGGCGATGATGTCGCTCAGGCTGGACCGTCAGTTTGGCTCTTGGATGCGGGAGTTTTCACCGGATTACACCGCGGCTGAAACCGGCATGGATCGCTTCATCCGCTGGGACAAGGCGTTCATTGGCAAACCGGCGGCGGAGGCCGAACGGACAGCGCCGCCGCCGCGCACGCTGGTGACGTTCGAGGTGGACGCGACGGATGCCGACGTCACGGCGTATGAACCCATCTTCATCGACGGCTCGGTCGAGGGGTTCTGCACCTCCGGCGGCTATTCGCACTGGCTGGGCAAGTCGATCGCATTTGGTCTGGTGCCCCGAAACCGGGCCGCGCCGGGGCTGGAGGTGGAGATCGAAATTCTGGGGGACCGCCGCCGCGCGGTGCAGGTCCCGGGCCCGCTTTGGGATCCGGACGGTGAGAGGCTGCGCGCATGATCCCGATCCTGATCCTGGCCGGCGGATCCTCATCCCGGATGGGGGGGGCCGACAAACTGCTCGAGCCCGTGGGCGGCGTGCCGCTCCTGCGGCATGTCGTCGAGGAGGCGCTGGCTACGGGTCATGCCGTGAGTGTGGCCTTGCCAATCGGGGCCGAGGCACGGCGGGCGACGCTGGTTGGCCTTGAGGTCGCCGTCCACGAGATTGCTGCCGCCGCCGAAGGCATGGGCGGCACATTGCGCGAGGCGGTTCACGCGCTGCCGCGCTGTCCGGCGTTCCTCGTGATGCTTGCAGACCTTCCGGAGCTTACCGGAGGCGACATGGCGAGCGTCATCGCGGCCCGGGGGACCCATCCGGAAGCCCTGATCTGGCGCGGTGCAACCGCGAACGGGAAACCGGGGCATCCGATCCTGTTCGACAGGGCCCTGAGATCGGAATTTGCCGAGTTAAACGGGGATACGGGCGCGGCGACACTCGTCGCCCGTCACACCGAACGGGTGCATCTGGTCCGACTGGACGGCGCAAGGGCGCGCACCGACCTTGACACGCCGGAGGATTGGGCTGCCTGGCGCGCAAGCCGCCCGAATTGATAACCGCTGTATTCTCGATGAGGATTGTCGGGGCACGACCTGCCCGAGGAACGAAACAGGGGAGCCGCCAGACATGGCTCCCCTGATCCGAATTGGCCCCCGCACCCGCGGCAAGGGCCAGCTGCATAACTCGATCTACTTCACCAGAAGCCGGGCTTCGTGCTTTTTCAGCGACCGGCGCGCGGCGGCGTAGCCTTCGCGGCCTTTCTGATCCCGCAATTCGGGGAAGAGTTCGAAGAGTTCCGTCCGCTGGGCGTTACCGATGCCCTTGAGGCTGTAGTCGCCGGGCTGGAAGCTTTCGGTCCAGGCGCCGTTCGACAGCACAACCTCGTGGTTGTCGAACATGAAGTGGATGTACGCCGTCGCCATGATGTCGACGGCATGGATGCCCTGGGATCCGACAAGATGCTTGGCCGAGGCCAGCACCTCGTTCTCTTCGAAGTAGAGCTGGGTCTTGTCGTTGGCCACCAGAACGCGGTGGTTGGGGCTGACCAGCATGTCCCGCTCGGGCAGGCCGTTGCCCAGGGCCCCTGCCTTGATCAGGATCGGCTTGAGATGCGGGTTCCGCGCAAGATCGGTTCCCTTCATCTGCTTGTGGCCCACCCAGCGGATTTCCTGGATGCCGTTGTCACGGGTAATGATCCGGTCGCCTTCGCGCAGGTCCTCGACAAGGCGCTCGCCACGCGGCGTGGCAATCGTCGTGCCCGGCGTGAAGCAGGGGATGACGTTCTCGATTTCGGAGAAGGTCATGGTCGACCCATCGAGGAACGTGACCGTCCCCGCTTCCGGATCGCCATCGACATAGGTGATGAAATCGACGTTGGACCCGGTCAGGTCGAGCACGTCCACGTCGCCATCGTCGGGGTCTTCGCCACCGACCACGACGTCGCCGCCGTTGCCACCTAGGAACGTATCGGAGCCGAAGCCGCCAGACAGGTCATCGTTGCCCTGACCGCCGATGATGATGTCGTCCCCGTCGCCACCTTCGATGACATCGTCGTCCACGCCGCCGTCGAGATAGTCGTCGCCGGTGCCCCCCAACAGGGTGTCATCGTCGTCGCGGCCAAAGATCGTGTCGTTACCCGCACCGCCGTCAATGACGTCGTTGTTGTTGTCGGTGACCAGATCCGGGCCAAGGGGCCCCGACCCATCGTCGGGAATGTTCACCAGATCCGGCGCGCTGTCGTCGAGGCCACCGTAGATCAGGTCATCGCCGTCACCGCCGTCGATCTCGTCATTGCCTTCGCCACCGATGATGGTGTCGTCACCCTCGTTGCCCTCGATCGAGTCGTCGTCGAAGCCCCCATCGATGATGTCGTTGCCCGTGCCGCCGGTGATGGTGTCGTCATCGTCGCCGGTGGTGATGATGTCATCGCCCGCGCCACCGTCAACAATGTCCTTGTCATTGTCGGGGTCGCTGTCGGCACCGTAGATGCCCGGGTAACCCACATCGGGCAACGGATTGACGTGGTTGCCGGCGTTGATGATGTCGTCACCCGCCCCGCCGTCGATGCTGTCGGACCCGATCCCGCCGTCGACGGTATCGTCCGAGGCGCCGGCCTCGATCGTGTCATCGCCCTGCCCGCCGGTGATGACGTCCTCGTTGTTGTCCCCAAGGATCGTGTCATCGCCCTTGCCGCCATCAAGCGTGTCGTTGCCGCCCCCGCCGATGACGAGGTCGTCGCCGTCACCGCCGAACACCGTGTCGTCACCAGACCGGCCATCAAGAGTGTCGTTGTCATCGCCGCCACGGATCAGGTCGTCGTCCTTGCCGCCGATGATGATGTCCTCGCCCGCATTGCCGACCAGCGTATCGTTGCCACCCTGGCCAGAGATCGAGTCGTTGCCGTCGCCGCCGTAAACCTCGTCATCTCCCTGGCCGGCGCGGATCGTGTCGTCGCCGCCGAAGCCATAGATGAGGTCATCATTCGGGGCCGCGCCGGGCAGGATCGCGTCTTCGTTGTCGACGCGATCGCCTTCGGGGTCGCCAAGGTAACCGTGGTCGATCACATCGTTGCCGGCGGTGCCTTCGACGGTCCCGTCGAGCGGCGCCGCACCCACTTCGACCGTGTGCACGGCGCTGTCGGTTCCGCCGTTGCCGTCCGAAATCGTGTAGGAAATCGTTGCAACACCGGTAAAGCCCGCCGCAGGTGTGAAGGTATATTTTCCACCTCCGTTGTCCGTCAGGGTGCCCTCGCTGGCGGGAACGCTCGCCCCGGTCACCGTCAGGTCGTCCCCATCGACATCGGTATCGTTGTCGAGCAGGTCCACGACAACGGCCGTATTGAAGTCGGTGGTGTCGCTGTCGTCGTTGGCCACCGGATCATCGTTCACCGGGTTCACCGTCACGGTGACGGTCGCGGTGTCGGTGCCACCGTTGCCGTCGTCAACGGTATAGGTAATCGTCGTCTCGCCGTTGAAATTGGCATCGGGCGTGAAGCGCAGGCTGCCGTCCGGAAGGATATCGACGGAGCCGTCGGCGCTTGTCGCCTCGGTGACATCGAGCGGATCGCCGTCCACGTCACTGTCATTGTCCAGGACGTCGATGACGACATCGGTGTCCTCGTCGGTCACCGCGCTGTCGTCCGCGGCAACGGGATCATCGTTCACCGGGTTCACCGTGATGTGGACGGTGGCTGTGTCAGTGTCGGTGTCCCCTTCTTCGTCCTCACCCTCAATCGTGTAGGTGATGGTCGTTTCGCCGTTGAAATTCTCGTCGGGGATGAACGTCAGGGTGCCATCGTCGTTGATGATGACTTCGCCATCCGGCGATGACGCAGCGATAACGGTCAGCTGGACGTCGCCCTCCTCATCATCCTCGTCTTCGTCGTCGCCCTCCTCGTCGTCTTCGTCTTCGTCGTCGCCTTCCTCGTCGTCTTCGTCCTCGTCGTCGCCCTCTTCGTCGTCTTCGTCCTCGTCGTCGTCTTCTTCGTCGTCGTCGCTTTCCGCGCTGTCATTGGCGAGGACATCGATGACGACCGGTGTATCCTCATCCGTCTCGGCGGTGTCATCGCGGGCAATCACTTCGAGGTCGTCCCTGTCGGGTGCCTTGAAACTGACATTGTCGATCGCGCCCGAACCGAAGAGCGTGACTTCCATCCTGGCGACGCCGGCCGTGTCTCCGAGGTCGATGACCTGCTGGCCGTTGTTGCCCGTCTGACCCCAGAATTCGTCGATCAAATTGCCGTTCTCGTCGAAAAGGCGAACGCGGGCGCATTCTTCGACGTCGAGCACGGTGATGCTGTCGGCGACAACCGCGTCATCGAAATCGAAATACAGCTTGCCACCATGGGCGTTGTCGTCGGGGTCCTGGCTGTCGCCATCCTCGGAAATGATCAGCACGTTGCCGAGGTTGTCCGTGGCCAGGTCGTAATCTCCACCGGTCGGATTGTCGGTGTCAAAGATCATCGGCGGCTTGTGATCGTTGCCCGAGGAAATGTGCACTCCGACGCCGGCATACTCGTCGTCCATGACCGTGCCGCTCGCAAACCCTTCGAAATCCAGCTTGTAGCTTTTCAATTCGTTGGTCATCTCATAACTCCTAAACACCGGCGCAAACCACGCCAGACAACCGCGCCGAAGCGGCCCCTTCAGTCATCGATCCGCATGTGAAGCAAATGCTTCAGATCCGCAGACACCACGTAGCGACGCCGGCCAATACCGACCTCGTGACCAACCCCAAATGGCCATGCCCCCCAGTGGGCCCTTTTTCGTTATGCCAGAGCCGTCGGGCTCCAAAGCGGAAAACCGTGTTTGAGACGACATTTCATCAAAGTCTTGCCGCATTTGGCTTTGTTTTTGGCCAAATGGCTTCATGAGTCCGTCAACAATTAACCGGATTGAAATGCCGGATTTTGCGGTTTCATTGCGAATATTGGGGCAAAAATCACAACATCTTGAGGGCAGCGCCCAATCTTTGTCCCCGATTCGGGAACAGTTTACCGACTGTTCCGAATGCCGGGTCCGGACCGGGTCCATGCCGCGCAGGAGCGCGTCGTTTGTCCCCGAATCGGAACCAATCAAACTGTGGGGGCGCCATTGACACGGCAGTGCGCGCAGGAATTGGCCCATATGGACGATTCGGCAAAAAAGCGCCGAAAACTCTCTGACACTGGCATGCCCCGCTCGCGCCCAGGCCCGGCGCCCGGGCGATCAGGATTGCAAGGAAGGGTGGTGCCGGTGGAGAGACTCGAACTCTCACGATGTTGCCATCGGGGGATTTTGAATCCCCTGCGTCTACCATTCCGCCACACCGGCCGACGCCTTCCTTTACCCACGCCGGGCGGACCCCGTCCACCCCCAAAACGCGACAGACATGCAACGCGACAGTATGGCCGTGCCCGGGCGCTGGTGCGGCTGCGAACGATTTGCTAACGCATGCCCGACCTGAAAGGCTTGATGATCCTCCATGACAGCCGCAACTGATACCGACATGGCAATTTCTGCCCGCCTCGACCTGCTGGCGGCAGAGGCGAAAGGGGATGCGGTCAGTCTCGAATGGATTCTGGACCAGCTCCATGAACGCGCGTTTGGCCTATTTCTTCTGATCCTCGCACTCCCTTGCTGCATCCCGTTTCTGTATGGGGTCCCGCAGGTTGTCGCGCTTCCGCTGATGTTTGTGTCGGTTCAGATCCTGATCGGTCGGCGCGTCCCGTGGCTGCCTGCGCGCCTCGGCGCGCGGACCGTCAGCGCCGAAGGGTTGCAGAACCTGTCCCGCCGGGCCGGTCCGTGGTTGCGGCGGATCGAGGCGTTCAGCAGGCCAAGGTTGGCGATACTCACCAGGGGACCATTCGACCGGGTCGTGGGGCTCCTGCTTGTGGTGTTCAGCGCGTCGATCCTTGTTCCGCTGCCCGGCACGAATACCGTGCCCGGGTTTGCGGTGGTCGTGGTTTCGATGGGTCTTTTGCAGCGGGATGGGATTCTGGTCATCCTCGGGGCCATCCTCGGAACCGCCTGGATCGCGACGCTCATCTTTGCCGGCGCAACTCTGGCACACCTCATTCGAACCTGGCTCGGTGTCTAGAACCCACCTGTTTACCTTGTTTTGCCTCCCGGGTATCAGCAGCCATCTGATAAAGTGGACCTCATGAAACTCTCGCGCGACTCTCTGATCCTGCTCGCCGCCGGTGGCTCTGCCGGTTTGCTCGCGGCCGCCTTCCTGTTTCAGGCACTGGGCTGGTCGCCTTGCGCGCTTTGCCTCTGGCAGCGGTGGCCTCATGCTGCGGCGGTTGCCGTGGGTCTGACGGCATTGGTCGTGGGATGGCGCAGCGCCCCGATTCTGATCCTTGGCGCGCTTGCGGCCCTCGCGACGGCCGGGATCGCGGCCTACCACACGGGCGTGGAACGGGATTGGTGGAAGGGCCCCGCCAGCTGTACAGGCGGCGGAGCAAGCCTCGGCGGTATCGAGGGATCGTCCCTTCTCCCCGGCGCGGTCTCAGAAGTCTCCGTCCCGATGTGTGACACACTCGAGCCGTTCCTGTTCGGCCTGACCATGGCGAACTGGAACCTTCTGGCGTCCGTCGGTCTGGCACTGTTCTGGCTCTATGGTCTCACGCGCCCTGCAAACTAAGGCAGGTCTGGACTCAATCGCCTGAAGGGTCAGAGTCCGTAAATCGCGCCAAACTTCGCGTCGAGATAATCAAGCAACGGCTCGGGTCCGATCGAGTGGCCGCATGCGTTTTCAATCACCTCAGCCGGTTCGAATAGGCCACCATGGCGCTGGACCTTGTCCTGCAGCCAGGTCGTTGCGGGTGTCAGATCTCCAGAGGCAAGCGCAGCGTCCAGATCGGGCAGGTCCGACCGCAACGCGGCATGGAGCC
>CAYMMT010000108.1:0-5801 GCA_964391555.1 uncultured Rhodobacterales bacterium
GCCCCGGCATCAAGCGCGGCCTCGGCGACCACCGACTTGCGCGTATCGACCGAGATCGGCGTTCGGATCCCCGCGTCCCGGATGCCTGCGATCACGGGGACGACGCGGGCTATTTCGTCAGCGGCGGCGACGGGTTCCGCGCCCGGGCGCGTGCTTTCGCCGCCGATGTCGAGAATCTCCGCCTCCGAAGACATGATCTTCGCTCGCGCCACGGCGTCGGCGACACCTGTGAGATCTCCCCCGTCTGAAAAGCTGTCGGGCGTGATGTTGAGGATGCCCATGATACGGGGGGTTTCAAGGTCGAGGCCCAGAAGCGACGGCAGGGTCACGACATTCGCTCCACCCGCACGGGCAGGTCCGACCGGGGCGCTTCGGCCCCCACGATCACCAGATCCGTCGCACCCATTTCGGCCGCAAACCACGCGCAAAGCGCCGGGCCATCACCCGGCTCGGCCGACGGACCGTTGACCGCGTCGAGCACGATTTTCGATGGTGCCCAAACACTTATTCGTCCGTGCTTCATTGCCCAGTCCAGCTCTGTCCGCGTGCCCACGACGATGCAGCGCGGATCGCGGCCCGCAAGAACCCACGCGTTCTGCTCGATGGCAAGCAGATCGATCCGCCGCTGCGCCAGAGCGGCAGCGCTTTGCGGCGCCGGCGACGCCGCCGACCCGACGCAAAGGATAAGCGCGTCGCAACCCGCGGACCACGCATCAATGCGTGCGGACAAATCGTCGGCGGCGATCGCGGCGTTGCTCAGGAACACGACCCGCGGTGTTGGAGGGGTATCCATGTCGGACGCCGCGGTGGCCTGTTCGGTCCGGCTGCGCACAATCTCGACCCCAAGCGCAAAAGGCCCGCGATCCACTTTCTCGATCCGCACAAAGACGCGCTCGGCCAGGGGTTCCGTCAAAATTCGATCGGCTATCTTCTCGGCGAGCGTTTCCAACAGATCCAGCCGTTCCTCGGACAGCGCTCCGTCGATGGCTTCGGTGATCAGGTCATAGCTGAGTATCCCGTCCACGTCGTCGGTCGCTGCTCCGTCCACCTGCCCCACTTCAACGACCACGTTGAACCGGACCCGCTGGGTTACCCCGCGTTCGGTCTGGAACGCACCGATATCGACGTCAAGAACATAGTCGCGGACCGAAATCCGGTCTCGCGGCGAGCCAGCGGACGCGGTGGCACGCGCACGCTCTTCGGGATGCGCAAAGGCAAGTTGGACGTCATCTGTCATGGGCTGCGCAATAGCCGTGCAGCCCTTGTACCACAAGCCGCTGACGCGACGGATCTCGGCCCGTCCGCGCCGTCAGTTCGATGCGGTTCGCGTCGGCTGACGGTAGAAGTGATGGGACCCCACGGTGGCGGTGCGCGGATAAATCCTCGACCAGCGCGGTGAGACCGACTTCGTGTGATAATGAGTTGCCCCGTCAGTGAGGTCGCGCGGCGCCCCATCGATCAGGAGCCGTGCAACCTTTCCGACCCGCTGCCAAGCCGTTGGTTCGCGGATGACCTCGGCCCGGCCATCACAGGTATAGGTGAACTGGCAGGCATATCTTCGCCCGGTCCCCTGATTGATGACGCCGCAGATCGTGTTTGGAAAATTGGCGCTGTCCACCCGGTTCAGAATAACCTCCCCAACGGCAAACTGCCCGCGAACGCTTTCTCCGCGCGCTTCGAAATAGAGCGCTTCGGACAGGCAACGCCATTCTGCATCGCCCGTGGGACGAGGTTGCAGGGCCAGCCAATCCCGATCGTAGCGGATCGCTCCGGACGCGGTCGCAATCTCGCGCGCGCCGGCCGGCGGCGGTGTTGTCAGAACGTCCAGCCGCGACGACGGGATCACCCGCATCGCCTGACGCTCCTGACCCAGCAAGGCTTCGAGCCGCGCAGCCAGCAGTTCGTCGGCGAGGGCCTGGCCCGCGAAGAACAACAGGCTGACAATCATCGTCAGTCGGTAAAGCATTATCAATCCCCCAAAACACACCCATGAGCACGCCGAGGCGCCCTTGGCCCGGCGCGTTCTACTACATCAAGAACCCTGAGGAAACCTCTGTAAATTATGGTAAAATTGGTGATGCAAGATTATCACTGGATTGGAAACAGATCCCTCAACATAGGGCAGGTCCGGTCTAGTCAGCCTCTACATCTGGATCAATTGTCGCCTCTTGCAGAACCAATTGCGCGGCAGTCAACCGCGCCACCGGAACGCGAAATGGTGAACATGACACGTAGTCAAAGCCAAACTGCCGCGAAAACGCAATCGCATTGCGGGTGCCACCATGTTCCCCGCAAATCGCAAGTGTCAGGCCCGGGTCGACCTTGCGCGCGCGCCCTGCCCCGATGCCGATGAGCTCTCCGACACCATCCAGATCAAGCTCGTGAAACGGGTCTTCGGAGTAAACCCCAAGCTCCACGTATTGTTTCATGAACCGACCGGCATCGTCGCGCGACAGACCATAGGCCATCTGGGTGAGGTCGTTCGTTCCAAAGGACAGAAACGCCACGTGCTGCGCAAGATCATTGGCCCGTAAGCAGGCGCGCGGCGTCTCCACCATGACGCCAAGGCGGTAGTCGAAGCTGGCGCCCGTCTCATTGTGAACCGCAACGGCAACCGCATCGATACGAGAGCGCACCAACTCCACCTCCCGCATGGCAGATACCAGCGGGATCATGATCTCAGGAACAACCGGGGCACCCTTTTTGGTCGCGATGGCGGCGGCTTCGAATATCGCACGGGCCTGCATTTCATAGATCTCGGGCACGGTGACGCCCAGCCGGACGCCACGCATTCCCAGCATGGGGTTGTACTCGGACAACGCCTCCACCCGTGCTTCCACGTCGGCCAATGGCAGGTCCAGCCCCTCCGCGAGCGTCCGCATCTCGGATTTCTCGGTCGGGAGGAATTCGTGAAGCGGCGGATCAAAAAGGCGGATACAGACCGAATGCCCCTGCATGATCTCAAACAGCGCGGCAAAATCGTCGCGCTGCATCGGGAGGAGCCGGTCGAGCACGGCGCGACGATCCTCCGGCGCGTCGGCAAAGATCATCTCGCGCATGACCTCGAGCCGATCACCTTCAAAGAACATGTGCTCGGTGCGGCACAACCCGATCCCCTGCGCCGCAAAGGTGCGTGCCATGCGGGCGTCCGCCGGAGTATCGGCATTGGCCCGGACACCGATGTCACGAATGTCGTCCGCCCAGCCGAGCAAGGTCTGGAACGCATCGTCGAGGGCGGGTTCAAGCATGTCCACCTCGCCGGCCAGAACTTCCCCCGTCTTGCCGTCGACGGTAACGATGTCGCCCTCACTGAATCTGCGGCCATCCGGCGCCACGATCTGTTTCTTGCGGCGATCAATCGTCAGGTCCGACGCGCCCACAACGCACGGCAGGCCCAAACCCCGGCCAATCACAGCGGCATGGCTGGTCACGCCGCCCCGGATCGTCAGAACAGCACTTGCGGCGTGCATGCCCCGTATGTCGTCGGGCGTGGTTTCGCGGCGGATCAGAACGCATCCCTCGCCTCGTGCCGCGCTGGCCTGAGCCTCGGCAGCGGTAAAGACGATGCGGCCTGTCGCTGCACCGGGGCTTGCTGCGATACCGCTGACAATCAGGTTTCGAAGCGCCCGGGGATCGACCTGACGGTGCAGCAGTTCCGACAGCGACGACGGCGCGACGCGCATCACCGCCTCCTCCGCCGAAATGATCCCGTCCTTGGCCAAATCCACCGCCACCCGCACCAGCGCCCGCGACGAGCGCTGCACCCGTGCACCGTCAAGCACCCAAAGCGCGCCATTCTCGATCACAAACTCGATCTGCATTTCTTCGCGCAGGCGCGTTCGCACGAGATCGCCGAAACCCAGCAGTTTCGAAAACAAATCCGGGCGCCGCTCTTCAAGCGACGGCCCACGGTCATCCTTGGTCAGATAGATCGCCCCTTGGGTCGACAGCGCCTCGCGGCCCTGGCTCTGGCTCAGGAACCGGCCCGTGACCTGCGGCAACCCTGTTGTCGCATCAACGAACTGGATGACACCAGACCCGCATTTGCCCTGACCGATCCCCAACGCCATCCGCTGTACCACGAGCCCCAATCCCGCATCGGCCGGCGCGCCCTTGGCCTGCCGCAGGAGCCGCGCGGTTGTTCCTTCCCAGGCGCGCGCCATGGACCGGAGAACCTCCGCCAGCTGCTGCGCCGGGTCTTGCGGGAACGGTTCGTCCATCTCGTCTTCGTAGGCGCGCAGGGCCAGGGCCAGAGCCTCGTGTTCCTCATGCTCGGCGAAATCGAACATCTCCGGGTCAAGGCGCGCCACCTGCAACGCGTAAGTCTCTATGAAACGGAGGTAAATCCGGTTCGCGGCCTCCTCGCCCACGGTCGCGCGCATCTCGTCGTACCGGGCGTCGCACATGCCGATGTTGAGAATGGCGCTCGGGCCGCCCCAGTCGGGGTCCTCGCTCGACGGGCGCACGGAAATCAGCGCTCCTTCGCCCAGACTGTCGATAATCATCGCCAGGTCCGGCATGCGGCCCTGCGCAATGCCATGTACCGCGTCGAAGGACAAAGCCACGGTCGGCGGCACCGGGAGGTCGAGCCGAATGAGCCGCTGCAGGCACTTCGCGCGGCCGCCATGGGTCTCGGGCCGCAGCGGCGAGGTCGGCGTGATCAGCGTCACGTCATCGGTGCGAAGCTCTTTCTGCACTGCGGCATCCTTTCCCGTCACACCTTAACGACGACGCGATGCCAGGCAAGCACGACAGTGTCGCGGCGGCGCTTTAGCCCTCAATCCGGGTCAGATCGGCGACAGACAGACAAATGGCCCGGGTGCGAGACAGAAGGTTGAGCCGGTTGCGGCGCAGGATCTGGTTGTCCGAATTGATCTGGACCGCCTCGAAGAAGCCGTCGATGGGCTGGCGCAAGGCTGCCATGGCCTGCATCGCAGCGGCGAAATCCTCGGTGTCCATGGCCGGGCCAATGGAGGCCTCTGCCGTGTCGAGCGCGGCAAAGAGCGCCCGCTCCTCCTCCGTCTCGGCAAATTTCACGTCCGCCCCGTAGGAATACTCGACCCCGTCCTTTTCTTCGGCCTGTGCGAGGATGTTGTTGGCCCGTTTGAACCCCTGAATGAGATTCTCGCCGTCGTCCGTCGCAAGAAAGGCATTGAGGGCCTCGGCGCGATGCACCAGCAGCTTAAGATCATCACTTCCCGGCATGGCCAGGCTCGCATCAATGACATCGTGGCGGATCCCCTCGTCGCGCAAGTGCACTTTCAGCCGGTCATGAAAGAACCCGGCAAGGTCTTCGGACTTGTCCGGGACGGACCCCATGACAGTCGCCAATTCGCCATCGCCCACGCGGTCGCGCAACGCTTCCCAAGCCGTTCGGAACACGCCGACTTCGGCGATCTGGCGGATGAAATCCCCGACATGATCCGCATCCTGAGGACCGAACATGTCGCTGTTGACGTGGAGTTTGTGCCGCGCCAACTGGGCATCGAAGAACCGGTCCAGCTTCAGTCGCAGGTCGTTTTCGAGGACCAGCCGAATGACCCCCAGCGCCGCACGGCGCAAGGCGAAGGGATCCTTCGATCCTGTCGGCTTTTCATCAATCGCCCAGAACCCGGTCAGCGTGTCCAGCTTCTCGGCCAGCGCAACCGCAACAGAAACCGGTGATGTCGGGACTTCGTCAGAGGGACCCAAGGGGGCGTAATGCTCTTCACAGACGGCAGCGATCACCGGGGGTTGGCCGGCGGCTTCGCTGTAGTACCGCCCCATGACCCCCTGGAGTTCCGGAAATTCGTACACCATTT
>CAYMMT010000108.1:5811-9698 GCA_964391555.1 uncultured Rhodobacterales bacterium
GGTCGGCCTTGGCGACGCGGGCGGCCTCGGTCGCCTCGGCCGGGTCGGCCCCCACCGACGGCGCAATTTCGCGGGTCAGCGCGACCACGCGGTCGATGCGGTCCTTCACCGAGCCGAGCTTGTTGTGGAAGGTGACGTTCGCGAGGCTGTCGAGCCACTCCACCATGCCGGTTCTCGCCACTCGCAAGTCGTTCTCCCAAAAGAACTTTGCATCCGCCAACCGCGCGGCGAGCACCTTTTGGTTCCCGGCAAGGATCGTCGCTCCATGGTCGCTGGCCTCGGTGTTGGCAACGGTGACGAACCCTTCGATCCGGCCGGTTTTTTCGTTGCGCAGCGACAGGAATTTCTGGTGTTCCTTCATGGAGGTCTGCAACACCTCGGGCGGCAGGTCGAGGAACTCTTCCGCGATCTGACCGGTCAGGACCACGGGCCATTCGACGAGACCGGAGACCTCGGCCAGCAGTCCGTCGTCCGCTACGACGCGGAGCCCCTTCGCGAAAGCCTGAGAGTCGGCCTCGGCGCGGATTTGTGCGCGCCGCTCGTCGGGCCGAAGCACCACAAAGGCGCGCTTGAGCTGTGCCTCGTAGTCGTCGAAATTCGTGACGGAGAACGGCCAGGGGGCAAGAAACCGGTGTCCGCGAGTGACGTCTGCCGCCGCGATCCCCTCAACGTGCAGCGGCACGATTTCGGCCCCGGCCTCATCGCTGAGGATGCAGAGGATCGATTGCAGGGGGCGAACCCAGCGCAAGGATCCTGCCCCCCAGCGCATCGACTTTGGCCACGGGAAAGCGCGGATCGTGTGGTCCAGCACCTCCGCCACGATCTCGGCGGCGGGCCGGCCCGGCTTGTCGATGACCGCGAAATAGATGTCGCCCTTTGCGGTTTCGCGGACCTGCAAATCCTTGCGGTCCACGCCCGCACCACGGCAGAACCCCTCCACCGCCTTGTCCGGCGCCCCGACCTTGGGCCCCTTGCGTTCCTCGCGCACCGCCGGGCTGTTGGCGAGAAGGCCCTCAACCGACAAGGTCAAGCGGCGGGGCGTGGAAAACGCGCCCGCCGAAGCATAGGTCAGCCCGGCCTCGACCAAGCCATCGGTCACAAGTTTCTGCAGGTTTTCGGAGGCTTTCGCCTGCATTCGCGCAGGGATTTCCTCGGACAGGAGTTCAATCAGAAGATCGGGCATGACTCGGGCTCAGTTCGCATTCGGCGGCGCGGGCGGGCAGCCTTCGGGGGCGGGATTGCCGTCAAACACCTCTTCACCGCAAGGGTTGATCTGGTGCCAGGCATAGGCGCGACCGTCGGGCATCACGGCCACGACACGGTCGATCCCGTATTGAATATTCTCAACGCCAAGGAACGCGATGGCGTCGCCGCGTTCAAGCGCCGCGCCGATGTCAGCGGCGTCGAAACAGTCGAACCAGCCCGGCGCGACCAGCGGCTCTGCGCCATCGTAGATCACGTAGGCCTCTGTCAACATCGCCTGGGAGTTGATCAGGTCAAAGCAGGCACGATACCGGATGGGGGAGCTGTTGGCATCGATGCCCTTGTAGTTTTCGAACACGACCGGTTCGGGTACGCCCGTCACGACCGAGGTGAGTTGCACATTTTCAGCATCGGCCGTCAACTCGTCGTAGAAGGCATAGACCTGCAACCAGTATATCGCGACCCCGGCGACGGCTGCTGTCATCAGGATGCCCAAGATCGCGACCCGCCCGCTCATGCCGCATCGGCGGCGGTGCCGCCGGCCTCGGTCTGAACGAAAGCGTCGGCGCACAACTTGGCCAGCGCGCGCACCCGTCCGATGTAGGCTTGACGCTCGGTGACCGAGATCACGCCGCGGGCGTCAAGCAAGTTGAAAAGATGCGAGGCCTTGATGCACTGGTCGTAGGCCGGCAGCGCCATGACGATGCGGCGACCGGTCTTTGGGTCCACATAGGGGTGCGACAGGATCGCCGCGCATTCGGCCTCGGCTTCTTCGAACTGCTTCATCAGCACGTCAGTATTGGCCACATCGAAGTTCCAGCGGGCATATTGCGCCTCCGCCTCCCGAAACACATCGCCATAGGTCAGCGGAATGGGCGATTGCGGGTCGTTGAACGGCATGTCCATGACGTGATCGATGCCAAGGACATACATCGCCAGCCGCTCGAGCCCATATGTCAGCTCTCCCGACACCGGCGCGCAGTCATGCCCGCCAACCTGCTGGAAATAGGTGAATTGCGATACTTCCATACCGTCGCACCAGACCTCCCAGCCAAGGCCCCAGGCGCCCAGAGTCGGGCTTTCCCAGTCATCCTCGACAAATCGGATGTCATGGACAGCCATGTCGATCCCGATGGCCTTGAGCGACCCGAGATAGAGCTCCTGCAGATCCGGCGGCGAGGGTTTGATCAGCACCTGGTACTGGTAATAATGCTGCAGCCGGTTTGGGCTGTCGCCATAGCGGCCATCCGTGGGACGACGCGACGGCTGAACATAGGCAGCGGCCCACGCAGTCGGACCCAGCGCGCGCAGGGTGGTCGCCGGGTGGAATGTGCCCGCGCCGACTTCCATGTCATAGGGCTGCAGCACGACGCACCCCTGGCCAGCCCAGTAGGTCTGAAGCCTCAGAATGATCTCTTGAAACGAGGTCGGTTTTCCGGCCATCTCCGGCCCTTCCTGATAACGTGTCGGGGGCTGAATATGGCGCGCGGCCCACAGGGTCAATAAACCCGCATTATTGGGCTGACGCGACGGGCGCATCTGATATGGTCCCGCGCCAAGGTCAACGCATGGCAGGGTGATATTGGTGTTTCGAACAATTCTGGCGCTTTCGGCGGCCCTCTTCATCCATTTGGGGAGCGCGGCTCAGGTTTATGCACAGCAAACGGCTTATGTGCAGGTCGAGGCTCAGCGCACTTTGTCGCGGGCCACGGAGAAGGCGCAAGGCTATGCCGCGCGGCTTCCCGACGTGACCGGGCATTTTCTGAGCTCCGGCTGGTACGGCATTGCACTGGGCCCCTACTCACCTGCGGACGCTGATCGTTTGTTGCGCCAGTTGCGGGGTGCGGGCCAGATCCCGTCGGACAGCTACATCGTGTCGGGCAGCCAGTTTCAGCAACAGTTCTGGCCCGTGGGCGTGGGTGCCGCGACAACGCCACAGCCCGCGCCGGATCTGGGCGAGGCGCTGTCAGCGGACGCCGCAACAGCGCCCGAACAAGTGGAAATTCCGGTGATCCGCTCATCGGACGAGACCCCGCGCGAGGCGCGCGCCACCGAGGCCGAGTTGACCCGCGCGGAAAAGGAAGAGTTGCAGATCGCCTTGCAATGGGCCGGGGTCTACGGCGGTGCCATCGATGCCGCCTTTGGCCGCGGCACCCGCAACGCCATGGGCGCCTGGCAGGAGGCGAACAACCACGAGGTGACAGGCGTTCTGACCACGGGACAGCGCGCGGAACTTCTTGCCGCCTACAATGCGATCCTCGAGGGCCTCGACTTGCAGACCGTGCGGGATGATGCCACCGGCATCGAAATACTCATCCCCACCGGCAAGGTCGCCTTCGCCGAATACGAGCCGCCGTTTGCGCGCTTCGATCCGGTGAACGACGACTTGCCCGTGCAGGTCCTGCTCATCAGTCAGGAGGGTGATCAGAGCCGCTTTGCAGGGTTCTACGAAATCCTCCAAACGCTTGAGATCATCCCGACGGATGGCCCGCGGGAACGCAGCGGCAACCGGTTTTTTGTCGAAGGCAGCGATGCGGAGCGCCACACCTGGGTCGAGGCCACGCTGCAGGACGGACAAATCAAGGGGTTCGCACTGATCTGGCCCGCCGGGGACGAAGAGCGCCGATCGCGCGTTCTGGCCAAGATGCAAGAGAGTTTCGCGCGGATTGACGGCGTCCTCGACC
>CAYMMT010000109.1:0-9680 GCA_964391555.1 uncultured Rhodobacterales bacterium
GTGATCAAGACGGTCGAGGCGCTTGAGAAACGGCTTGACCACATCAAGACGCCCATGAGCCTTTCGATCATCGGTTGCGTGGTCAACGGGCCGGGCGAGGCCCTGATGACCGACGTGGGATTTACCGGGGGCGGGGCAGGGTCCGGCATGGTTTATCTGGCAGGCAAACAGAGCCACAAGATGGACAACGACCGGATGATCGACCACATCGTCGAACAGGTCGAAAAGAAAGCTGCCGAAATCGATGCGGCTTCGGAGAACGCGCACGCCGCGGAGTGACCCTTCGTGGCATTTTCGGCACGACAGGTTCGAATTTGATCAAGATCACGCCTGCGCTGCGAAATTCGTGATAGGCTTGCTCGCAATCACAAGGGGATTCCAGATGACAGGTTACTCGACAACTCTCGCGATTGGCGCGACCTTGGCAGCGGGGCTGGCCGGCCCGTTGATGGCGCAAAGCGCCGGTGTCACGTTCAATGGTGCCGAACTCAGCTATCGGTATTCCGATAGCGACGACGATTACACGGTTTACCAGTACTACGGCTCGGCCGAAATCGGTGCCGGCCCGGTGATCGTTCAGCTCGATTTCTACTCGGGCGGATATGACGACGAATGGAGCTACGATGGCCTGTTGCTGCACGTCGGGTATCCGGTGTCGCCGGATCTTGTCGTTGGTGTTTTCTACGGAGAAGAAGATTGGGGCGACAGCGCCAACTACCCGGTCTACGGCATCGAGGCGGCCTATCAATCGGGCGCGTTCGACATCGATGCGGCGTTTGGGACTTACGAGGACAACAACAGCTCTGACATCTACTTCAACTTCCTCATGGTTGAAGCGATGTACGAGATCACGCCGAACGTGTCTGCCGGTGGCTACTTCGCAAACACGTCAAATAGCGATTACAGTGACGATCTGACGATCTTTGGAGTCCTTGGCCGCTACGATTTGCCAAACGGCCTTTTTGCGGAACTGGGTCTGTTCACCATGAGCGGTGACTACGAACAGAATTTCGGCAGTATCGAGATTGGCTACAGTTTTGGCAACGGGGTGACACAAGGTGCCCGGGGCTGGAACGATATCCTGCGGCAATACTGAGCAAATATGCGTGTGATCCGATCGGATGGCGGCTGTTTCAGCCCGCCATTCGTTCCTGACGCCGTACGTCAGCCGTCGGCCCGAACCGCGTCGACGATTGCGCGCATCTGATCGGGCGGAACGTAGCCGCGCAGCATCTGGTCTTCGAGGACATAGGTTGGTGTCCCGGTGATCCGCAGTCGTTCGGCCAGGGCACGGTTGTCGGCGATGATCTGGCTGACCGCGTCGCTCTCCATTTCGATCTGGATCGCTGCCAGATCGAGGTCATATTGTTCTGCAAGCCGTTCGAGCGATGCATCGGTGACATCCACGCGCATGGTCATCAGGGCATCCGACACCTGCTTGTAGGTGTCATCACCTGCCACTTTTCTGGCGGCCAGCGCAAAGCGGGAGGCCAGAACGGATTGCTCGCCAAGTATCGGGAACTCCTTGGTGATGATGCGAATATTTCCATCCGACGCGATCAGTTCGGCAACTTCGGGGTGCGCCCGGCGACAAAAGCCGCAGCGGTAGTCGATGAATTCGACCAGCGTGATGTCTCCATCCAGATTGCCGCCTGCCCACGACGTCGGGTCGTCAAAGAGGGCTTGCGCGTTCGCGCGGGCCAGTTCGACATCGGCCGTGACCTGCGCCTGGGCTTGGCGCGCCTCGAGGACGGCGATGGCTTCCAACAGGACTTCGGGGTTCTCCAGCAGGTATGCGCGGACTTCTTCGTGAAAGGCGTCACGTTCCTCCTGCGTCATCGCCTCAAGGTCCAAAGCGGCAACGGGCAGGGCAGTGAGGGCGGTCAGGCCCAGGGCAAGGGTCAATCGGCGCACCGTGTCATCTCCTGTTGGCATGCTGTTCAGCGGCAAAGATCACGTCTTGGGCCCGTTGCCAAGCCGCGGAGCCTCGGGGCAGCAACCCCTCGGCGCGGCGCGCATGGACAAGCGCATCGTTGAGCCGGCCCCGCAAGGCGTAACGTTCGGCGGTGACCAGCGACGCCTCGCCGGGTCGGCCCGCGCGGGCGTAGGCGAGGCCAAGATCGCGTAGAAGGTTGGGGGCGCGCCAGTCGCGGGCGCGGGCCTGTTCGAGGACCTGCAGGGCCCGGGCGTTGCTGTCGCGTGTGTCCATTGCCAACAGCGCCCGGCCGTACCCGCCGAGGATCAACGCGTCGTGCGGCGCCAGTTGCACCGCCCGCGCGTAGGCCTGCGCCGCGGCGGCGGCCTGCCGGTTTTCCAACAGGATCTGACCCTTGAGTTCATGGACAAAGGGGTCGTTGGGGCGCTGTGACACCAGAGAATTGATCGCCCTCGCCGCCTCGGTGGGCCGGGGGGTGCGATGATAGGCGACGGCCTGCCGCATGAGGCTGATCTGGTCGGTCTGGCCGCGCGTTCGGCGCAGGGTCCAGCTGGGGTTCTGGATGAACGCCGAGAGTTTCCCCTGCGCCCGGGCGAACCAGTAGTCGGCAGACGTGCTGTCTCCCGGGTTGCCGGGGTTCGCGGCGACAAGTCCCCCAACAGCCCTGATCCGGTCGCGCGACAACGGGTGCGTGCGCACGTAGGGGTCCTGGCGGCCGACGGACAGCGCTTCCTGCCCGCGAAAGATCTCCAGCACCTCCCGCGCGGCGGCGGGATCGACACCGGCCCGGATCATGTACCGCAATGACGACTGGTCCGCGGACGATTCCTCTGTGCGGGTGTGGCCGAACAGCACGCGCCGCGATGAGCTGCCGACGCCCATGGCGAGGCCGCCCGCCACCTCCGGCGACCCGGAGGCCGCGGCGATTCCCGCCAGCGCCATGCCGAGGCCGGAGGCCGTGCGCGCGTTGCGGACGTTCTGCACGCGCCGCGCGAGGTGCCCGTTGGCGATATGGGCGGCCTCATGCGCGATGACCGCCTGAACCTGCGCGGCGCTTTCAAGCTTGAGAAGCAGACCGGAATTCAGAAATATCACCTGCCCGTCGACAACAAAGGCATTCAGGCTCGAATCCTCGATCACCAGGATCTTCGTCCGGCTCGCCGGCAATCCGGCCGCGTTCAGGATCGGACGGGCGAGTTCGGCCAGCGCATATTCGATCTCGCTGTCGCGCAACAGCGTCACGGCCCGGGCCGGCAAGGCCGCCGCGACCCACATCAGGCAGGCGGCAAGGGTCAGCCGGAGAACGGAGAGGTGCATTGACGGCAAGGTCCTTGCAAGGCCAAGAGGGGACAACGAGCAGCAGAATAGAAGGCGAGGCATGCGGAACTCAAGGCGCAGTGCGGTCGATCCCTTCATTGTTATGGACGTGATGGAGGCCGCACGGGCCGCCGAGGCCACGGGGCGGGACATCGTGCACATGGAAGTCGGTCAGCCCGGCACCGGCGCGCCGCAAGAGGCGCTGGACCGGCTCGCCGTGGACATGGCCGCGGGCCCGTTGGGGTACACCGTCGCGCTTGGGCTGCCGGACCTGCGTGCCCGTATCGCGCGGCACTATGGCGACTGGTACGACGTGGACCTCGACCCGGCCCGTGTCATCGTGACCTCCGGGGCGTCCGGCGGGTTTCTGTTGGCCTTCTCCGCTCTTTTCGACACCGGCGATCGCGTTGGCCTTGGTTATCCGTGCTATCCGTCCTACCGGCAAATCCTGAGGGCGCTCGATATTGTTCCGGTCGGATTACCGACAACTCTTGAAAGCCGCCTGCAGCCGCGAGCATCCGATGTCGACTCGGCAGACCTGCAGGGCCTGATCGTTGCGTCACCGGGCAACCCGTCCGGCACCGTCCTGACGAAGGACAGGCTGACCGAACTGGCTGCCGCCATGTCCGCCCGCGGCGGAGCACTGATTTCGGACGAGATCTACCACGGGCTCAGTTACGGCAACCCCGCGCCGTCTGCGCTGGAGGTCACCGATGATGTCTACGTGATCAATTCCTTTTCGAAATATTTCTCCATGACCGGCTGGCGCGTGGGCTGGATGGTGGTCCCGGAGAGCCATGTCCGCACAGTGGAACGCCTTGCCCAGAACATGTTCATTTGCCCGCCCCACGCCTCGCAGCGGCTGGCCCTGCACGCCATGGACTGTGGTGGGGAACTGGACGCAAACGTGGCAGCGTATCGCGCCAACAGGGCGCTGCTTCTGGACGCGCTCCCCGGGATGGGTCTGAAACGGACCGGCCCGGCTGACGGCGCCTTCTACATCTACGCCGACGTCAGTGGTTTTACGCGCGACAGCCTTGATCTGTCGCGCCGTATCCTTGACGAGGCGGGGGTCGCCGTGACGCCGGGGCTCGATTTCGACCCCGATCATGGCCATGAATGGCTTCGGTTGTCTTATGCCGGGCCGACCGACCGGATCGCCGAGGGGGCCGCGCGTCTCGGGCGCTTTTTCGGGGGGCTCGCGTGATCCGGATTGCGCTCCTCTGGCTCTTGATGGCCATGCCCCTTGCGGCGCAGGACCTTGTTGGCCTTGCGCGGCTCGACGTCGCGCAAAGCGGGGTCGAGGACATGGGCACCGGTCTGGAGGCGAAGCTCTACCTGTCCCAGCCGGTTCCGTGGCGGGTTTTCACGCTCGATGGGCCGCCGCGACTGGTGATGGATTTCCGCGAGATCGACTGGCGCGGGGCCACGCGGGCGGGATTGCTGAACGCCGACAACGCCACCGACCTTCGGTTTGGCACGCTGCGCCCCGGATGGTCCCGCATGGAGGTCGATCTGGCTGGCCCCCTTGGCCTCGACAGTGCCGAGATGGTGGTGGACGACGTCACGGGGACGGCGTTGGTCCGGGTCCGGGTCGCGCCGGTTTCGGCCGAGGCGTTCGCCGACGCTTCGGCCCCGCGGGAGGACCCGGACTGGATGCAGGGCAAGGTCGTGGCGGCGGCGCCAGCGGTCACCGACGGGCCGCTGGTGGTTGCCATCGACCCGGGCCACGGCGGCATCGACCCTGGCGCTGTTCGTGAAGGGGCCAGCGAGGCCGATCTCATGCTGCAACTGGGCCTTGAACTGGCCGAGGCCGTGGCCCGAGCCGGCATGGTTCCGGTCCTCACCCGGCGCGACGACAGCTTCGTCAGCGTTGTCGACCGGTCGACGATTGCGCGGAACGCTGGGGCGGATGTGTTCCTGTCGCTCCATGCCGATGCGCTGCCGGAGGAGAACGCCCGTGGCGCCTCGATCTATACGCTGAGCGAGGAGGCCCGCGATCAGGCGTCGCAGCGGATGGCTGAGTTGCACGAGCGGGGCGATCTGCTGCCCGGCTCCGATCTGACCGCGCAGGATGACACGATCACGGCCATTCTGATGGATCTCACGCGACTTGAAACGGTCCCACGGAGCGAAAAGCTGGCGGACGCCCTTGTCGCCGGGTTGCGCGGTGAGGGCGCGCGCCTCAATTCCCGGCCGAGGCGGATGGCGATGCTTGCGGTGCTGCTGGCGCCCGACATGCCGTCGGTGCTGATCGAGACGGGATTTCTGTCCGACCCCGGAGATCGCGAAGAACTGGCCTCGGCGGCGGGGCGGCAAAGGATCATCGACGGGTTGTTGTCCGGTGTGACGGCCTGGGCGCTCGAGGATGACGCGATGCGGGATCTGCTGCGGCGCTAGGTCGGCGAACGGCGCTGAGCGGCCAGGCAATCTGCGGCCTGGCCCAAAATCCATGAACACCCCGTCACGCCCCTGTCCCGCGCCTCGCCAAAGAGTGATCGCGACGTGGCGAGACTCCGCGGGGGCGCCGCGCTTCCTGTTTTGACCGTGGGGCAAACCGCAAGTATATAGGCCGAAACCGCACAAGGGCCGAGCAACCGTGATCCTGAGACCCATCCTGTCCTTCTTCGGGGCCATCTTCGCGACGTTGACCCTTGGCATTGCCATGGGTGCGCTGACCCTGGGTGCGGTCTTTTACATGTACGGCAAGGATTTGCCGACTTACGAGACCCTCTCTCAATACACGCCAAAGACGATCAGCCGGGTCTATTCCGGTGAGGGTCGGATCATCGACGAATTTGCGGTGGAGCGCCGGCTTTACACGCCCGCCAACGAAATCCCGGACCTTGTGAAGCAAGCCTTCATTTCGGCTGAGGACAAGAATTTCTATACCCATCAAGGCTATGATCCGCGGGGCATGGCGGCGGCTTTCGTTGATGCGGTGCGCTCTCGCGGTGCCGACCTGCGCGGCGCCTCGACCATCACGCAACAGGTGATGAAGAACTTCCTGCTGAGCTCTGACAGGACTGCGGAACGCAAGATCAAGGAGATCATCCTCGCCGCGCGGATGGAGCAATCCATGTCCAAGGAGCGGATCCTCGAGCTCTACCTCAACGAGATATTTCTCGGCCAGAATTCCTATGGGGTGACGGCTGCGGCGCAGACCTATTTCAACAAGTCGCTGAGCGAGTTGACACCCGAAGAAGCCGCGTACCTTGCCGTTCTGCCCAAGGCGCCGTCGACCTATCACCCCGTGCGTCAGATGGAACGGGCCATTGCGCGCCGGAATTTCGTTCTCAAGGAGATGTTCGAGAACGGCTACCTGTCGCGGGACGACTACGACCTTGCCGTCGCGCAGCCGCTGCGAACGGTTCAGAATGGCGACTACGAATCGTTCCAGACCGACCTTCAGCCGCGGGACTACTTCACAGATGAGATCCGCCGCCAACTCAGCCGCGATTTCGGCGCGGAGGAATTCTTTACCGGCGGCCTTTCAATTCGCGCAACGCTTGACCCCGAATTGCAGGAAGCCGCCCGAATCGGGCTTCAACGGGCCTTGCGGAAATTCGACCGTGGGACCGGACGCTGGAGGGGCACCGGCGAGGTGCTTCCGGCGGAAGTTCTGGAAAGCGAAGAGACCTGGCGCGACGCCCTGGCAGAACTGGACATCGATCGGTCGGTGACATTCCCCAGTCCCTGGTTCCCGGCGGTGGTGCTCGGGATTGAAGATCAGGCGCTCGTTATCGGTATCGAGGGGGTGGCTCAGGATGACCCGCGTGGCAACACCGTTCCGCGGAGCGATACAAGCTGGTTCTCGGGAAATCTGTTCGACAATTTCGACGTCGGTGACGTGATTTACGTCCGGGAGCGCACCGAGGGCGGCGAATTCCGGGGGTGGACGCTGGAGCAGAGTCCGGAAGTGCAAGGCGCGTTCATGGCGATGGATGTGGAGTCCGGCCGGGTTCTCGCGATCCAGGGCGGCTTTTCCTATGAAGACTCCGTGTTCAACCGCGCCACACAGGCCCAGCGGCAGCCGGGCTCTTCCTTCAAGCCCTTTGTCTACGCCGCCGCGCTCGACAGCGGGTACACCCCGGCAACGATCATTGTCGACGCCCCGATCGAGATCGTTGCGGGAGGGGAGATCTGGCGGCCTCAAAACGCCTCGAACCGATACTATGGGCCGACACCGGTCCGGACCGGGATCGAGCAGTCGCGGAACCTGATGACGGTCCGCCTCGGACAGGAAGTCGGCATGGACGTGGTCGCGCGCTATGCGGAGAGGTTTGGTGTCTACGACCGGATGAATCCCTTTCTTTCGGCGGCGCTGGGGTCCGAGGAAACGACCTTGTTCAGGATGGTGGCGGCTTACGCCATGTTTGCCAACGGCGGCGAGCGTGTGGTGCCGACGCTGGTCGACCGGGTGCAGGATCGTTTCGGCAACACGATTTACCGGCACGACGATCAACCGGGAAGCGTGCGGGTGTGCGAGGATTGTCAGCTGACCACCCTGCCGCCCGGGCAGGCCCCAAGGATCACGTCGGACCGGGACCGGGTGATCAACGAGGTCACGGCCTACCAGCTCACCTCCATGATGCAGGGTGTCGTGCAGCGCGGCACGGCGCGGGGGCGCGTCAACCTTGGTGTGCCTGTGGCCGGCAAGACCGGCACGACGAACGACTCCAAGGACGTCTGGTTCGTGGGATTTACCTCCAATATCGCGGCCGGCTGCTATATCGGCTACGACACGCCGAGGCGGATGCCCGGCGCGTCGGGTGGTGGCATGTGTGCCCCGGTCTTCAACGAAGTCATGCAGGTCGCGACCGCGCGACATGGCGGCGGGCGGTTCGACATCCCCCAGGATTGCATGTTCATACCGATCGATCGTTTCTCGGGCGCCCGCCTGCCTGCCGGGTCGCAGGGCGATAACGTTGTGAACGAATGCTTCCGCATCGACGAAGATCCGATCTTTGGCATCATGTTCGACGGCGGCTTTGCCATGGCGGCGGATTTGCCGCTGGTCGAAGAACTTCAGCCAAGGGCCACACAAGTCGAAAACTCTTCCGGCGGGACGGCTGTCGTGGGTCCGAAAGCGACCTTTGGGACCCTGTCGTCGGGCGGTCTCTACTGACCGGCGCCACCGTCTGTCCCGGGCACATTCCCACCCTGACCCCGAGCTTCGTTTGGGGGCCTTTTGCCGCCGACCATTTCCTCTGTGATGGAAGCCCGTCGGGCGGCAGCGCTGCCTTGCCCAGTGGCAGGGGGCGGGGTATCAGGTCAGCCTGACTTCATGAGGACCCGCAGATGCGCGCCGAAACGCAAGCCACCGTCGATGCCATTGAAAAATCGCTCGATCTGCTCAAGCAGCGAATGGGCTGGGACACGGCGCAGCACCGGTTGGAAGAATTCAACGCGCGGGTCGAGGACCCGACGCTATGGGACGACCCGGCGGCCGCGCAGAAGCTCATGCGGGACCGGCAACGGCTGGTGGACGCGTTTGAGACCGCGACGGGAATCGAGCAGGACCTGCGGGACAACGTGGAACTGATCGAACTCGGCGAAATGGAAGAAGATGCCGAGGTCGTCGGGGAGGCCGAGGCCGCGCTCGGGGTTCTGGCGGAGCGGGCCGCGAAGAAGGAACTCGAAGCGCTCCTGAACGGGGAGACCGACGGCAACGACGCCTTCCTCGAGATCAAGTCCGGGGCCGGCGGCACGGAAGCTTGCGATTGGGCGCAGATGCTGGCGCGCATGTATGTCCGGTGGGCCGAGAAGCGCGGCTATTCCGTGGAACTGCAGGAAGAGCAGCCCGGTACCGAGGCCGGGATCAAGTCGGCAACCTATCAGATCAAGGGCGAGAACGCCTATGGCTGGCTGAAGTCCGAAAGCGGCACGCACAGGCTGGTGCGCATTTCTCCCTTCGGCAAGGGCACGCGGGAGACGTCCTTTGCCGCGGTGGGCGCCTATCCGGTGATTGACGACAATATCGAAATCGAGGTGAACCCGGCCGATATCCGGATTGATACCTTTCGTTCCTCCGGCGCAGGCGGCCAGCACGTGAACACCACCGATTCCGCTGTGCGGATCACGCACCATCCCACCGGGATCGTGGTGACCAGTTCCGAGAAATCCCAGCACCAGAACCGCGATATCGCCATGAAGGCGCTGAAGTCCCGGCTCTACCAGTTGGAGATGGACCGCCGGAATGCAGAGGTGAACGCGATGCACGAGGCCAAGGGCGACGCGGGCTGGGGCAACCAGATCCGGTCCTACGTTCTGCAGCCCTACCAGATGGTCAAGGACCTGCGCACGAACTACGAGACCTCCGATACGCAGGGCGTGCTGGACGGCGACCTCGATGCCTTCATGGCCGAAACGCTGGCGATGAACGCGGCGGGCAAGAGCCGGGCGGAGGCGTCGGCGGAGGACTAGG
>CAYMMT010000110.1:0-9590 GCA_964391555.1 uncultured Rhodobacterales bacterium
TTCCTGTGGAGTCTCGCTTACCCGGGCAAACACCTGGATCTGGTGCAGGCCCCGGATCCTCTGATCGTCGGGTCGGCGGGACATGTGCTGCACGGGACGGACCACATTCTCGGCAAGTCCCTTCATCCGCAGACACGGCGGGCCAAGGACTGAAGGTGATCCGGGTGGGTCGTCCGGCCGACTAGGCCGTCGCCAGCATCGTCAGTCGGTCGCGGTTTTCGCAGAAATCCGGCGGCTCGTTCGCCTCGGGTGTTGCAGCAAGGAACTCCTGGCAGGCGCAGGGCTGAGCGCATCCGCGACAGCTATCGACCATCCTGGCCCATTCGGCGTTGTCGATCCTGCCCTCGGCAAAGGCTTCCGGAAGGTCGGCGCCGACGGCATCCGCCATTCCGACAATCAGCCAGAAATGCGTTCTGGGGTCGCCCAGCGGTACGGGTCGGGTCATGGGTCGGGTCCTCTCCTGTCAGCGAGGTTCAGACTGAAGGACGCTCCGACCCGTTGCCTTGTTCCAGATCAAACGGACAATATTGACGTCAGCTTTCGGTTGTGACGCCACGGTATCATTATGTTTTAACCCAAGTCTGCTTATCCTCCTCCCATGACGCGCGAAACGCACTCCGAGGCCATAGCCTATCCGTCTCAGACGCGGGAGGAGCGTATCGCCGATTTCGCCATGCATTGCGCCGGCATCATCCTTGCCATCACCGGGGCAATCTTGCTGGTGGTGTTCTCGGCGTTGAATGCGTCGGGCGCGACGATTGCGGCGGTTTCGGTCTATGCCGGTGCCCTGATCGCCACGTTCATGGCGTCGGTGTTTTATCATTTTCCGCCCTGGGAAAGCGCGAGACCGATCTTCAAGCGGATCGATCACGCCGCGATTTATGTAAAAATCGCAGGAACATACACGCCTCTCGTCGCCCTTGTCGGCACTGCTTTTGCCTGGGGTCTGCTCGCCGTTGTCTGGACACTGGCGCTGGCCGGGGCATTGGCCCGGTTGTTCTTCTGGCGCCAGCCCGGGGCGTTGAACACGCGCCTCTATCTTGTTCTGGGGTGGCTTGCCGTGGTCCTCATCTGGCCTATCGCGCATACCCTTCCTGCCGGGGCGACCGCGCTCATCGTGGCGGGGGGTGTCCTCTATACCGTTGGCGCGGTCCTGTTCAGCCTGCCGAACCTGCGCTTCCAGAACGCGATCTGGCACTTCTTTGTCCTGATTGCATCCGGCTGTTTCTTTGCCGTGATCACCTGGGGCGCGTTGAGCGTTGGCTGACGCAACTGCGCCGGGAACGATCGGGCAGGGTTCGTCAAATCCAAAAGGTCAGGTTTTGCTGACCTGACAAGATTCCACCTCCGAGTTACGTAACGTTCATTGGTTTCGGCGCCCGCGTCTGCCTGACGTCTGCGGGTCCATTTTCAGAGTGAGGTTTGGAGGCTTTGATGTCAGTTGTGCCGGACGGGATCCAGGGTTTGCTTTTGAACGTGCTTGGGGTTTTGGGGTTCGCGATCTATGTGCTGAACTACTGCCTCATCAGCTTCAATCGCCTGAACCCGGGGTGCATCGCCTATTTCGCCCTGAATCTAATGGCGTCGAGCCTTGTCCTGATAAGCCTTATTGGTGCTTTCAACCTTGCCTCTGCCCTCATCCAGTCATTCTGGATCCTGATTTCGACCGCCGCCATTGTCCTGCGCGTCCGGGCGGGGCACCGGCTGATCTGATATAGCGCACGCCCCGGCAGACCCTGGGGTCCGAAAGCGCAAACCCGCGGCCAAAGGCAACTTCGCTGACTGTCGCGCTGCCATGGAATGGGCCGGGAAATTGCTCCCCTGCGCGCTTTCCGGGACCGCCATGGCCCGATCAGCGAAGGGTCAGAGCCCGGCGGCTGTCCGACGGACCATCGCGATCCGCTCGGCATTGGCCGGATGGCTGCCGAGGAACTGGTCGCCCGGATCGGGAATCCGCCAGAAGAACTCCGCCCCGCGCACCGGATCGAACCCCGCCCGAGCCGCGATGATCGTACCCAGCCGGTCGGCCTCGAGCTCGAATTCCTTGGAGTAGGTCCGCGCCCCGACGATTGCGCCAAGCTGTTGCGCGGTCTGGACGCTGTCCGCTCCGGTGCCGCCGAGCGCGCTGGCCAGCTCTCCGAACACCGCCGCCCCGAGGGTGGCGTTGCGGCGCTGGCGGTCGAGGTGGCCGGCGATGTGATGGGCCGTCTCGTGGGCCATGACGAAGGCGATCTCGTCGACGTTCCGGGTGTCGGCCAGAAGGGGCAGGGTCAGGATGACAATGGGGCGGCCCGCGTCGTCGACGGTCTGAAAGGCGTTGGGCGGCACACCCGGGCGGTCATCCACAAGAATACGGAAATCACAATTGCGGCCAATGGATTGTGACCGGCACATCTGTTCGGCCACGGGCTCGACCGACGCGGTCACGTCAATGAAATCCCGAGCAACCTGTCGGGGGGCGCGGGACGCGGCAGGCAGGACGCTCGGCGCCGGAACCTTTACCGCGGCTTCGGTCGTCGGGGGGTGTGGCTGCACAACCTCTGCGCAAGCCCCGAGCCCCACAAGCATCACAAAGAGTAGGCCGAGCCGCCGCATGTCTCACCTCCGGTTTTTCTGCCGGGCAGGGTAGACCGCCGGGCCCGCGGCGACCAGCCCGGTCACGGAGTTGGCATCGCACCGCTTGCATCCTGTCGTCCCGCCGTTACGGTCCGTCACATGTTCAGCATCGAGCACGATTTTGACGCCACCGTTGTGACCCTTGTCGACGAGGGGGACGCGCCCTTGCTGGAGGACGTCGTCCTGAATGCATTCGAGGATTGCGTCACCGTCGAACAGTACGACCCCCGCACCGATCGCGACGTGAAGATCACGTTGTCCCTGGCACAACTGCGGGATTTGTCGGCGGCGTTGAACCTGCCCGAAGGCATCTACAGGCTGCGTCCTGTTGCGGGCGACGACTGATCGACAGGCGGTGCTCCGGTTGGTCGCCTGCCTCCGGACGCGATCGTCTTTGATCCAGGGAGAGGGATGAACATGGCGACGGGGTTTTTCTGGTCCGAGGCCTGTTTCTGGCACGCTGGGGGCAATTTTGCCAGCATGTTGCCGGTGGGAGGATTTGTCGAGCCCTTGAACGGGGGTTTGCCGGAAAGTCCGGAGAGCAAGAGGCGCCTGAAAAACCTGCTGGACGTCTCGGGCCTCGCCGGGGAATTGGTGATGACCGCGGCGGAGGCGGCGTCGGAAGAAGATATCCTGAGGGTGCATCCGGAAAGTTACGTGTCCGATTTCAAGAGTTTGTCGGATGCGGACGGTGGAAATCTGGGGTTGCGGGCACCCTTTGGGCCCGGCGGATTCCGGATTGCCGCGCAATCGGCGGGACTGGCCAAGGACGCGCTGACGGCAGTCTTGAACGGTCGGCTGACCAACGCCTATGCCCTGTCGCGACCACCGGGACATCACTGCCTGCCCGACTGGCCCAACGGATTCTGCCTGCTGGCGAATATTCCCATCGCGATCGAGGCGGCCCGCGCCGCGGGGCTGGCGCAAAGGTTCGCCGTGCTCGATTGGGACGTGCATCACGGCAACGGGACCGAGGCGATCTACCTGGACGATCCGGACGTTTTGACGGTGTCGATCCATCAGGATCGGAACTACCCGCTCGATACCGGCAGGGCAGATGTGCGGGGACCGGCCGGCACCAACCTCAATATCCCGCTGCCCGCCGGGACCGGACATGTTGGATATCTGGCCGCGATGGACCGGTTGGCATTGCCCGCGATCCGGGCATTCGCACCCGACGTGCTGATCATCGCCTGCGGGTTCGACGCCGCTTTGAACGATCCGTTGGGCCGGATGCTGGCCACGGCCGAAACCTTTGGCGCGATGACGGATCGGGTGCTGGACCTGGCTGGAGAGGTCTGCGGCGGGCGGCTGGTGATGGTGCATGAAGGCGGGTATTCCGAGGTCTACGTGCCGTTTTGCGGGCACCGGGTGCTGGAGCGCATGACGGCCAGCGATATCCGTGTCCCCGATCCGTTTGAGCCCGCCTTTTCCCAGCGCCAGCCCAGTGCGGGAGTCGACGCCTTTGTCATGGGCGTCATCACGGAGATGGCAGAGGCGCTTGGGCCGTCCTATCTGTCATCTGACTGACAATGAGGATGCCCGATGCCAGACCCCAATCCAGCCGCGCTCGAATTTCTGCTGACCCGCCGCTCGCGCCCGGCCAAGACGTTGTCGGGACCGGTGCCCACGCGCGACGACCTGACACCGATCCTGACCGCTGCGGCCCGCACGCCGGATCACGGCAAGCTCGAACCCTGGCGGTTCATCGTGCTGGGCGCGGAGGCGATGGAGCGATTGGCTCTCGCCGTTCGGGCGCGGGGGGTCGAATTGGGGGTCGAACCCGAGAAGATTGACAAGGCCGCGCAGGAATACGGCCGGGCCAAGTTGGTCGTGGCGGTCATCTCCTCCCCGAAACCGTCGGAAAAGGTCCCGCAAATCGAGCAGGTCTATTCGGCGGGGGCGGTGTGCCTGTCCCTTCTCAACGCGGCGTTGGCGTCCGGTTGGGGGGCGAATTGGCTGTCCGGTTGGGCCTCCCATGATCGCAGCTTCGTGGAGCAGCAGCTGGGTCTGGAGAGCCATGAGGCGGTGGCGGGCATGATCCATCTGGGAACCGAGACCGTGGCCCCGCCGGAACGTCCCCGACCCGACGTGGACGCAATCACAAGCTGGGTGGCCACGTGATCCTTGCCGATTTTCTGAAGGCCTTGGGTCAGATCCCGGACCCGAAATTCTCACGGGTTTTCTGGCTTGGCGTCGGGCTGACCATTGCCCTCTTGGTCGGGACCTATGCCGGCTTTCTCTGGGTCATCGAGTGGTTGACGGGGGATGGCGTGACCTTGCCCGGGGTGGGTGAAGTGACCTGGATCGGTGACCTCCTCGGTTGGGGGTCATTGTTTTTCATGGTCTTCCTGTCCGTGTTTCTGATGGTGCCCGTGGCCTCGGCGATCACCTCCCTGTTTCTCGACGATGTCGCCCAGGCGGTCGAGGACATGCACTATCCGCACCTGCCACCGGTGCCGCGCCTCGGCTGGGGCGAACAGATCCGCGACACGGTGGGGTTTCTCGGCGTCCTGATCGGCGCCAACATTCTGGCGTTGATCCTCTACGCCATGTTGCCGTTTCTGGCGCCGTTTATCTTTTACGGGCTGAACGGGTTTCTGCTGGGCCGCGAATATTTCCAGATCGCGGCGATGCGGCGGGAGGGGCGGGCCCGGGCCAAGGCCCTGCGCAAGGCCCACCTGCCCGAGATCTGGTTGGCCGGCTGCCTGATGGCGGTGCCTCTGTCCATCCCGCTCCTGAACCTGGCGGTACCGATTCTGGGCGCGGCAACCTTCACGCATCTCTACCACCGGCTCGCGGGGCGGTAGGGGCTGGACCTTTCCCCCCCGGCTGCGCAAAGGTCGCGCCGGAACGCGAGGGAGGCCCGAATGCGCGACGAGATCACCGATCTGAAATCCATGTTGTCGAACCCCGATCTAATGATCGGGCAAGCCTATCTGGCCGGGGAGTGGGTCGATGCCGCGGATGGTGCGACCTTTGACGTGATCAACCCGGCTCGGGGCGACGTAATTGCCAAGGTCGCGGACCTGAGCCGCGCCGAAGTGGCCCGCGGGATCGAGGCCGCGGAGGCCGCGCGCCATGACTGGGCGGCGCGAGCGGCGAAGGAGCGGGCCAGCGTGTTGCGGCGCTGGTTCGACCTGATGATGGCCAATCAGGAAGACCTTGCCCGGATCATGACCGCCGAACAGGGCAAACCCCTGGCCGAGGCCCGCGGCGAAGTGGCCTATGGGGCAAGCTTCATCGAGTGGTTTGCCGAGGAGGCAAAGCGCGTCTACGGCGAAACGATCCCCGGTCACCAGCCGGACAAGCGCATCACTGTCCTGCGTCAGCCCGTCGGCACCTGCGCGTCGATCACGCCGTGGAATTTTCCCAACGCCATGATCGCCCGAAAGGTCGCCCCCGCGCTGGCGGCCGGCTGTTCGATGGTGGCCCGCCCGGCGTCGCAGACGCCGTTGTCGGCGCTGGCCATGGCCAAGCTGGCGGAAGAGGCTGGCGTGCCCAAAGGGCTGTTCTCGGTTGTGACTTCGTCCCGCGCGAGCGAGATCGGACGGGAATTCTGTGAGAACCCGGCGGTGCGCAAACTGACCTTCACCGGCTCGACGGAGGTGGGCCGCATCCTGCTCCGGCAAGCCGCCGACCAGGTGATGAAGTGTTCCATGGAGTTGGGCGGAAACGCCCCCTTCATCGTCTTCGACGACGCCGACCTCGATGCCGCGGTCGTGGGCGCCATCGCCTGCAAGTTCCGCAACAACGGCCAAACCTGTGTGTGCGCCAACCGGATCTATGTCCAGGACGGGGTGTACGACGCCTTTGCGGCAAAACTGAAGGCAGCCGTCGAGGCGCTGACCGTTGGCGACGGGATGGACGACGGAACGGAGCTTGGGCCGCTCATCGAGCCCGCCGCGATTGCCAAGGTGCAGGAACATCTCGACGACGCGCTGGGCAAGGGCGCGACGGTTCTGACCGGCGGCAAGCCGCACGACCTCGGCGGTCTTTTCTTCGAGCCAACGATCGTGACGGATGCGACGCCCGATATGATGGTGTCGCAAGACGAAACCTTCGGCCCTTTCGCGCCGCTTTTCCGGTTCAAGGACGAGGACGAGGTGATCGCGCTCGCCAATGACACAATCTTTGGCTTGGCCTCGTATTTCTATGCCAGGGACCTGAGCCGGGTGCACAAGGTGGCCGAGGCGCTCGAATACGGGATCGTGGGTGTGAATACCGGGATCATTTCGACCGAGGTGGCGCCGTTCGGCGGCGTGAAGCAATCCGGACTGGGCCGTGAAGGCTCGCGGCACGGGATCGAGGATTACCTTGAGATGAAATACATCTGTGTAGGTGTTTGACAGGGGCTTCTGTCGAACGATTGGCGCCAGGGCGGTGTCCGGATCACGGGCGGCTGATCACGGGCGGCTGATGCGAAACTGGAGAGAAGACCACCAGGGCCAGAAAAAACCCCCGCGGCGGCGCCAAGGGGGTTTCATCTTCGTTCAACTCATTCGCGTCGCCGACAGTGCGGCGCAGCGATCAGAGAAGCCCTTCGCGCTGAGCCTTTTTCCGGGCGAGCTTGCGCTGACGGCGAATCGCCTCGGCTTTCTCGCGCGCTTTCTTCTCGGAGGGTTTCTCGAAATGCTGCCGAAGCTTCATTTCGCGGAACACGCCCTCACGCTGCAGCTTCTTCTTGAGCGCACGGAGCGCCTGATCGACGTTGTTGTCGCGAACACTGACCTGCATGTGGTTGTCACCACCTTTCTAGATAAGAGTTGCAAGGATTTGCAGGAGCGGGCCGGATAGCAAAGCCGCGGCGCTCTGTCTAGCCCCCGGGTTGGTCGTCCGCACATCCGTTGCACGACGGCTGACCATGGTCTGCGGGTTGGTTCGTGCTATTGTGAGCGGTGCCCGAATACGGAGAACACGCCGATGACCACGACCGCGCCCGACCCGATCGCCCCCCGGCTGCTCGAGGCGATCCTGCCCCATGTTCCGTTCGACGGCTGGTCACCGACGGCGTTTTATGCAGCGTGCCGCGATGCCGACGTGGAAGAGCTAGCTGCGCGCGCGGCCTGCCCGCGCGGGGCCACAGATCTTGCGGTACGGTATCATCACGACGGCGATGCCAGGATGGTCGACGCCTACGGTGCGGACGACACCGATGCGCTGCGCATCCGGGACAAGATCACGCTCCTGATCCGTCTGAGGCTCGAAGCAGCCGATGACAAGGAGGTCGTGCGCCGTGGCACCGCGCTTTTCTCCCTGCCACATCTTGTGCCGGAAGGCGCGCGGCTCGTCTGGGGCACCGCCGACGCGATGTGGACCGCGCTGGATGACCCATCCGAAGACATCAACTGGTACACGAAACGCGCGACGTTGTCGGCTGTCTACGGCTCTGTGGTGCTGTACTGGCTCGGAGATGACAGCCTCGACCATCAGGCAACTTTTGATTTCATCGAGCGCCGGATCGAGGATGTGATGCGGTTCGAAGGTGCGAAGGCGCAGGTCCGGAACAATCGCCTGTTGCGTCCGCTAACGGGCCCGATGGAGCATCTCGCCTCGCTTGTTCGCGCCCCTGCCCGTGGACTGGCCCCGGATTTGCCCGGCAGCTGGGCGAGCCCCCGGAACTGAACGGTCCCTGCGAAACAAGAGGCGTTGTTTCCGAATATCGGACAATGGCGGCTGATACGGTTAATGCTTTGAATTCATGCATTAACCTCGTTGACAACCCCGCCCAATTTCCGTCACAAACGCGGAAGTACAAGAAGGGGAAGTCAATGCTCAACATACGTACCGCGGTCAGCGCGTTAGGCGCGCTCGTGCTTGCCTCACCCGCACTGGCCGTTTCCATTACCCAGGTAACGGTGAGCGATCTGACGGTGACGCAGGACATCATTACCCTGCAGGGTCACCCGGGCTTCTACCAGTCGGCGCCAATCGACAGCGGTGCCCCGGATCCGGGCTATATCTTCTTTGACGAGCACGTCCGCATTCTGAATGAGGAGGCGCGTCCCTGGGACCCGACCCAAATCCCCAGTTCGCCTCTGCCGCTGAATTGCACGAACAACTGTGGGGACGTGCCCTACAACGTGATCTCGACCGGACAGATGACGGCCACCATGACGTTCGACGCCGATATCCTTGCCGCCGCAAACCTGCTTGGGGCAACCGGCGGGTTCACTGCGGAAGGTGAGATTTTCGGCACCGAACTGGGGACGACCAGCGGTGCCGTGTCGACCATACAGATCGTGTCGGGTGGGGTGCCGGTGGTTGGCGCCGTGTCTACGACGACCACGATTTTTGCCGCGAACGATATCTCAAACGGCGCCGGGTTCAGCGGCGACGTTCTGGCGATTGTCGCCGATATTCCCACGGTGCCCGGGGTTGAGAACAGCGGGGCAATTCTGCTTCTTGCCGGGGACACCAATTGGTTCGAAGAGACGGGTGCCAATGCCATCCCGGATTTCAGCAAGGTCACGTCGTTCCAGACCGACTACTGGGAACGGGACAACTCCTCGACCGGGGACTACCCGCTTTACGAAATGGTGATCTCGTCAGACCAGATCAGCGGGTCCCCGACGTTCCAGTCGTTCGGTGCGGCTGACGGATCGGCCGAGGATGCGCCGCTTCTGCCCGACGGCGCGGACTTGTCGGGCGGCACGGCATCCTTCGAATTCGATTTGTCGGAAGTCCTTCCGGAGGGGTTCGTGTTCGTCGATCCGGAGATTGCGGTTGGGTACACATACCAATTGCAGGGTCCGGGCACGATCAGTGCCTTCAAGGCGCCGACCCTTGCGGCGGTCAATGATCCCGACGGTTATACCATCGTGATGCCGGATGGCACCGAGTTCACCATTCTGCCGGGCGCCGTTGTGGATTTCGTTGCGGAAGGCTTCAACAACGTCACCACGTTCAATCTGACCGGCATCAGCGAGGACCTGATGATCGATCCGGATGATGCGACGACATTTGTCGGGGGA
>CAYMMT010000111.1:0-5826 GCA_964391555.1 uncultured Rhodobacterales bacterium
GTCTGCCTCATGCCCGTCTCAGGGGATGATGCGTGTGTATTTCGTGCCTTCAAGCGTGGCCCCGACCCGCAAACCGGCCTGCGCAAAGATCACCGCGATGACCGGCGCCAGCGAGGTTGTCGTTTCCGCCCGGATGTTCTCGGCCTCGGTGTTCAGCACATACTCGGCATCGGCGCTTGCGGCCCAGCCATCCGAGGTGCGGAAGTCCATCAGCGCCTCTTCCGTCATGAAGAACAGGACGTGGGAGAATTGCTGCGCTCCGATCTGAATGCCGCCGGACAGCGACGCGGCGGAGTAGTAATCCACCGTTGTCGGCCCGATCCGCAGGGCGCCGCGGCCATAGGACCCGCCAAAGCCCAGCCCGGCCTCGGTCACCACCGGCATGACCAGCTTGCCGACCGCCTTCTGGTCGAGATCGCGCGTGCCGGGGTATTCCGAGAACATGAAATTCAGGGTCTGATCGACGCGGCTGTCGATGACCTCGCCGCCATTGCCGCCAATACCGTTACCGCAGGCCGACAGGGCCGTCAGTGCCGCACCGCCCACTATCAGTCTACGTCTGGAAAAACTGCTCATTTGCTCCGCCTCGTGTCAGGTGGGGCGTTTCCCGCCCCTTATCGGCAACACTATAGACGGTTGTGGAATTCCTGTCAGCCCCAAGATGTGCGGCTCACGCCTCTGCGCAAGGATCAGCCGTTCAGGACTCGCGCGGCAACGGGCGCGAAATAGGTCAGGACCCCGTCGCATCCGGCGCGCCTGAAGGCCATCAGGCTTTCCAGCATGACTTTCTGCCCGTCGAGCCAGCCGTTCGCCGCCGCGGCCTGCATCATCGCGTATTCGCCCGACACCTGATAGGCGAAGGTCGGCACCCCGAAACAGTCCTTCACCCGTCGGCAGATGTCGAGATAGGGCATGCCGGGTTTGACCATGACCATGTCGGCCCCTTCGGACAGGTCCCGTTCGACCATCCTCAGCGCTTCGTCGGAGTTCCCCGGGTCCATCTGATAGGTGGTCTTGTCGCCCTTCAGCGCCGCCGATGCACCCACCGCATCGCGAAACGGCCCATAAAAGGCCGAGGCGTATTTGGCGGTGTAAGACAGGATCGCAACATCCTGATATCCTTCATGTTCCAGCGCCTCTCGTATGGCCCCTATACGCCCGTCCATCATGTCGGACGGGCCAAGGATATCGGCCCCGGCCGAGGCCTGGGCGAGGGCCATCCTCACCAGCGCCTCGACCGTATCGTCATTCACGACCTCGCCGTCCCGGACATAGCCGTCCTGCCCGTCGATATTGTAGGGGTCGAGCGCGATGTCGGTCATCACGGCCATTTCGGGGACCGCGTTCTTGATTTCCCGGATCGCCCGGTTGCTGAGGTTGTCGGGGTCCCAAGCCATGGCGCACTCCGCAGTGCGCGCCTCCTGGGCGGTGTAGGGAAAGATACACATCGCGGGAATACCGAGCCGTGCGGCCTCGCGCGCCAGCCCGGCCACCCGGTCCACGGTGTGGCGCGAGACGCCGGGCATCGACGGCACCGGCGTCGCATCGTCTGTCCCCTCCATCACGAAGATGGGCCAGATGAAGTCGGCAGGGGTCAGATGGCTTTCCCGCACCATCGCGCGCAGCGCGGCGGATTTGCGCAACCGGCGGGGCCGGGCGGCGGGAAACGGAGCGATGGTGGGTCTCATGGTTATCCGGGGCCTTCTTGTCACACTTGGTGGCGTGCCATGGCCGAACTCTGTCTGCAAGTCTGGGCATTGTCGCGCCCCTTGGATAGGGTCCGCGCGAGTCTGCCCCTAGCCTTGCCCGGTGCCCCTTGGATTGGACGCAAACAGTCTTTGAAGTGATCGACATGCGGTCCTTCTCGAACCTCTGGTTCTGGATCGCCCTTGCCGTTGTCTGGTCGTCGGCGTCCCATTGGGTGATGGGCGTTCCCTTCGACATGGTGGGCCGTGCGCGCAAGCAGGGTGGCACCGCGCTCGACGATCTGGAACAGATGGTTCGGATCAACGTCAGCCGAATTCTCTATATCGGGCGGGTGTCCGGTCTGGTTCTCCTGATGGTGGTGTCCTTCTTCCTGACCACGCTGTTCATCCTGGCGTTCTGGTATCGGATCGAGTTTGCCCAGGCGGTGTTTCTGATCCTGTTTCCCATGACGTTTGTCGGCGTGCTCAGCCTCAATACGGCCAGCCTCATCGAGGCGGAGCAAAGCACGGGTGACGCGCTCTTCAAGCGTCTCATGCGGCACAGGTTCTGGACGCAGGTGATCGGCATGATTTCGATCTTTGTGACAGCGATGTTCGGCATGGCCCGCAATCTGACCGTCTGCACCGACCCGCGCGATCTGCCAGCCATCATGTGGTTCTTGTTCTGCTGAAAGAGGTGAGTTGACTCGGGAGCCCTGCCGGATAGGTCAGCGGCCATGGTCGATACATCGCGAATCCTCATCGGTGGCGCGCCGGAAGGCTTTGACGCGCAGCTTGTGCTGCGGGAACTGGCGCGTGCGGACGGTCCGGTCATCCATGTCGCCCGCGACGACAAGCGTCTGGCGGCCATGCGCGCCGCCCTGCGGTTCTTTGCACCTGACGTGCCCGTCATCGATTTCCCGAGCTGGGATTGCCTGCCCTACGACCGCGTGTCGCCCAACCCCGAGGTCGAGGCCGCGCGCATGGCCACATTGGCGATGCTGGTCCACGACCGGCCATCGCGCTTTGTTCTGCTGACGACGCTGAACGCCGCGACGCAAAAGGTTCCGGCCCGGTCGATCATCGAAGATGCCACCTTTCGCGCGCGGGTCGGTGACCGGATCGATGAAGAAGGCCTGAGGCAATTCCTTGTTCGCATGGGATTTTCTCAGGCACCCACGGTGACGGAGCCCGGTGACTACGCGGTCCGCGGCGGCATCATCGACATCTATCCGCCCGGTCAGGGGGGGCCGGTACGGCTCGACCTCTTCGGAGACGTTCTGGACGGTGCCCGCCGGTTCGACGCGGCAACTCAACGGACCACCGAAAAGCTCGACATGGTGGAACTGGCGCCGGTGTCCGAGGTCATTCTCGATGACGCCGCGATCACCCGCTTCCGTCAGAATTACCGCATCGAGTTTGGCGCTGCGGGAACCGACGACCCTCTCTACGAGCACGTCAGCGCGGGCCAGAAAATAGCCGGAATGGAGCATTGGCTGGGCTTCTTCCATGAAAACCTCGACACGCTGTTTGACTATCTGCCCGGGGCTCCGGTCAGCCTTGACGATCAGTCGGATGCGGCGCGCGACGCCCGTTGGGTGCTCATCGAGGATGCCTGCGACACCCGCCGCCATGCGATGGAGCAAAAGGGCCGGATCGACACCGTCTACAAGCCGGCCCCGCCGGAGACGATGTACCTCGATGACGCCGCTTGGAACGCGGCTGTCGCCGGGCGCCGGGTTCTGTCGATGTCGCCGCTTCCACAGCCGTCCGGCCCTGGTGTCATCGATGCGGGGGGACGCGTCGGACGCGACTTCGCGCCCGAACGTCAACAGGAAAACATAAGCCTTTTCGGGGCGTTGGCCGACCATGTTCGCGCAGCACTGGACAGCGGGCCGGTGGTCATCGCCTCCTATTCCGAGGGCGCGCGGGAACGACTTTCGGGTTTGATCGAAGACGAAGGTCTGGCCGAGACGATCCCTGTGACCGACATCTCCCGCGTGGGCCGGACCGGCCTTCACCTTGCCGTCTGGGCCTTGGAGCATGGGTTCGAGGCACCGCTCGACGACGGCAGGCTGACCGTGATTTCCGAACAGGACGTGCTCGGCGACCGGCTCATTCGCGCGCCCAAACGCAAACGCCGGGCCGAGAATTTTCTGACCGAAACGCAATCGCTGACCCCCGGTGACCTCGTGGTTCATGTCGATCATGGCGTCGGCCGGTTTCGCGGTCTGGAGGTCATCACGGCGGCGGGCGCGGCCCACGAATGCCTCAGCCTGGAATACGCCGAAAAAGCGAAGCTTTACCTGCCGGTCGAAAATATCGAGCTGTTATCGCGTTTCGGGCATGAGGAGGGCCTGCTTGATCGGCTTGGCGGCGGGGCCTGGCAGGCCAAGAAGTCCCGGCTGAAAGAGCGGATCCGCGAGATGGCCGAACGGCTGATCCGGGTGGCGGCCGAACGGGCGCTGCGGACGGCGCCGGAACTGTCTCCGCCGGATGGTCTCTGGGACCAGTTCCTCGCGCGCTTTCCGTATCAGGAGACGGACGACCAGCTAGATGCGATCAAGGATGTGTTGACCGATTTGGATGCGGGAACTCCCATGGATCGGCTCATCTGCGGGGATGTGGGGTTTGGCAAGACCGAGGTCGCCCTGCGTGCGGCGTTTGTCGCGGCGATGTCCGGCGTTCAGGTGGCGGTGATCGCGCCCACGACCCTGCTCGCCCGGCAGCATTTTCAGAGTTTTGCCGAGCGTTTCCGGGGCTTCCCCGTCGTCGTGCGTCCGATGTCGCGGTTCATCTCTGCCAGGGACATGGCCAAAACCCGCCAGGGGCTGGCCGACGGCACCGTCGATATCGTGATCGGAACCCACGCGGTCCTTGCCAAGGGAGTGAAGTTCAAGCGCCTCGGACTGCTGATTATCGATGAAGAACAGCACTTTGGCGTCCAGCACAAGGAGCGGTTGAAACAGATGCGGTCGGACGTCCACGTGCTGACCCTCACCGCGACGCCTATTCCACGAACCCTGCAATTGTCGCTGTCCGGGGTCCGGGAACTCAGCATCATCGGCACGCCGCCGATCGACCGCCTCGCGATCCGGACCTATGTCAGTGCTTTTGACACGGTCACGATCCGAGAGGCCCTGCTGCGCGAGAAATACCGGGGCGGACAATCGTTCTTTGTCGTGCCTCGGATCGCCGACCTTCCCGAGATGGAGGAATGGCTGAAGGACCAGGTCCCTGAAGTCCGGTATGTTGTCGCCCACGGCCAAATGGCGGCGGGCGAGTTGGATGACCGGATGAATGCTTTCTACGACGGCAAATACGATGTGCTTCTGGCGACGACGATCATCGAAAGCGGGCTCGATATCCCGACGGCCAACACGATGGTGGTGCACCGGGCGGATATGTTCGGGCTAGCGCAGCTTTATCAGATCCGGGGCCGGGTGGGCCGGTCCAAGACGCGGGCCTATGCGTACCTGACCACGCGCCCGCGTATCCCGTTGACACCGCAGGCAGAAAAGCGGCTGCGGGTGCTGGGGTCCCTCGATTCACTGGGGGCCGGTTTCACGCTGGCCAGCCAGGACCTCGACATCCGGGGGGCGGGCAATCTGTTGGGCGAAGAACAGTCCGGCCAGATGCGCGAAGTCGGCTATGAGCTTTATCAACAGATGCTGGAAGAGCAGATCGCCAAGATCAAATCCGGTGAGGCGGAAGGCATCGCCGATGACGGGGAATGGTCGCCACAGATCAACCTCGGTGTGCCTGTGCTGATCCCCGAATCCTATGTGCCTGATCTGGATGTCCGTCTTGGATTGTACAGACGCCTCAGTGACTTGTCATCCAAGGTTGAACTGGAAGGCTTTGCCGCGGAACTCATCGACCGGTTCGGAAAACTGCCGCGGGAGGTGAACACGCTGATGCTGATCGTGCGGATCAAGGCGATGTGCAAACGCGCCGGGATTGCGGCGCTCGACGGGGGGCCCAAAGGCGCCACGGTCCGCTTTCACAACAACAAGTTTGCCAATCCGGCGGGCCTCGTGGATTTCATCCGGGATCAGCGCGGGATGGCCAAGGTCAAGGACAACAAGATCGTGGTGCGCCGCGACTGGAAGTCGGAGGCCGACCGGATCAAGGGGGCCTT
>CAYMMT010000111.1:5926-9564 GCA_964391555.1 uncultured Rhodobacterales bacterium
CCGGAGGGTCAGCCCATCTGCACCAGCGCGTGGCGTTTCCTGCCGGCCGACAGCTTGATCGGCGACCCAAGGCGGGCGGCGTCGATCATCAGTCCCGCGTCGGTGAGGGGTGCGTCGTCGATCTTTGCGCCGCCGTCGGCGATGAGGCGCTTGGCTTCCTTGCCCGACGACGCGAGGCCAGAACGGACGATGAGTTGCACGATGCTGACGCCGTCGCCGATGTCGTCAGATGACAGGGTGAGGGTTGGCAGGTCGTCCCCGACGCCACCCTTCTCGAAGACTTCGCGCGCCGTGGCCTCGGCGGCGGCGGCGGCCCCGGCGCCGCGGCAAAGGGTGGTGACCTCATTGGCCAGCAGCACCTTGGCGGCGTTGATCTCGGACCCGCCGAGGGCGCCCAGACGGTCGCACTCGTCCACTGGCAGTTCGGTGAACATCTTCAGGAATTTGCCCACGTCGGCATCGGCCACGTTGCGCCACCACTGCCAGAAGTCGTAGCCGGACATCATGTCCTCGTTCAGCCAGACCGCGCCGTCGGCGGATTTGCCCATCTTCTTGCCGTCGGACCGGGTCACCAGCGGGGTGGTCAGGCCGTAGGCATCCGCCGCTTCGACCCGCCGGATCAGGTCCGCGCCAGAGACGATGTTGCCCCATTGGTCGGACCCGCCCATCTGCAGGATACAGCCGTGGCGGCGGTAAAGCTCCAGGTAGTCGTAGGCCTGAAGCAGCATGTAGTTGAATTCGATGAAGCTCAGCGCCTGTTCGCGGTCAAGCCGCGACTTCACGCTCTCGAACGCCAGAAGGCGGTTGATGGTGAAGTGCTTGCCGATGTCGCGCAGGAAGTCGATGTAGCCGAGCCTGTCGAGCCATTCGGCGTTGTTCACAAGCGGCGAATCCGTCGGCCCGTCGCCGTAGCAGATGTAACGCGAGAACACCTGCCGGATGCCGTCCGCGTTGGCATTGATCGCATCGACCGAGATGATCTTGCGCATCTCGTCCTTGCCCGAGGGATCGCCCACCTTGGTGGTCCCGCCGCCCATGAGCGTGATGGGCCGGTGACCTGTTTTCTGCATCCAGCGCAGGAGCATGATCTGGACGAGGTTGCCGATGTGCAGCGACGTGGCCGTCAGGTCGAACCCGATATAGCCCGTGACCGTGCCGGTATAGAGCTTTTCATCCAGCTCCTGCAGGTTAGTACAATCCTGAATGAAACCGCGCGCGGTCAATTCGGTGATGAACTCGGATTTCGGATGGTAGGTCATCTCTTGTCCCTGCCTGTCGGTCGCGGCACTCTATAGGCAAGGGCAGGGGCAGAGGAAAGCGGTTCCATGAAGGGCGAACGTCTTGCGGTCGTGGGGACCATGTCGGGGACGTCTCTGGACGGTGTTGACGCGGCGCAGATCGTCACAGACGGGCACGAGATCTTCGACTTCGGGCCGGTGGCCTATCGCGCCTACGACAAGGCGGAACGGGCCGCGATCCGCAAGGCTCTGGGACGTTGGCCGGGCGAGCGGGGCGTCGCGAAAGCCGCGCGCGTTGTGACCACGGCGCATGGAACGGTTCTGGAGGGGTTTTCGGACGCGGTTCTCGTCGGGTTTCACGGCCAGACCCTTGCACACGAGCCGGTGGGTCGCGGGACGCATCAGGTTGGTGATGGCGCGGCGCTTGCCCGCGCGCTGAACCGCCCGGTGGTTGGGGATTTTCGGACGGCCGATGTGAAACTGGGCGGTCAGGGCGCGCCGCTGGCGCCGTTTTATCACTACGCGCTTGCCCGTCATGCCGGGGCCACAGAGCCGTTGGCGGTTCTCAATCTCGGCGGCGTCGGAAACCTGACTTGGATCGATCCCGCGAAACCTCAGCCGGAGTCCGAGGAGGCCTTGCTGGCCTTTGACACCGGACCCGCGAATGCCCCCATCGACGACCTGATGGCCGCGCGGCGGGGCCAGACCCGGGACGAGGGCGGGGCCCTGGCGAAGTCCGGCGAGGTGGACATGGACGTGGTGACCGGATTTCTCGACCGGCCTTATTTCTACAAGATGTCGCCGAAATCGCTGGACCGGGACGACTTTGCGGACCTTCTCGGCGCGGTGTCCGGGCTGTCCGACGCGGATGCGGTGGCAACGGTGACGGCCTGCGCTGCGGCGGCGGTGGTCAAGGGAATGGAGGCCTGTCCGGCCCCGCCGTCACGGCTGCTGGTGACCGGAGGCGGGCGGCACAACGGCACCCTGATGGAAATGCTGGCGGCAGCGCTCGATTGCGAGGTGGCGCCCGTGGAGGCCCTCGGGTTCGACGGAGACATGCTGGAAGCGCAGGCCTTCGCCTATCTTGCCGCACGTGTGGTCAACGGGCTGCCGACGTCCTGCCCCGGGACGACCGGGGTGCAGGCGGCGGTTGGGGGTGGCACCGTCTTTTGGCCCTAGCCAATGCTCCGTGCCGCCCGGGCGCAGATCGGACGATGGCCCTACTCGGACGCGGCGTCGTCCTGGGCGGGCACGTCGGGCGTCACGGTTTCAGCCGGGGTTTCGCAGGGACCGACGAGTTGTTCGTACTGCGCGGTGATCCAGCCCAGGGCCTCTTCGGGGTTCTGATCTTCGAGTTGACCGGTAAAGCGGGCAAACACCTTGGCCGAGCGGCTGTCTTCGACCATGGCGAGGTCCTGCGCCGACAGGACGGTGTCGTAGACAAAGAACGCGACCGCCACGAGCAGGATGCCGCGGGCCACACCGAACAGGAAGCCGAGCCCCTGATCCAGACCCCCCAGCGCCGACCGCTGGATCACGGAGGAAAACAGCGGGGTAAAGATCGAAAACACCACCAGCGTGACGGCAAAGACGGCCGCGAACGCGGCGATCACGGACAATTCGCAACTGTCACCGATGAATTCGCCCACCACGGGGATCTGCCGGACGAGCGGCTGCACCTGATCGGCAAAGATGAACGCGAGGATCGTCGCGCCGATCCAGCCGGCGATTGCCATGGCCTCCCGGACGAAGCCCCGGCTGTAGGCCAGAAGCGCAGACAGAATGATGGTGGCCGCGACGACCCCGTCGATGATGGTGAACCCTTCCATGGCCGTCCTCTTGCGCTCGTCTCTATGCCTCAGGTCTCGCCAAAGACCTCTGCCACGAAGCCGGGCAGATCGGCCATCTGTCGAACCTCTACCCCGGGGCTGGTATCTCTTTTCTTACCCTGAGGCGTGATGGCCGTCGAAAAACCAAGTTTCAGGGCTTCTTTCAACCGATTTTCGGTCTGGGACACGGGTCTCAGGGCACCTGAGAGGCTGATCTCGCCAAAAATGACACAAGTCGGGGGCAGGCTGGCGTCTTCCCGCGCAGAGACCAGCGCCGCCGCAACGGCCAGATCGGCGGCCGGTTCGGACACCCGCAGGCCGCCCGCGACGTTGAGATAGACGTCGAGACCGGCGAATGCGATGCCGCAGCGGGCTTCGAGCACGGCGAGGATCATCGCGAGCCTTGCCCCGTCCCAGCCGACAACACTGCGCCGCGCCTGGCCGCTGGGGGCGGGAGAGACCAGAGCCTGGATTTCGCAAAGAACGGGCCGCGTGCCTTCGATCCCGGCAAAGACGTCGGAGCCGGGGCTCGGCTCGCCCCGTTCCGACCGGAACAGCGCGGAGGGGTTCT
>CAYMMT010000112.1:0-9534 GCA_964391555.1 uncultured Rhodobacterales bacterium
CGGCAATCTGCTTGAAGCTGATGGTGGTGTTGTCCACCAGCCAGACGGCGGTGGCTTTGGCCATGATCGGTTTGTCGGCAGCCATGTCGGGCCTCCTTCGGATACAACAGGTCTTTCCCCTGCCTTCCATCGCTGAAAGGCGGGCCGGGTCTTGGCGGCCCAAGTTACCGTTGTCGGGGAACTCGGGCGGGTTATAGTCGGCGGCGCTGTCTGAGGAAAGCCCCGAAATGCGCCTGCTCATCACCCTGCTGTTGGCCCTCTGGGTCGCCCTGCCGGTCCGCGCCGAAGGCACGGCGGGAGAGTTCGACTACTACGTCATGGCGCTCTCGTGGTCCCCCAACTGGTGCAGCCGCGAGGGCGAGGCGCGCGGGTCCCCGCAATGCGCACCGGGCGCGCGGTTCGGTTGGGTCCTGCACGGCCTCTGGCCCCAGTATGAGGACGGCGGCTGGCCGGACTTCTGCTCCGTCAACCGCCGCAATCCGTCCCGGTCCGAAACCGCGGCCGAGGCCGATCTGTTCGGGTCGTCCGGATCCGCCTGGCATCAATGGAACAAGCACGGGCGCTGCACGGACCTGTCGGCGGACGACTATTATGCCTTGTCGCGATTGGCCTACGATGGGGTCACTCGCCCGGACGTGTTTCGGCGGCTGGACCGCGACGTGCGCCTGCCGGCCTCGGTGGTCGAGGAGGCGTTTCTGGAGGCCAACCCCGAAATGTCGGCCGATCAGATCACCATCACCTGCCGGGACAGGACCATTCAGGAGGCGCGCATCTGCCTGACGCGGGATTTGAAACTGCGAGCATGTGGGGAGGGCGTCAGCCGCGACTGCACGCTGGACGACGCCCTGTTCGAAGCCATCGACTAGGCTCAGGCCACCCCGGCGACCAGCAGTTCCGCCACCGCCTCCAACTGACGTTCCGCTGCGGCAAGAGCCTCGCGCTGCGGGTCGCAGGCCGTTGTGTCGGCCTCGGCCATCAGGCAGTCCCGCAGGGCCATCCGCGCCGCCGCGAGATCGTCGATCGCCTGCCCCGCCGTCTCCTCGGCCAGTTGTGCCTCCGCGCTCAACCGAGAGGCCGCCAGGTTGTCGCTGTCGGGGTTTTCATCATCCGCATAGTCGACCAGATCCAGCCAGAGCCCGATCTGTCCCAGCAGCGGAAGGTCCTCTTCCCGCAAGGGCGGCGGCACCAGCTGCGCGAGCATCGCCATCGCCAGCGCGGTCTCGGGCACGTCGGCCTTGCGGCGCGCCCAATGATCCCACGCGAGTTCCATCGGCGTCGCTTCCGGCATCTCGACCGCGCCGAGCGCGACGCTGAAGGCATAGGCCATCGCCCTGCCGCCATCTTCGGCCGATTTCGGGCGCAACTGCTTGTCGGCAGACCTGAGCCCCATGGCAAATCGCTCCAATGCGACCCTGAATTTCGCGGTGTCGATCATCTGGCCCTCCATCCGGTCTTGTGTGTGAGCCTCCCCGATGACCCATATGCTGTAAAGCCCCAAGATGGCGTTGCAGATTTCCCCCATTGCTCGGGCCAAACCCGGGAAGCGGGGCCGAATTTCTTGCACTAATCGAACCTGTTGCCGGATATGTTCGTCTCAAACGCCGAGTGCCGCCGGACGAGGACCAGCAATGACCAACGCGCCCATGATGGACGATACGACCCGCGAAAAGATCATTCGGGATCCTGACGTTCTGCTTGAGGATACCGATATCATGCGCGCGCTCGTGGCCGCCAACGAACGCACCATGGGCAGCAATATCGTCGACCTGCGCGGCATTGCCATGGAGCGGCTGGAGGCCCGGCTCGACAGGCTTGAGGACACTCACCGCAACGTCATCGCCGCGGCCTATGAGAATCTCGCCGGGACCAATCAGATCCACCGGGCCGTCCTGCGCATGATGGATGCCACCGAATTCGAGCCCTTCCTGAAGGATCTGGGAGGGGACGTGGCGGACATCCTGCGGGTCGATGCGATGCGGCTGGTTCTGGAAAGCGACCAGACCGCGCCTGACAGCACCCTGAAGAGGTTGGGTGAGGTGCTGCACGTCGCCCACGCCGGCTTCATCGACAGCTATATCACCAAGGGCCGCAACCTGCCGTCCCGCAGTGTCACCCTGCGGCAGTGTCACGACGCCGATGAAAACCTCTACGGCGACAAATCCGCCTATATCCGGTCGGAGGCCCTGCTGAAGCTCGACTTCGGCGAAGACAAGTCCCCGGGACTTCTGGTCATGGGGTCCGAAGATCCCCACATCTTTACTCCGCAGCAAGGTACTGACCTTCTTGCATTTTTTGGAAGCGTCTTTGAGCGCGCCATGCGACGTTGGCTGGGCTGACAGCAATCACACCCGGTCAGGCCGACGCCTTGTCAGACTGGCTGGATCACCTGCGCGGCCTACAGGACGCCTCCGCCAACACGATCGAGGCCTACCGGCAGGACGTGACCGGGTTCCTCGGCTTCGTGGCCCGGCACGATGGCGGTGCGGAGGGCGTCGCCGCGCTGCGCCGCATTGGTCAACGGGACCTGCGTTCGTGGATGGCGCACGAGCGCGGGCGCGGGCTGTCCGCCCGGTCGCTCGCCCGGGCCCTGTCGGCGGTCAAGAGCTTCTACCGCTGGCTGTCGGATCGCGACGGGTTTGACGCCACGGCCGTTTTGTCGGCCCGCGCCCCGAAGCTGAAACCTCGCCTGCCGCGCCCCCTCGAAAAGGACGCCGCCGCGGCCATGCTGGCGCAAGTCGAGGTCCAGGCAAGTCAGCCGTGGGTCGCGGCACGGGATCTCGCGGTCGTGACCCTGCTCTATGGCTGCGGATTGCGCATTTCCGAGGCGCTGTCGCTGAACGCCGAGGACGCCCCGCTCGCCGATAGCCTGCGCATTCGCGGCAAGGGCGGCAAGGAGCGCATGGTGCCGGTTCTGCCAGCCGCGCGTGCCGCGGTCGAAGACTACCGCAACCATTGCCCGCATGACTTGTCACCCGGCACGCCGTTGTTTCGCGGGGTCCGGGGCGGACCTCTTGGCCCGCGCGCGATCCAGAAAGTGACGGAGAAGGCCCGCTTGCAGCTGGGTCTGCCCGCCTCGGCGACACCTCACGCCTTGAGACACAGCTTCGCCACGCATTTATTGAGCGCCGGCGGGGACTTGCGCGCCATTCAGTCGCTGCTGGGACACGCCTCCCTGTCCACCACGCAGGGCTATACCGCGGTGGATGCCGCCCGGCTCATGGACGTCTATACCGCGGCTCACCCCAAGGGCCGGGGTTAGCTCCGCGTCAGGGTACGCCCGATGGCATCGCGCCATCCGGCGTAGCGCATATCCCGCAAGGCGTCGGCCATACCCGGTTCAAATCGGGTGTCGCGGGCCCAATCCGCCGCGAAACTCCGCTGGTCCGCGCAGACGCCGGCGGCGTGACCGGCCAGCCACGCCGCGCCGAGCGCCGTTGTCTCGACCACCTTCGGTCGATCGACCGGGGCGCCGATGATGTCGGCGAGGAACTGCATGGTCCAGTCGCTGGCGCTCATGCCGCCGTCCACGCGCAGCACGCTGTCAGCGGCACCTGACCAGTCGGAACGCATCGCTTCCAGCAGGTCGCGGGTCTGGAACCCGACGCTTTCGAGCGCGGCGCGCGCCATCTCGGCCGGTCCGGTGTTGCGGGTCAGGCCATAGACCGCGCCGCGTGCGTTGGCATCCCAATAGGGAGCGCCGAGCCCGGTGAAGGCCGGAACGAGATAGACCTCCTGCCCGGGGTCAGCCGCCTCGGCGAGCGCTTGCGTTTCCGGAGCGGCATCGATGATCCTCAGCCCATCGCGCAGCCATTGCACAACCGCTCCGGCCACGAAAATCGACCCTTCGAGCGCATAGGTGACCTTGCCGTCAAGCTGATAGGCAATGGTCCCGAGCAGGCGGTTGCGGCTCTGCACGAGCTTGTCGCCGGTATTGAGCAAGGCAAAGCAGCCGGTGCCGTAGGTGGACTTCAGCATACCCGGCTCGAAACAGGCCTGCCCGACCGTGGCCGCCTGCTGATCGCCGGCCACGCCGCGAATCGGGATCGCCGCGCCGAACAGGTCCGGCGTCGTCGTGCCAAAATCCCCGGCACTGTCCCGCACCTCCGGCAGAAGCGCCCGGTCGATGCCGAACCGGCCACAGATCGTTTCGTCCCAGTCGCCCTCCCGAATATTGTAGAGCATCGTGCGGGCGGCGTTCGTCGCGTCGGTCGCATGGACCGCCCCGCCGGTCAGCCGCCAGATCAGAAAGGCATCGATGGTTCCGAAGGCCAGTTTGCCGGGCGGATGTTCCTGCAGGATGTAGCGCAATTTGGTGCCGCTGAAATACGGGTCGGCCAACAGGCCCGTGCGGTAGGAAATCTCTTCCTCGAAGTCCTCGCTGCGCAACTCGGCGCAAAACGGCTCCGTACGCCGGTCCTGCCAGACGATCGCGTTGTGAACGGCACGGCCCGTGTCCCTGTCCCACACGACGGTGGTCTCGCGCTGGTTGGTGATGCCGATGGTGGCGATGTCGCCGGCCTCCAGCCCCGCCTTCGCAATCGCCGCGCGGCAGGTCGACAGGACACTGGTCCAAATCTCTTCCGGATCATGTTCCACCCAGCCTGAGTGCGGAAAGTACTGGGGGAACTCCTCCTGCGCACTGGCCAGGATGTTCAATGCGGCGTCGAATATGATCGCGCGGCTCGATGTCGTGCCCTGGTCGATGGCAAGAATATGGGTCATGGGCGGCCTCCCTTTCGCGGCTCCTCGGGTCGGGACCATGGCCCGAGCCCGTGGGAAGGGCAATGCCGGATGGGAGCGCTGGCTTCTTGTGGCGCACGCCTAGCCGCGAAAGCCGGTTGCAACCACGAATTTCTCGGAGGAATCCTGGCGGCTTGCCGGAGGCTTCACATTCGCGACCTTGGCAAACCGCTGCTTGAGCAGGGTCTGAAGCGATCCCTCCGCGCCGCCGGCCAGAACCTTGGCCACAAATGTCCCACCCTCTTCGAGAACGTCAAACGCCAGTTCCGCCGCCGCCTCGCAGAGCGCGATGATGCGCAGATGGTCGGTCTGCTTGTGCCCCGACGACGCGGCGGCCATGTCGGACATCACCACATCGGCCTTGCCACCGAGCCACGCCTTGACCTGCTCGTCCGCGCCGTCCTCCATGAAGTCGAGCACGTGGAACTCTGCCCCTGCGAGGGGCTCGACCTCTTGCAGGTCCACGCCCAGCACACGGCCCTGCGCCTTGCCCGCCTTCTCGCCCATGGCATTGACCCGTCGCACCGCCACCTGTGCCCATCCGCCGGGCGCGCAACCAAGGTCCACAACCCGCGCTCCCGGCACGAGGAACCGGTATTTGTCGTCCAGTTCCAGTATCTTGAAGGCCGCGCGCCCCCGGTACCCTTCGGCCTGCGCCCGCTTCACGTAGGGGTCGTTCAACTGCCGCTGCAGCCACAATGTCGAGGACAGCTTTCGCCCCCGTGCCGTCTTGACCTTGACCGTCAGGTCCCGCTGGCCCCGACCGGATGTGTTCTTTTTCCTTGGCATGGGCGCCGTCCTATCCCAGAGCGCGGTCAGAGAGAAGCCCGGGGCGGCGCGATCACCAGACTGTAGAACGCGGTGCCCTCCGGGCCGCCCGCATCGGGGGCGAAGCCCGCCTTTCTGAGGACCGCCGCGGAGGCCGGGTTGTCGATATCGACGCCGCCGGTCACGCGGCCATGCCAGCCGATGTCGTCCAGATGCCGGACCAGCCCGCACACGAGCTCCGAGGCCAGTCCGCGCCCCCAGACCGTCTCTCCCAGCAAATAGCCGATCATCAGGTGCCGCGGGCCCTCCCAATGCAGGGTGAGGAAGCCGACCATGTCAGTTCCCTGCTCCACACTGCAGACGGCGCCGCCCTCGCACAGCAGATCCAGCCAAGCCGCAGCATCGACAGCGCCGTCAACGTGCAGGCGCGGCGGCAAATGCTCCGTCACGGCCCGCGTCACGATCCGTGCCGTCGCGGCGATCCGGTCCCCGGTCCTCACCAAGGGTGCGACCGTGAGACGGTCGGTGGCAAATGCGACTTCCGGCGGTGGCGTGGTCTGTTCCATGGTCTTTCAACTGTCCTGTTTCACGGTCCGGCGAAACGCGACAAGCAACCCCCAGCAGATCGCGCTCGCCGCCGCCCCGACCCAGAGCGTCAGCGCCGGATCCTGCATCCGGTCTGCCGCACCTCCCGCCAGACGGGGCGCGATTGCCATCACAACATAGTAGATCGTGAAAAAGACACCCATGCCGAATGTCCGCGCGTCCGGCGACAGCACTTCTGACGGCAACGCCATGATCGGCCCCGCAGCCAGCGCAAAGAGGCCGCCCGTCACGGCCAGCAGCACGGTCACCAACGCGACCGAACCGCTGAAGGACATCATCAGCGGCACCAGCACCGCAAAGCTCAGGAAGGACACCGCCATCACCAGATCACCCGCCCCGAACCGGTCCGCGACGATGCCGCCCAGCGGCAGGGCTAGCGAGAAGACCACCATGAAAAGCCCCACGACCCAGGCCGCCTGGGCCACGTCCCAGCCGACCCCGGTCAGAACGGTCGGCGCAAAGCTGAACACCATCGCCAAAGCGGTGTTGTAGAACGCCCAGATCAGCCCGGCAAAGATCAGGGGAGGATATGGCAGGGCGACCGGCGTTCCGCCGACGGGCGCCCTGGCCACCAACCCCGGCGGGGGGTGATAGGTCATTGCAAACAGGACGAAGCCCACCACCACGGCCCCGACAACAAGCCAGGACGCCGCGATCAGACCGGCGGCTTCAGCCATCGGAGGCAGGACAAGCAAGGACGCCGCGATCCCGACCGGCCACGAATTCACGAAGATCGCAAGCGCCGTGGCCACTTCACGCCCCGCGAACCAATCCACGAGAAGCTTGGTCATGACGATGTTGAGCACCACGCCACCCGACCCCGCCAGAAGCCGCCCGGTGATCTGCCACGCCAGTTCGGGCCGCGAGGCCATCAGCGCGCCGCCCAGCGCCATCACCACCATCGACCACGCCACGATCCTCTTTTCGCCGACCCGCGCCGCAAGCGTACTGCCCGGGATCGCCACGACCGCGCCGGGCAGCAGGTAAAGCCCGATCAGCAGCCCGATGGTGGCGAGGTCAAAGCCGTAAAGCTCTGCCATGAACGGGGAGAGCGCCGCCACCTGCTGAAACTGCGCCGCCATCCCCATGCGCGCCACGAACAGAACCGCAAGGATCGTCCAGCGTGTCATGCCATCCTCAATACGGGCCGTCTTCCAGAACCCCGTCCGCGCTCATCTGGCTGTAGAGCAGACCTTCCCGGAGGCCCCGGTCGGCCACGGTCAGACGGTCGGTGGGCCAGATGCGCATCAGCGCCTGCAGGATTGCGGCGCCGGACATGATGAGCGCCTGCCGGTCCTTGTCGATGCGCGGGTCGGCGCGGCGGCCCTTGGGACCGAGGGTCAGGTAATCGCGGATCACCGCATCGATCTGGTCGGAGGTCATGCGCAGTCCGTCGACCTTGTTCCGGTCGTAGCGGCGCAGGCCCAGATGACTCGCCGCGACGGTCGTGACCGTGCCGCTGGTGCCGATGATCTGGAACCCGTCCTTGGCCTGTTCGGAGGCGTAAGGCGTGAAATCGGCGAGGTTTTCCTCAAAGAACCACGACATCAGCGCAAACCGCGCGCTGTCGTCCTCCACATCGCGGAACTGGTCGCGGAGCGTCGCCACGCCCAACGGCACGCTGATCCAGTCCACGACCTTGGCCGCCGGGAACGGCCCCGGATCGGCTTTGAAGCCCTGATGCAAGCGCATGATCGCCTTGGGCCTCTCGGCGCGGGGCACGTGCGAAAGCTCGATCCACACCAGTTCGGTCGAGCCACCGCCGATATCGACCACCAAAAGCTGCTCGGTCTTGGTCGAGACAAGCGGCGCGCAGGAGACAACCGCCAAGCGCGCCTCTTCCTCGGGTTCGATGATTTCGAGCTTTAGTCCCGTCTCACGCCGGACCTGCGACATGAACCGATTGCCGTTGTGGGCGCGTCGGCACGCCTCTGTCGCGACAAGGCGCATCCGGGTGACGTTGTGGCGGCGCAACTTCTGCATGCAGATCCGCATGGCGCCGATGGTCCGCCCCATCGCGGCGCGACCGAGCCGGCCCGTGCGTTCGAGCCCCTGCCCCAGCTGTACGGATTTCGAGAAACTGTCGATCACGTGGAACTGGTTGCCCTTCGGCTGGGCAATCAGCATGCGGCACGAATTTGTGCCCAGATCCAGCGCCGCATAGAGCGTGTCCGGATCCGGCGGGTTTGGCGCGGGGCTTTCGACCGCCTTTGGGAATGCGCCCGCACCTTTGGGACGCCTGGGCGCCATCTGACACGCCCTCCGATTTCGAGTTAACCAGATGATAGGCACGCGCTGCGTTTCAGGCAAGCGGCCAGTGCCCGCGACTCATCGCATTTCTGGTAAGGCTGAGGGCTCACCTGAAGGGTCCCTCTACCATCGTTCGCCCGCCCCAAAGTCGCGAGCGTCGCGGCGCATGTCGAAATTGACACGTTTCCGGTCGCGCTGCCGTCGTAAACGGTGCCAATAACGTCTGCGAGGTCACCTGTGGCTCAAGTCACCATAGTCTATTGGCGCGATATCCCGGCGCAGGTCATTGTCGGCAAAGGCCGGCGCGCGGCCAAGCGCCCCCTGCCCGAGCGCTTCGAGCAGGCCATCGACCGGGCCGCCATGAAGACTGGCGCCGCCGGAACGGATGACTATCTGGCAGAGTGGCGCAAGGGTGAGCCGTTTGAAGCCGAAGGCACCGACGATGAGGTGGCGGAGGCGTGGCTGGCAAAGCTCGACACCGATTACGACAGCGACCGGATCAAGGCGCTGATTTCCAACGACGGCTGGGCGTGACCCCGGCGCGGCTAAAGGAGGCTTTGATGGCTCTGCTCAACTTCCGGCGCAAGGACGCGCCCGCCCCGGCCTCCGGCGATCTCGAAGGCTTTCTGGCTGGTTACTCCATCGAGGTGATGCCGCGGACCGCCGAAAAGGTGGACGATTTCCGCGCCATCCTGCCCCGTGGCACCCGTGTCTACATCGCCCATATTGACGGCACGGCGATCGAGGACATGGTCGCCACAGCGCGTCGGATTGCGGACGAAGGCTTTGAGGTCATGCCGCATTTTCCGGCGCGCATCATCGCCGACAAGGCAATGCTGGCGGACTGGATCGCCCGCTATCAGGGTGAGGCGAACGTGCGCGAGGGCCTGATCCTCGCCGGTGGGGTCGACACGCCGAAGGGTGAGTTCGACAGCTCTATGCAGCTGCTCGAAACCGGCCTCTTTGGCGATTTCCAGCGCCTGCACGTGGCCGGTCACCCCGAGGGCAACAAGGACATCGACCCCAAGGGCGGCATGCAGAATGTCGAGGATGCGCTGCGGTGGAAGCAGAAATTCTCTGAGACCACGGACGCCAGGATGGCGCTGGCCACGCAGTTTGCCTTTGACGCAGGCCCGATCATCGAGTGGGTCGATCACCTCGCCGCCAATG
>CAYMMT010000113.1:0-9486 GCA_964391555.1 uncultured Rhodobacterales bacterium
CGACGATGGTCAGGACATCCGGTCCGAGATGCTGTCGACCATGAAGCGCATGGGCATGACCGTCGACAAGCACCACCACGAGGTGGCGTCCTGTCAGCACGAGCTTGGCCTGATCTTCAAGCCGCTGGTGCAGCAGGGCGACGAACTTCAGAAGTACAAGTACGTGATCCACAACGTGGCGCAGGCCTACGGCAAGTCGGCCACCTTCATGCCCAAGCCGATCGCTGGCGACAACGGCACCGGCATGCATGTGAACATGTCGATCTGGAAGGACGGCAAGCCGCTCTTTGCAGGCGACAAGTATGCCGACCTGTCTGATGAGGCCCTGTGGTACATCGGCGGTGTCCTGAAGCACGCCAAGACGCTGAACGCCTTCACCAACCCGTCCACGAACTCCTACAAGCGGCTGATCCCCGGCTTCGAAGCCCCGGTCCTGCGCGCCTATTCCGCGCGCAACCGCTCTGGCTGTGTCCGGATCCCGTGGGCGGAATCGCCGAAGGCCAAGCGCGTGGAAGCCCGCTTCCCCGGCCCGGCGGCAAACCCCTACCTCTGCTTCTCGGCGCTGCTGATGGCCGGCCTCGACGGCATCAAGAACAAGATCGATCCCGGCGAAGCCATGGACAAGGACCTCTACGACCTGCCGCCGGAAGAGCTTGAAGGCATCCCCACGGTCTGCGCGTCCCTGCGTGAAGCCATGGAGGCTCTGGAGGCCGATCACGACTTCCTTCTGGCCGGTGACGTCTTCACCAAGAGCCAGCTCGAAGGCTACATGGAGCTGAAGTGGGAAGAGATCTACGCCTACGAGCACACACCGCACCCGATGGAATTCAAGCTCTATTACAGCTGCTGACCTCGACCGTAGTTAACGATTTCAAAGGGCGCCAGCGATGGCGCCCTTTACTTTTGGTAAACCTAGGATTGTGTTAACTGCCAGCCGTTCTGGTTGGGGGCATCCATGACAATTCTTTCGGCCGCCGCAGCATTCGCTGTCCTCATGATCGTCTTTTCGACGGCGATAACCGGTCTGACCGAGGGTTACCTGCGCATCACATCGGCGAGGTCGAAATTCCTCGCAAGCTCCGTCCTGCGGTTCCTGAAGGAGGATCCCACCGTCCTGCGGTTTGCTCGGCAAAGCGCGGAACACGGTGCCCCGACGTGGTTTGAATCGGTCGTCAATCGGGTCAATGCCGGAAAGCTGCTGACCGGGGTGGACCAAACGGCGATCCGGGCCCTCGCGGCCCTCCGGCACAGTGATCTGGAAACACAAGCGAGAGACGCCGAAAACGCCGCCATTTCGGCAAGGGAATTGGCGGACAAGGCCGCCGGAAACGGCGATGACGCGCAGCTTCAACAGGCAGCGGCCAATGCAGAGAAGGCGGCTGAGAACGCGCGTCTCGCCGAAAGGCAGGCCCGAAACCTGGCCCGGAAGGCCACCAGCCAGCCGTCGGACATTGCGCCGACCACCGAAAGCGTCCTGGTTGAGGGGGCGTACGACGCACAGGTCCTTGAGGCGTTCGATACACTCACCCTCAATCAAACCCTCGGCAAACCGATCAGTTGGTTTCATTGGCTTGCCCGATTGTTGAGGGCGCTCATTCCGGGTGCCAAGGAGGCGACGCGTGTGGAGCGGTTGTCGACCTACTCCTTCATCCAGCGACTTGCCAAGACGGATGTGGGTCTCGAGATCGCGAGAAGTGGCGAAGAACTGGCATTGCGGACCCTGACCATGAGCTTCGAGCGGTACGTCGCCGCCTCCAACGAAGTATTCCGCAAACATGCGCAGGCCACGACCATGGTGTTGTCGATTGCGTTTGCCTTCGCGTTCAACATCGATGCGATCCGGCTGTTTCAGCACCTTCAGCAGAACCCGCAATTCAGCGCCGCTCTGATCGAAAGGGGCGAGAATGCCGAAGCCCGGTTCACAGCGGCAAACGACCGTCTGGTCGCGGTCCTGGAGGCGCTGCCGGCCCCGGCGCCAGACACCGCGCCGGACGACGACTCGAACCAAGCGGACGTCACGCAGTCCATCTCCGATCTCAGAACCGACCTTGAAACGGTTGCTGCGGATATCGATGGACTTGCCGTTGACCTCGAACTGCCGATCGGTTGGCAGCTCTACCCATTCTCTCCCAGAAGCTGCCTTCTGGACCTTGTCCGCCAGAATTGTCCGGGCGGCGGCGCCGAGCGGGCGGCCTTCGTGCCGTGGCTCCTCGGGACCTTGCTCGGTGGTGTTCTGATCGGTCTGGGTGGGCCGTTCTGGTACCGCGTCTTTGCCAGCCTGTCCCATCTGGTGCAGGTCTTGCGGTCCATCCGGGGCGAGCCGCGGCAGGAGGGGATCGAAAAGGACAACACGACCGAGCAACCGGCCTCGCAAGAGATGGTCCGCACGGTGCTCGGTGGTGAAGACATCGAGGACGGCGCCCTGATGGCCATGTTCCAGGCCAGTACCGGGCGGAGCCCGGGCGAGTTTCCCTAAAGCCGCGATGCCCCGATCAGGTCAGGTTTCCGTATCAAATCGGGCCCGCAGCGCCGCCGCGGCTGTGGTCATCAACGTGTGCTCCGACCCCACGACAAACAGGGACGCCCCGGCGGCACGGAAAGGCGCGAGCTCTTCGGTCGGCGCACAATAGAGCCCCGTGGCGGCCCCCGACACTCCGAGGACGGCGTTGGTGTCTTCGATGACCTCCGGTGCAAAGAAATTGTCCCGGCCGGAGGCCACTGCCAGATCGGCCCGTCCGACGAACAGCGCATCGACCCCGTCGACCGCGGCCATCTCGGCGGCGGCGGCGACGCCCGCGGGTTCCTCGATCTGGCAGATGAGGCTGACTTCGGCCTCGGGACTGGTCAGCTGCTCGGTCAGCGTCCGACCGGCGTAGTCAGCGGCCCGTGTCGTCCCCGCGAACCCCCGGTGCCCCGGACGATAGCGGCATTCCGCGACAAGGGCCCGCGCCTCGTCCACCGAATTGACGTGGGGCACCATGACGCCGGCGGCCCCGGCATCCAGCACGAACCCGATCCAGTCAGGGCCTCGCGTCGGAACCCGCACGATCACCGGCAAGCCCACGCCGCGCGCGGCGATGAGCAAGGTATCGATCCCGGCACGATCGAACGGCGCGTGTTCGGCATCAGCCACAATGAAATCGATGCCCGTGCGCCCCAGTATTTCCACCAGAATCGGATGGGGCGTCTTGAAAAACGCGCCCAGCAAAGGGTCGCGGGATGTGAGCTTCGCCTTGAACTCGGCATTGGTTGTCATGTCAGGCCCTCCCCGGGCACAAGGATATTACCAGCGGCCCTGACCAAACAGCATGTGCAACCGGCGCTGTCGAACAAACGGATCGACGGGCTTGGGCCGCTCCAACCCGTCCATGACCCGCAACGCAAGCCACGCTGCAACGGCGGCAAAGACGACGCCGCCCAGCGCTTGCCCGATGAGCACGCCTGCCGCACCGAGGGCATAGGATCCGACCAGCACGAAGGGCAGCATGCCCAGAGTGTTCCGTCCCCAGTTGATCGCCGTGGAATACATCGGGTGCCCGAGGTTGTTGAAGCTCGCGTTGGCCACGAAAATCGTGCCGTTGAAAAATGCGGCCAGCGCCAATGGCCCACAGAACAGATAGATGAGCGACCGGGCGAGCCCTTCCGCCTCGAACAGGTTCGCCAAGGGCGAGCGCACCAGGAACAGGAGCGTCGCCATCACGACCGTGTAGATACCGATGAACTTGAGGCCCGCGATGAACGCGCCCTTGACCCGATCGAACTGTCCGGCCCCGAAGTTCTGGCCCACGATCGGACCGATTGCGCCCGACAAGGCAAACACCACCGCAAACGCAACAGGCGTCAGACGACCAATGATGGCATAGGCGGCGACGGCATCCGTGCCGTAGCTCGCGATTTCCCGCGTGACGATGGCATTGCCGACCGGCGTGGCGACGTTGGTCAGAACGGCAGGCATGGCGATGGCGCTGACGGGCGCAAAATCGCGGACCACGAGCCTGAGGCCCGGCCTGGCAAAGCCGTCATGGACGCGGATCGCCGGGGACAGGGCGACGATCAACATGGTCAGTCGCGCCGCGACCGACGCTATGGCGGCGCCATCGAGCCCAAGGCTCAGTCCAAAGATCAGGATGGGGTCGAGGATGGCGTTGACGATGCCGCCGTAAAGCGTCGCGAACATCGACCGTCGGGCGTCGCCATAGGCCCGGAGAACCGCCATGCCGACCATGGCCGCCGCCATCACCGGCATGGTCGGCAGGATGATCGAAGTATACCGAACGGCCAGTCGGAGTGCCTCCCCCTCCGCCCCCAGCAGCCGGAACAGGGACTCGAGGTTCGTCCACATCAGCACGGGGATCAGGATCCCGGTCAGCGCCCCGAAGATCGCCACCGAGGTCGCGTATTCCTGCGCTTCCGACTTTTTGTCCGCCCCGATCGACCTTGCCACGAGGCTGCCCGCGGCAATCGACAGACCAATGTTGATCGAATTCGTGAAGAAGAGCAGCGTGCCCGCATAGCCCACGGCGGCCGCCAGCGCGTCGTTGCCCAGCATCGAGATGAATATCATGTCCACGAAGTCGACCGCGAACATGGCCATCAGGCCGACGCTGGCAGTGAACGACATGACGGAGACATGCCGCATCAGGCTGCCTTCGAGGAAGACCGCCTTGCTCTCCGCGGGTTTCGCGTCGGCCACGGTTATTCTCCGGCCGCCCTGGCCTCGGTCTCGACGTCCTTGAGACCGGGCGGCGACCAGCCGCGGTCGGTCCTCGCGGCAAAGGCCCGCCCCTGCCCCGTGATCTGGGCCTCGCGTTCCGCCATGAGTTCCTTGGCCCGCGCCAGATAGGGTGCGTTCTGTGAACTGGGGATATTCTCGTCATAGAGTTCCGCCAGTTCGATCAGCGCTTGCCGGTCATCCTCGACAAAGGCCTGCGCCATCTTCTCGGCCTCGAAGGGGTGCTGACCAAGCGCTTCGTAGGCGGAACGGCCCATTCGGACCGAACTGTCGAAGGTGTCGCGAATGATGTCGCGGCACCCGGCAGCATAAAGCTCGTAGACATGGTCCCGGGTCACGGCACGGGCGATGATATGGACGTTCGGATAGGAGTGGGCGACGTGCCGGACCAACTCCGTAATCTTTTCCCTCTCGCTGATGGTGATCACCAGCATCCTCGCCTCGCTGATGCCGGCGGCGTGCAGCATGTCGGGACGCGTGGCATCGCCAAAGAAGACCTTGAAACCGAAACGGCGCAGCATTTCGAGCTGATTGGCGGAATAGTCGAGCACCGTGGGCGTGTGTCCCGCGGCACGTAGCATCCGGTTGACGATCCCGCCGACCTTGCCGTGGCCGGCGATGATGATTTCCGACGTCTCGTCGATCTCGTCGGCCTCCTGCTCCTGCTCCTGGTTGTAGCGGGGCACGATCACCCGGTCGTAGAGGATGAAGAGCCCGGGCGTGAGCAGCATCGAGATCGCGACGATGAGAAGGAGTTGATCGGCAATGCTCTGCGGAATGACGTCATTCGCAGTGGTGAAGGTCAGAAGGACAAAGCCAAATTCACCCGCCTGCGCCAGACCAAGGGAAAACAGCCACTTGTCGGAACCCGTCACGTTGAAGATGCGCGCGAGGATCAGGAGAATGCCCGCCTTCAGAAGGATCAGCCCGAGGCTCAGACCGATGATCGTGACGAAGTTGCCGGACAGCAATTCGAAGTCGATCAGCGCACCAACGGTCATGAAGAACAAACCGAGGAGCAGCCCCCGGAACGGGTCGATATCGCTCTCCAGCTCGTGCCGGTATTCGGAATTCGCCAGCACCACACCGGCGAGGAACGTGCCCAGCGCCGCGGAAAGTCCCACCAGCGACATCAACAGGGCGATGCCGACAACGACCATCAATGCGGTTGCGGTGAAGAGCTCGCGCAATTCTGCCGTTGCAATGAACCGGAACAAGGGCCGGGTCAGATAGGCCCCGCCAAGGACAACCGCGGCAATCGCGGCGACGGTCACCAGCGCGGTCTGCCAGCCATTGAGCCCATCGACGAGGCTCAGTCCGCTGCCGTGATCTTCTTCCGCGGCGTCTCCGGCTTCCGTCCCATGATCATCGCTGCTGGCGTTCCCCTGCTCAGCGGCAAGGGTCTCTTCGATGTGTGTATCAGCCGCTTGGGCGGCACTGTCCGGCGCCATGTCCATGAGTTCGGGCATTGCCAGCAGCGGCAAGAGCGCAAGCATCGGAATGACGGCAATGTCCTGGAAAAGCAGGACGGAAAAGCTTGCCTCGCCGCCGTCGCTTTTCATCAGGCCCTTTTCGCCAAGCGTTTGCAGGACAATCGCCGTGGACGACAGTGCCATGACCATGCCGATGGCCAATGCGATGGTCCACGCCTGTCCCAGCGCCAACGCCACGCCCGCGACGGCGACCATGGTCAGGCCGACCTGCAGCCCGCCCAGGCCCAGGAGTTTGGCGCGCATTTCCCAGAGCATCTTCGGCTCCAGTTCGAGCCCCACGAGGAACAGCATCATCACGACACCGAATTCCGCAAAATGCTGGATGGAGACAATATCGACGCCGAGAGCCGCCAGAAACGGCCCGATGACGATACCCGCGATGAGGTAACCAAGCACAGACCCCAGTCCCAACCGCGAGGCGATCGGCACCGCCACCACGCCCGCGACAAGGAAGGTAAACGCAAGAAGCAGGAAATCGGTCATCAGGCGCTCGCCTCCGTCGTCGCGGCCGAAATCGGCAATGTCTCAAATGTCACGATCCCGTCCGCACCCGGCGCCGCAAAGTCGTAGCGATCATCCCGAATTGCCTCGAGAAGCTGACCATACCCCTTGGCATGATCGGCAATCTCCCCCCCTTCTTCGGCCTGCAAGGACGAATGCAGGACATAAGGTGCGGGGAAATGCATCTTGCAGAGACGCGCCGTCTGCTCAAGCGGCGTCAGGAAGGTGCGCAATGGGTAGTGCTGGTAACCCTCGTGGGTGTAGGCCTCGACCGGACCCGCGGCCGTCAGCGCCAACATCATCGTCTTTCCGGCAAGCCGGGTTCCGCCCGAGCCATAGGCAAAGCCGTGTTCGAGAACGAGGTCCTGCCATTCCTTGACCAAGGATGGCGTGGAATACCAGTAGAGCGGAAACTGGAACAGGATCACGTCGTGGTCCAGCAGTCGCTGCTGCTCGCGGTCAACGTTCACGCCGTGACGCGGATATTCCGCGTACAGGTCGACGATCGAGATGCCCTCGATCTGTTGCGCGACCTTGGCCATCGCCGAATTGGCGCGGCTGTATCGCTGGCCGGGATGGGCGTAGTAGACGATCAGTCGGGACACGTCAGGTTTCCTCAAACAACACCGGAAACCCGGCAGCATCGTTAATGTTGCCCGGTTCGCGCCCCACCCGCAATGGCCGATCACCGCACAGTGCGCCCGCCCCGCGAAGCCGGATCCGATCCTTGACGCGGCAACACCTTTCCTTCCGATTGTGTTGCTGACAATCATGCGTGGCAGAGTTCCAATACCGGAAACGACCATGGCTCAGATTACTCCCGTTATCATGTGCGGCGGCTCGGGCACGCGGCTCTGGCCGCTGAGCCGGAAGTCCTATCCGAAGCAGTTCGTGCCGCTGATCGGCGACCGGACGCTGTTTCAGGCCTCGGCCAAGCGCACCAATGGCCCGGATTTCAACGCGCCCGTGGTGCTGACAAATTCGGACTTCCGTTTCATCGTCACGGAACAGCTTGCCGAGATCGGGATCGACCCGGGCGCCATCATCATTGAGCCCGAGGGCCGCAACACGGGCCCCGCGGTACTTGCCGCCGCGCTCTATCTGGCGCAGTCAGACCCCGAGACGGTGATGCTGGTCACCCCCTCCGATCATCTGATCCCTGACAGCACCGCCTTCGCGGACTGTATCGAAGCCGGCCTCGGGGCGGTCTCGGACGGGCAACTCGTCACCTTTGGCGTCTCTCCGACCCATGCGGAAACGGCTTATGGTTATTTGGAGCTTTCCGGCCCGCCCGCGCGCCTGGCGCCCATCCCCCTGACCCGGTTCGTCGAAAAGCCGGACGCCGATCGCGCGGGGGCGATGCTGGCCGCCGGCAACTTTCTTTGGAATGCCGGCATCTTCCTGTTTCGGGCCTGCGATATCATCGCAGCGTTCGAGGCCCATGCGCCTGATCTCGTGCCGCCCGTTGCCGCATCGGTCGAACACGCACAGGCTGACCTCGGGTTTTTGCGACTTGATCCCGACCGCTGGACCGCGGCCGAGGACATCTCGATCGACTACGCGGTCATGGAGAAGTCCTCGAACCTCTCGGTCGTGGCCTTCGAAGGGGATTGGTCCGACCTCGGCGGCTGGGACGCCATCTGGCGAGAGACCGTTGCGGACGGAGCCAGCGTGGTGACCACCGGCGCGGCCACGGCGATCGACTGCGAAACCAGCCTGTTGCGGTCAGACAGTGACCGCCTCGAACTGGTCGGGGTGGGCCTGAAGAACATCATGGCCGTCGCGATGAGCGACGCCGTTCTGGTTGCCGACATGTCCCGGGCCCAGGACGTCAAGAAGGCGGTTTCCGCGCTCAAGGCGAAGTCCGCGCCGCAAGCCACGAATTTTCCAAAGGACCACAGGCCCTGGGGCTGGTTCGAGAGCCTCGTGATCGGCGACCGGTTTCAGGTCAAACGCATTCATGTCCATCCGGGCGCGGCCCTGTCTCTCCAATCCCACGTTCATCGGGCCGAGCACTGGATCGTCGTCGAGGGCACCGCCAAGGTCACGGTGGACGACGAGGTGACACTGGTGTCGGAAAACCAATCGGTCTACGTCCCGCTCGGCGCCGTGCATCGCATGGAAAACCCGGGCAAGGTCCCCATGGTTCTCATCGAAGTGCAGACCGGCAGCTACCTCGGCGAAGACGACATCATCCGCTACGAAGACATCTATGCCCGCGGACAGGGCGAGAAGGGCTGAAAAGCAGTCAGAGGAACGCCCGGAGGTTCCGCAATCCGGGATGATTTGGTGCGGTCGAGAAGACTCGAACTTCCACGGGAGTTACCCCACAGCGACCTCAACGCTGCGCGTCTACCAATTCCGCCACGACCGCACGCCAATGACTTGGTGAGCGGCTCTTATCGAAGCGGCCCGGGCTACTCAAGACCAAAATCATGCCTGACCTTCGATCGAGCGCCGCGCCACGAAAACCTCACTTTGCCAGCCGCGCCGGAAACCACGATCCGACCGGTGCGACGACCTTCACCCGAGGTCGCCCCCGGCCCCTGCTCCAAAGACCTGTTGGACATCGCGCCGCCAAGCGTTGCGCTCGGCGCTGCGGGGCATTACGTCCTCCTTCGGGTTCAGAAGGGGTAAGACCGGGAAATGGACCGGCGGGCCGACACGATGTGCGACACTTTCAAACAACCGTGCAGGCAGATGCGCAGGCGCCACCGTCCCCTGGTCGGCGACCGCCTCGCCATGCTGCACGACGTCTAT
>CAYMMT010000114.1:0-9362 GCA_964391555.1 uncultured Rhodobacterales bacterium
ACGATTGCGTCCGCGCCCTTGCTCATCCGTCTACCGCCTCCACCTGGAACCACGTGGCCGCGCTTTCGATGATGTTCAATTGTGCGCCGCTGTCCTGAATGACCGTGAGGCGGATCACGTCGCCGTCCTCGACCTGTATCAGGCCGCTGGTGAGGTTCGTTTCCGACTGGCCCACGCCGTCCCGGATGATGTCGGCAGTGCCCGAGACGCGCGCCGCGCCGACCGTGAAATACGCCTGTCTGATGCCGGTGCTGTTGTTCTGCCAGTCGATATTGGCCGACAGGCGAACCCACCGGATACCGTAGCCGTCAGGAACCACGACAAGACCATCGCCGGGAACGCCCCACCCGCCATAGTCCCATACAACCTCATCGAAGGTCGTATTTGTGGCTGTCTGATCCGGCACGGGCACCACGTTGCCGGATGAAAGACGCGCCATGATGCCCAGTCGGGATGCGTGCTGCACAACCACCTCACCGGGCGCGGCGTTGTCCACGATGCGCGACGTGATCCGGTCGTTGAAACGCGGCTTGTTGATCGCGATTTTTGTCGCGCCATTGTCCACCGTCATTGCGGCCCCGCCGCCGTCAAATCGCGGCGTGTTGAAGGTGATGCGGTCGCATGTGCCGTCGATGGTGACGGACGTGCGAAGATCGTCGTCGTCGTCAAACCAGCTTGTGAAGTTGTCGATTTCGAGAACCTCGCACCCGCGCAGGCGCATGTCAGTGCCTTGCCCGGTGCCGATATGGTAGGGCGTGCAATCGTCGATGTGGAACAGGCGACGGTTGCGGATATCGTACCCGACGCCGCTCACGCCGTCGCCGCCATAGTTGGCGTGACAGTTGCGCATGACGCCGCCCGGTTCTTGGCCCAGGGTGTCGATCAGGAAGCCGTTCAGACACTCCGCCACGCAGTCTGTGAGCTGTGTGCCTTCCATGCCAGGGTCGATGGTTGCCACCATGCGGTAGCCGAGCTGACCGCCCCAGGCGTAGCAGTCGCGAAGGACCGGCGCATAGCAGTCCTCAAGATCAAAGATCGTGCCGCCGCGATGGTACAAGTCCCGCGTGATCGTTGGACCAAAAGCGTTCGTGCAAGTCACGTTGTCCAGAAGCGGGCGATGGATGCCGCGAAGGCGCATGGCCGAGGTCACATAGTCGGCAGTGTCGTTTGCGACAATCGCGATATCACGGGCCACGATGTCCCGGTGATGATGCACGCCGCCGGGGGCCGCATCGAACGCAAAAATGGTCCCAGCATCGCCCCCGGCAGCGGCAAGCACGTGGAACCCGCCGAGGTGCATAGTGATGTCGCGCGCGCTCGCCTGCGTCCAGTTCATAAGCCCGTCAGAACCCGGCAGAATGAGCGTGCAAGTGCCGCCACCAGGGCCGCGCAAAGCGTTGCCCCGTTCGTGGCCGATACCGTAGTCGCTGGTGAGGTCGATGCGCTCGCCAATCTCAAAACGACCGGCGGGCAATTCCAGGCACCCGCCACCCGCCGCGTCCACCTCGCCCCATGCCGAAAGCCATGCTTCCGTGTCGCGCTCTGCGGATCGCCCGAGCTTGCCATGACGTGCGAGATTGATTTGACCAGGTGTCGCGGGCCGATGGTAGACCGGCGCGGAAAGCTCCACTGATCCTTCAAGGTCGGTAATCTGCCATGTGGTGTCAGACGCGCCCGCGCTGAGGGTAAATTCGATGCGTGCGCGGATCGCATTGGCAGGTAGCACGGCGCGCCCGAAAAACTGCGCGCCCAGGGTAAACGGATCAGTGGCGCCGCTGTAGTTCTTGGGCAGCTCCTGCTCTGCTTCGCCCTCGCGTTCCACAAAGACCGAAAGCCGCAAGTCGGCAGCGACGGACGATTTCGCCCAGCCGGTGACGGTGATCGCACGGCCCCCAAGATCGCCCTCGAAGGTGCGACCCTCGACCAGGCGCGAGGTGCCGTCCGCGACCGGAACCGTTACGGTCAACGCCTCTTTCACGGTCGGCACGGATTCGGTCAGCGTTGTGACAGTGACGGCGTGCGCGTCCAAGCTATTCCATCCGCCGACGCTGTTGCCCGCGCCGGATGCCTTCAGGAAAACGGATTGCTCAGTGTCGCCCAGGCCGTCCGCGCCTGCCGGTCCCTGCGGTCCAGGATCACCTTGCGCGCCCCCGCTTGGGCCGGGGATGCCTTGCGGCCCCTGTGGCCCCTCGGGGCCGCGTTGGCCTCGCAAATAGATGGACATGGCTTAAACCTCCCGAAGCGTCACCAAGGTCGAAACCTCAATGGCGACGGGCGACGGATTATAGACAAAGATCGCCGCCGTGGTGTTGATGCTCACGCCGTCAAATGGACCGATGGGCAGGCCCCCGCGTATGGCCGAATTGTCATGTCTGACCCACCCAAGAGCGTCGTCATTGTCGGTCACGTTCAGAATCGCCATTGTTTCCCGTCGCGGGTCAGCGGGCAAAATCTGAACGACGCTCCCGATGGCAACTGTCCTGGTCGCATCCGCGAAGATTTCCGCGCTGTATTCCTCGCGGGTCGTGAGCGAATTTGCCTCCAAAACGAGGCGCGTGTCGCGCACGCCGCCCGCGCCGATCGCCAGCTTGACCGTCACGGCGGTGCCGGTGTCGTTGATCAGTCGCACGCGGTCGAAAGGCACCGAAGCGTCGTAGACCAGGCCCGGCTTGAACTCGGTCGCCGCGCCGTCATTCAAGGCCATGCGAAACGGCCCATTGGCTTCCAGGCAGTTTATGAATGTGCCCGCCCGAGCCACCTCCAATTGCGCATTGGGCGCAACGGTGTGGGTGAAGATTTTGAATTGTGGCTGTAGCAGCTGCATGGGTCAGCGCCTCCCGAAAACGATGTATGCGCCGCCCAGAACCGCCGCCAAAATCATGGCCTGCTGCAAGAGCTGCGTCGTGTCCTCGCGCGCCTCCAAAAGCGCCTGGTCAAAGCCCTGGGAAATCGCGTCTATGGCCCGCGCGGTCTGGTTGGCGCTTTCCTGGAACCCGGCGCGCGTCGTGGCGTTGCTGTCCTCGACCACGTTCTCCGCGAAGGTCAGCGCCGCCTCGCCCAGGACAAAGGCACCATCCGCCGTCTTGTTCACCACCACGTCGCCGCCTTCGTTGCGAACGACAATAGCCTCGCCGTCCGCAGTCTGCTTTGCGTCGACCGTGGTTGTGTTGGTGCTGGTCTGGTTGGTCGAGGATGATTTGCCGCCGCTCATGTCACCGCGCGCTCCATCACATATCGCGGCTCATAGCCCATGCTGGAAAAGCGGCGCACCAGACCAGGGCGGCGCGTCCAAAAGCGCATCCGTGTGCACTCCTGCCCCTTTGCGAGTTTGCGAAACATGGCTTCCAGATCGACCAAAAGGTTCACGTCGCCGTCTGTTTCCGCCGCCAGGGCGTTACACACGAAAATGCGCTCCGGGCCGTCCCACATGAAAGACCAGATCATCGACCCGACACGTTCTTCGCCCACGTAGATCGCGCCGACTGAAAAGTGCCCTTCCATCTCGCCGACCACCAGCTCGTGCAAAAGCGCTTCGTCCATGTCCGCGATTGCGTAGAGGTCGCGCATTACCAGGGCGTCAAAGGGCGCGCCGCGCACCTCGACCTTGGGTCGAGGTGCTTTCGTGCCTGGGAAATCGACTACTTCCGCCGTGTTATGAACCATATCGCCGCAACTCCGATAATGATGGGGCCAGCCTGGGCAAGTAGGCTGGTGCTGTTGTCCCGGTTGGAACTGCCCTTGAACACAAGATCGCCCGTGCCTGAGACGCCCGAGCTGGTGGCCGCGCCGTCAGAAGGTCCAGCGGTGCCGCCGGTTAGAGAAATTGGCGGGACCGCTGTCATGGGTTGGCCTCCTGGTGGCGGTAGGGTTGAACTTGCCGGTGGCAGCGGGGGCGGATGCTCGATCACGACAGGGCGTAGTAGGCCACCAGCCCAAGCGCCGCCGCGCCCGCCACGTAGAGGAGAGTGTTGTCGCCGCCCTGCGTTCCGCCAAAGGCGACCGGAACAACGTCGCCGTCCCCACGGCTACCGATGCCCGCAAGCACGTCCTGTGCGGCGCGTTTCAGCGCGCCAGAGATGCCCGCGCCGCCGTCGATGGTGGCCGTGTGAACCTGGGGGATGGGCTGTACGGGATTGCGCGCAGATCGCAAGATTGCGTCGTCATAAACGGCTCGATCTGCACGGGTGTCATTCACCGGGATGCCGAATGAGGCGGTGCGCAGGAAGTCACTGACGTTGAACAGGTTCGACGTGTTGCCCTGGGGAACGGACGAAGGCAGCGACAGGCGCGTGTTGCGCTCAAAAGGCCCGGTGGTGCCGCCCGATGGCACGAGAGAGCCAAAGGACAACGGGGGGCGATTGGCGGCGCGTGTCGCCGTGGGCGTGCCGGTCGATGGCACGCGGGTGCGCGCGGCGCGCAGGATGGCGTCGTCATAGACGGGTTCACCAAACGACAAACCGCTTGCCGAGGCCGTAGGGAGGGAACCTGCCAGATTGCCGAATGAAAACATGGATCAACTCCAAAAAAGCGCGCCCGGATCACAAAGGGATCAGCATGATCCGGGCGCTAGAAAGGGTGGCCGTGTGCGGTAGCCGCCCCTATTGCACGCCCTGGACAGACACCGCCGCGAGGCGCATCTGCACGTTGTCGGACGTAAGACCCATGGTCAGCCGGAAATCGTTCATAAGCATGGGCAGCGCTTCGGAATTGCGGTTCTCGCCGAGCAATTCGATGTGCGTGTAGCCGGTCTGAGGCACCTTGCCGATAATGCCCTGGTGTGTGTCGCGCAGGCGCTTTGTCGTGTCGAAAATCTTCACGTTGTTGGCCAGCAGCTCCACCTTGTCCACGGCGTCCGAGCTGATGTGCATCCCGAGCATGTTGTAAGGCCCGAGCGGCAGGTCCGAGACTTCCACGTCGCCTTGCAAACCAAACTGTTTGTTGAACCGTTGCACCCGCAGATGCGCGCCCCATGCCTGGGGTTCATCGACCACGGCCCGCGCCTCCAGAACGCCAATGTCGATTCCGGTTTTCATGTCCAGTTCAAGCGTGAAGGACGCCATACCGGACGCCGTACCGTAGGCCGTGCTGTCCTCACCGATGGTCGTTCGCATCCACGGCAGCGACAGGAAAATGGGCAGCACGCCCGGCTCCGGTGTCTGGCCGTTGTAGGTGTTGAACGCCACCAGATCGACCGCGTTCCACTCGATCCGGGTATCCCCGTTCACGATCAGGCGGATATCGTCGATGAATGTGCCCCAATCGGCAGCGGCGACGGGCACGGGCGTGTTGCCGGTGGTTGCCGCCGTCAGCTCGATATAAATCCGATGGTAGGTCGGACCCAGAGGCAGGTTGAACGTCGAGGTCTGGCCCGCCGCGATAGAGCCGGGGGTGGCGATTTTCTGAATTTGGCGCATGTCGCGGCCTCCTGTTTCTCAGATCGAAAAGGGGTGAGCTGGCGGGCTTAGCCGCCGTAGCCGCGCTGTGCGTCGCGAATGAAGCCGATATCGCGCATGGCATACATCAGGTAGCCTGCGAGGATCACGCCGCCGGTCACAACGGCTGTTTGTTTCGCGAGTGTCTTGGTCTGCATGGATGGCCTCCTAAGCCCAGTGTCCAGGTTCTTGCCTGGGGCGGCTCAGTCGGCGCGTGATGGTCCAAACGATCACGCCAGATACGACGCCGATCAGGACCGATTTTGCGATGCCATTCATGCCTTGCCCCATGCGATGCGCGAGGGACAAAGGCGCAGTTCGGTGCCTAAATCAAACCTACCTAACCGGCTAGCTTATGTAAGGAATTTTCAGCGCGAGCGGCGCACGGTGCCTTTACGAACGTCGCCGCCCTGGACCGTAAGATATTGGTAGTTTTTTAGCGCCCGCACGTCCTGGACCGCTGCACCGCTTTCCTGCACCGCCGTGTTCAGATCGCGCGCGCCTTGCTGGCGCAGGATTACAATCTCGGACAGGTTCCCCCGAAACCGGGTGCCCACCTCTGCGATGCGCTGAGACACCCCGAACACGTCGATTCCGAAATGACGGCCCCGTGAGCATACTTCCGCGAACCCGGGGCATTTGTCGTCGCCCCCGTGGACGGGAAAGGCGAGGTTCATTTCCTCGACCACCAGCGTCAGGCGCTTGTCGCTGTAACCGGCAATGAAGCGGCCCTGGGCCGTGATCAGGAACTTGCAAAGCTGAGACAGGGCGCGGGGTTCCTGCCCCGCCTGCGGCACAAAGGCGATGCGAAACCCCGTCCAGTCGGCGCGCATTTGGCTTCGCACCTGGTCAACGGTGTGGGCGGTGGTTTTCGCGGCATACTCCTGTAACGGATCGAACACGACCACCCGCGCCCGCTTACCTATGGCCCCCTTTACATAGGTACTCTTACCGGACCCCGACGCCCCAAAGATGCCGACCCGGCTCATCAGGCAAAGCCTTGCTGGCCGGGCAGCTCATAGGTGCGGAAAGGAACCACGTCGCCCCCCTCTGGTGTCCCCGCCGAGGCGGGGCGACGTGGACCAGGCGCAGGACTTGAAGGAAGAGCAGTGCGCGCCTGGATGATGCCGCGCACAACCATAGCCTTGCCGACCAGGAACGGGCCGCACACCAGAAGGTGCGCAAGCGTCTCTGATCCGGGCATGAGTGCGCGCGGGTAGTAGATTTCCAGCAAGGCATAGATCGCATCGGACGCGGCCCGTGCGGCCTGTTTCTCGCCCTCCTGGATGGCAAGGGGTGCGAAGTCGGGCACGATTTGCCCAGGCAACGCAAAGGACGTCTCAAAGACCACATAGAAGGCGTCCCGGTCGATTTGCTCGGGTGCCGGTGCGGGTAGGTTGCCGTCCTCGTCCAGGAACACCGGCGCATCCAGGTCGGGCGCGCCGTGATCGAGGTCGGGCACGTGCAGCTCGTCCAGGTGCGAGCCGTCGTCAGCGCCAGAACTGTTGATCGAGGTCGATGTTCTCACCGTCGCGAACTGCGGCAGATGGTCGAGGTTCGGCGTGTCGCCGTCGCTCTGTGTCGCCTTCAATGGGGGGAGTTTCGTCATTGTTTGCGGTTTCCTTCTTCGCGCGCGTTTCCAAGTAGCGGTGTTGCATCGTCTGAGAGTCGGCGCGCCCCCATGACGCACGGAAACTGCATGGCTCGCCGTCCGTTTCGCGGGGCCAAGGACAGATAAAATATGCGTTGCCGTTCTTGTTCAGCTTCACGTGCGCGACCTTGCCGCACGCGTAGCAATGCACTTCCGCGACCTTCGTTCCCTTTTCCAGATTTGGCATGAGCGGCCCCTATGCGCCGCCCGGATCGCCGCCCGCGTCCTCGTCCTTGTACGGTGTCAGCGCCTCGATATCGGCGCGCAGGGACGCGAAAACCTCGTCCAACTCCGTTGGCGTGGGCAGGCTTTTGATAAGCGCCTCCAGTTCGTCCAGTTTGGTCCGCGCCGCACGGTCGAAGTTTTCCAGGCTGATGGCCTGCCTCGACACCGCGTCCGCCATGGCTGCGACCGCGTTGATAAGCGCGTCCTCGCGGTGCGCCATTTCCCCGATCAGCTCGAACGCACGGCCCGTCAGTTTCGCCGCGAGGCTCATGTTCGTGAGGGGGTTTCCCATTGCCGTGTATTCGGCAATCAGAGCGTCTGCGCGCTGGCCCAGAGTTTCGATTTGAGGCGCGTCCGTTTCATCCGCGCCAATTCCGTTTCCAATACCGTTCCCAATCATCTCTGCACCTCGTTTTATGGATAACAGGTCGTTAATGCGTACCACTTAAAGGCGAGTAAAAAGGGGGTGAATTTTTCGGCCCCTTTACAAAAAAAGGGGGTGAATTTTTCGCCAAAAGGGGGTGAATTTTTCGCCAAAAGGGGGTGAATTTTTCGCCAAAAGGGGGTGAATCTTTTACCCCCCTATCAAGAGATCAATTATATCAAAGGGTGAGGGGCGCGCCTGGTCGGCGCGCGAGTAGGGTCGCGGTGCGACCTTTGGGGCGGCTGCGCCGCTGAAAGGGGGGCCGCTGGCGCGGCCCATGCTTGGGAAAGCTGGAAGGCTGAAAGCGTTGCACACCCCGAAAAACGGGCCGTGTGTGGCTATTGGCGCTCAATCTGCCTGTTTGCCCACATTGCGAGCTGAACGGCCTCCCACGGCTCTAAAAACGGCAGTAACGCAAAAGCCTTGTCGATCAGAGGCAATAGCGACAGATCGTCAATATCGCTGGTGCCGCTGGTGCCGCTGGTGCCGTCGCGCTCCCGCAACAGCGTGCTGGTTACGTTCAAGTGGCCGCGTTCAATGTCCGCGACATACCAGAAGGGCCAATCGTCTGTTTTGTCCGACGCCGAGCGGGCATAGTAGCGGCTCATGGCGCGCCGATCCGGGCGGCTTCGGCCTGCTCCACCAATCGGATTGCATCCCGTGCGCCGTGCTGTTCCAGCAACTCTAGGAACTTATCGGAGGGGTAAGCGTCTGTGCCCTCTGCCCTCATGGCCTCGATCTTCTGATAGACCCGCTGCGCATCAAAGGCCGCATTGTGGCCGTCCATCCGGGAAAGCCTTACAAACAGATCAGGGGGAAAACTCTTTGGCCGATCTATCTTCGGCACGGCTGGACCGATGTTCACAATCTGGTAGGTGACGGCATTCCCGCGCCCGCCCTTGGCGTTGCGAAGGGCGACTATGACGCCTTTTTCGCGAAGTGCATTGATTGCCTTTCGAACTGTGTCCCTGGTAAGGCCCGTCCCGTCCTGTAGGTTCTGCTTCGTGAAAGTCGCTGTTCCGGTCGAAAAGTCCCGCCAAACGCATATCTCGCGCAAAACCTGCTGTGTGCCGTGCCGCACGTTGGCAGCATCGACCACGGCGCGAACCCAAGCCTCGTTGTAGAACCTATCGGACATTGCGCATCGCCTCCGCGATTTCATCGCACACGAAGGCAAGCGGCAGATCGTGCAACGTGCCTTCTTCTTCCATGCGCTTCTTGTGGGCGGTTATCGCACCTTCGGCCCTGCCCAGAAATTTCGCAATTTTCACCTGCTCGACACCCGCGCTGAGACCGATCTTCATGACGGTTAGCTCGAACTCGCTTATAAACTTCCCTCGTGCCATTTCCGCTTCCCTTCTGCGGTTTAAGGCTTTATAAGAAAGATGCAGGATGTTGCCGGGTCGCGCCCGGCTTCATGGTCGATTAGCGGCCACTCCGTTACCGTCGAGGAACTAGGCCCCTCGAATGATCGAACGGACGCCTGCCACCCTAACCCCCCGCGAAAGCGGGGGGTTCAGGACCAAAACAATATCTCGCACACTTCTCATTTTTGCCGTTTTCCGGGCGAGTTTTCATAACGCGCATTATCGACATTTCGCCTGTACGCGCAAAGCGATAATGTCACCCG
>CAYMMT010000115.1:0-9237 GCA_964391555.1 uncultured Rhodobacterales bacterium
ACCGAGACCCACGTTCTGGCTTTCCAGCACCCGCTGGAAGATCAGGTAGGTGAGTGTGCGGGTGCCAAAGGCGCCCCCGGTGGTCACGAAGATTTCGGCAAAGATCGACAGCAGGAAGATCGTCTGGATCAGAACGACGATCGTTATGGCCCGGGCAAGGTGCGGCAGGATGATGTAGCCGAACCGGGACAGCGGGCTGGCGCCATCCATTTCCGCCGCTTCGAGCTGTTCGCTGTCCAGCGACTGGATCGCGGTGAGCAGGATAAGCGTGGCAAAGGGCAGCCACTGCCACGAGACGATCAGCACGATCGAGCCCATGGGGGCGTCGCTGAGCCAGACAACCGGGTCGGCGGCAAAGAACCGCCACAGATGCGACAGCAGGCCGTTCACCGGATCCATGAACATGTTCTTCCAGACCAGGGCCGACACCGTCGGCATCACGAAAAAGGGCGCGATCACGAGGATCCGGACGATCCCCTGTCCCCACATCGGTTGGTCCAGCAGCATCGCGAGCAGGATACCGAGGACGATGGTGATGATCAGCACACCGCCCACAATCAGGAGTGTGGTCTGAACGCTGGGCCAGAAGGAACTCGAAGAGATGAAGCGGGTGTAGTTGTCGAACCCGGCCCAGCTCGGAACCCGGTCGGGGCGCAGCGGGAAATAATTCCGGAAGGAGAAATACAGCGTCATCGTCAGGGGGACGAGCATCCACACGAGCAGTAGGAAAACCGCCGGTGCCATCATCAAGCGCGCCGCTGATCGGGAGTGCTGGGTAGCCATGGCACGTACCTCCTCTGGTCGGGCAGCGGCCTGAATGGCTGCGCCCCGGTGAATGAGTGTCCGGACGAATTGTAGGGGTGTTCGAGGTCGGAAGGCGACGGGTCAGCCGCCTTCCGATATTTTGCCTGTAAGGGGCCGCTTAGCGGTAGCCCGCAGCTTCCATCGCCTCGTTGGTGATGTCCTGAGCCTTTGCGAGCGCCTCTTCGATCGTCTGCTGCCCCGCATAGGCGGCCGAGAACTCCTGGCTCACTTCGGTGGCGATGCCGGCGAATTCCGGGATGGCGACGAACTGGATTCCCACATATGGCACCGGATCAACCGTCGGGTTGGTCGGGTCAGCCGCGTTGATGCTGTCCAGCGTCATCTTGGCAAAGTCGACCGCCTGATACTCCGGGGTCTCGTAGAGAGACGTCCGGGCACCCGGAGGCACGTTGGCCCAGCCTTCGTTGGCCGCGACCAGTTCGATGTAGTCCTTCGACGTGGCCCACTCGATGAACTGCTTCGCCTCGGCTTCCTGCTGCGTGCCGGCAGGGATCGCCAGCGCCCATGCCCAAAGCCAGTTCGCCCGCTTGTCCACGCCTTCGCTGTTGGGAGCCAGCGCAAATCCCACGCTGTCCGCAACGGTCGAGTCGTTGGGGTTCGTGACGAAGGATGCTGCCACGGTGGCGTCGATCCACATGCCGCACTTGCCCTGCTGGAACAGCGACAGGTTCTCGTTGAACCCGTTGGTCGCAAAGCCTTCGGGGCCGTAGTCATTCATCAGGCTGACGTAGAAATTCAGCGCGTCGGCCCATTGCGGCTGATCGAACTGGGCATTCCAGTCTTCGTCGAACCAACGGGCACCGAAGGAGTTGCCCGTGACGGTGATGAAGGCGCCGCCTTCACCCCAACCGGCCTTGCCGCGCAGGCAGATGCCGTTGATGTCGTTGGCCGGGTCGTCCATGGCGGCCGCGGCTTCGCGGATGAACTGCCAGGTCGGTGCATCCGGCATCTCGAGACCGGCGGCCTCCATCAGGTCCGTGCGGTACATCACCATGGAGCTTTCGCCGTAGAACGGCGCCGCATAGAGTGTCCCGTCATTGCTGAGCCCGGCCCGCATCGCCGGCAGGATGTCATCGACGTCGTATTCGGCCGACAGATCGTCCAGCGGGACGAGCCATCCATTGGCGCCCCAGATCGGCGTTTCGTACATGCCGATGGTCATGATGTCGAACTGCCCACCCTTGGTGGTGATGTCCGTGGTGACGCGCTGGCGCAGCACGTTTTCTTCCAGCGTCACCCACTCGACGGCGATGCCGGTCTCTTCGGTGAACTGGTCGGTGTAGCCTTGCATGCGGATCATGTCGCCGTTGTTGACGGTGGCGATGGTGATCGTCGGTGAATGGCTTTCGGCGAAGGCCGCGCCGGTGCAGAGTGCAAGTGCAGTGGTTGCGCTAAGCGCGCGCTTCATAAACATCCCTGTCCTCCCTGAGCTTGGATGTGATGGGATCAGGCTACGAAACGAGCAGCCCTTGCGTCAACAAATTTTTTTACGCGAGTAAAGTTTTTGCAGGCCGCTTTTCAGAACAGGGTCTTAGGCGGACTTTCGTCGGACGAGCGTGCCGGGAAACAGTTCCGGCCCAAGCGCCGCGGGGCGCTCCGGCGCCTCGATAATCGACAGAAGCCGGTCGAGCGAACGGCCGGTAATCGAATCATAGTCCTGCGCGACGGTTGTCAGAGACGGGCAGGTGAAACGCGCATACGGGTGGTCGTCATGGCCGGCAACGCGCAGGGCATGGCCCTCGCCGACACCGACGCGCAACCCCCGATCATAGGCCGCGGCAAGGAAGCCGATGGCCAATCGGTCGTTGCTGCAAAGCACGGTGTTGGTGGGCAATTCCCGGCGCGAAATGAAGCGTCCTCCTTCGGAAAAGCCGACCTCCTCGAACTTCCAGCTGTCGCCTTCCGCGCTCAGAAACATCGGTTCGTGTCCCAGGGCCTCCATGGCGGCCGCATAGGCATTGTGAAGTTTGTCTGCATTGGGGTTGGGGGCGTTCGCCATCTCGAAAAGGGCTGGCGGCTCTCCCGTGCGAACGAGGTATTCGACAATCAAAGCAACGCTTTGCATCTTGTCAGATCCATAGAACGCATCCCCGACGCCCTCGATTTCACAGTCAAAAAGGACCGTAGGTACATTTGCGCAGAACGCCTCGATCTGGTCGCGTTTTGATCGCCGCCCCAACGCGGCAAGAAGCACACCCGCAGGCTTGATCGATCGCAGGCTGTCAAGGTTCGATGCCTCGCCCTCGGCGGTGCCGTTGGAACTCAGCAAGATCGGATTGAACCCTGCCTTGCTGCATTGCCGCTCCAGAATACGGGCGACCTCGGCAAAGAACGGGTCGGCGAGGTAGGGGACCACAATCCCGATGTTGCGAGTCAGGCGGCGGTTCTGGTTCACCGCGTAGATGTTGGGCGTGTAGTCGTATCGCTGCAGGGCGGCTTCGATGCGCTTGCGGGTCGAGTGCCTGACAGATTGGGGATCATTGAAGAACTTCGACAACGTGGGGCGGGAAATGCCGCTCAGGGAGGCGAATTCCTCCATGTTCCTGACCTTGCGCTCGCCCATAAGTCGCTCCGAATTCATCCGCCCCCAGCCTATTCAGCGGGACGTTCGATGCAAGGTGGCGCGAAAAAAGATTGCGCGAGTAAAGATCGCGGGTGGGCTGACGGGGCCGAAAAGACCGGATTCGCAGGGCCCCGGAGGCCGCAAGAGCAGGCGGCGCGGCCAAGCGTGGAGTGTTGCCGACGCGCCTGTTTGGCACCGGACGGCTGGACGTCTCGCCTCCGAGATGCGCCCGTTTGCGGATGCTGTGGTTCCGCCACGGCGACGCTCAGGGGAGAGGGGTCAGACCTGCGCCTCGACGGGACGTCCGTCAAAGCAGGTGACCGAGATGCCGGCATCTTGCAGCGCGCCCCGGGTCGCGCGGGCGATGTCCACGGCCTCGGGCGTGTCGCCATGCAGGCAGATCGTGTCGATGCGCGTCGGGATGCGCTTTCCGCTTTCGGTGATGATGGCACCTTGACCAACCATTTCGACCATGCGGGCGGCGGCGCGGGTTGCGTCGTGGATGACCGCGCCGGGCAGACCGCGGTCGACCAGTGTCGCGTCGTCGTTGTAGGCGCGGTCCGCAAAGATCTCGCAGGCGGCAGCGCAGCCCAGTTCCCGGACCGCCGCCTCCTGCGCCGTGCCTGCCAGCACCATGACGATGACGTCCGGCGCGACGGACAACGCCGCCCGGTAACAGGTCAGGGCCATGGTCTTGTCCTCGGAGGCCATGTTCGCGAGCGCACCGTGCAATTTGAGGTGGCGAAGCTGGCCGCCGACCGACCGCGCCATGCCCTCTGCCGCCGCCACCTGATACCGAACGAGGTTGCCCAGGCTGTCGCCGGGCACCGACATCCGGTTGCGGCCAAATCCCTGTAGATCGGCAAAGCCGGGATGGGCCCCGATGCCGACACCGCGCGCCGTGGCGGCGGCCATTGTCCGCGCCATCACGTCCGGGTCACCGGCGTGAAAGCCGCAGGCGATATTGGCAGAGGTCACGATATCGAGCAGCGCCATATCGTTGCCCATGACCCACGGGCCAAAGCTTTCGCCCATGTCAGCGTTGAGATCGACGGTTCCGGTCATGCCTCATCCTTCTCCAGTTCGTGGCCTGCCGTCATGCCGCTGATCAGTTGGTAGGACAGCAGGTTCGCGATCCTCGCCGGATCACGGATCAACGGGGTCAGCCTGTTGCGCAAGTCTTTTCTCAAATCACGGGAGCGGGTTTCAATGGCAACGGCCTCTTCCAGCGACACGAAGGTGAATCGCAGGTGTTCGCCCGGCCTCGCCTGTGCGACGCGCGGCAGATCCGAGGGGAGTACCGAACCGATCCGGGGGTATCCTCCGGTGGTCTGGCATTCGTTCAGAAGCACAAAAGGCGTACCGTCACCCGTGATCTGGATATCTCCCGGCACGATCACCTCGGACAGGATATTCAGGCCCGCGTCGCTGTGAAAGCCCTCAGCACCCGAGTCGAGGCGCACCCCCATCCGGTTTCCTCGCGCGTCGCGGCGAAACACGGTTGCTTCGAACCGTTCGATTTCGGCCCGCGCGAAGAAGTCCGTCTGCAAGCTCGGCACGATCCGGACCGGGCCGCCGCCGAACCTGTCCTCGGGCGGCAACCTCCACCCGGCGTCCTGTCGCCCGTCGGCTCCGACAGCGAGGCGATCGCCCGGCTTGATCGGCCCGCCAATCCCTGCTGCCAGATGCGCACCCCGCCCCCCCAGCACCCGGCGCGTCTGGACCCCGCCGCCGAGATGCAGATAGCCGTAGGTACCGGTCTCGGCGGCCCCGATATCCAGTCGTGCGCCCGCGGGCAGCATGTGGCTGGCGTTCCAGGCCAGACGCGTATCGTCGATGCGGGCGCGCATCGGCGCACCTGTCAGCGCGATGCGCATGTCCTCGGTGGCCTCGAACAGTCCGCCGAGGCCCGGAAGTTCCAGCGCCGCGAAATCGTCCGCCTGCCCGAGAAGGGCGGCACCTTCGACCAATGCCATCCGGTCCGCCGCCCCCCCGCGAGACAGCCCGTAGGCGAGGTAGCCCGGGCGCCCGAGGTCCTGCACGGTGGCGCCGGGTCCGGCGCGGTGGACGATCAGGGCGCGGGTCATGCGATGACCTCCGAAACGGCGCCGCCGGTGTCGTCGTTTTGCAGGTTGGCGAGGTTCTCCGCCGCCGTTTCCTGAAACAGAACCTCGTCTCCCGGACGGAGCAGGAACGGGTCCGTGGCGTCGGGTCGGAACAGGCGCAGCGCGGTCTGGCCGATGTGGCGCCAGCCGGTGGGCGTGGCGACGGGAAAAAGCACGAGTTGGCGGATCGCCACGCAAAGCCCGCCGGCAGGGACCCGCGCGGTAAGTTCGGTCTGTCGCGGAATGTCCCATTCTGCGGGCAATTCGCCCAGATAGGGCATGCCCGGCGCAAATCCGATGGTCTGCACCCGGACCCGTGTCGCGGATATGGAGGCGATGGCCTCGGCTTCGCTCAGCCCGGCCGCCTGTGCCGCCTCGGCCAGCTGAGGGGCCGCCGCACCGCCAAAGACCGTTGGTACCCGCCACAGTCGGCGCCCGGTCGGGAGCAGGGCCTGGTACCAGTCGCGGTCCCGCAACATCCCCTCCAGCGCCGCCCGCATTCCATCGTGATCGCGCCATTGGGGATCGAAGCGCAGATAGGCCGAAACGAGCGAGGTCGAGCTTTCTTCGACGCCTTCCCAACCGGCCCGGTCAATCGCATCGCGAAAGGCGAGGGCGGCCCTGTTTGCCGGCTCGCTCAGGCTGTCGGCGAAGCTGACCACGAACCCGTCGACCCCGGCGGTTCGGACCTGCGGCCAGTTGGAGTTCGGAGGGCCCGGCATCGGTTCGCGGGACCTCAGGAGACGACCGGCAGCGAGCGGACGCGGTAATCAAGTGTGATCGTCCGCCCGAGAACCGGATCGGAGAGGCTCATCCTGTAAGACGACGCCGGCCGCACGCCGCCAATGGCTCCAAGCGTGCCGCAAAACATCGCCTGGCCATCTTTCAGCCCGGCGCGTGCCGCCAGGTCGTGCAGGGGTCTGATATGCGCCAACTGGCCGTCCTGATACCGTGTCCAGCTGTTATCTTCCTCGATCTCGCACCGCATCACCAGCCGGTCGAGATGGGACTCGACCTCTTCAAACCGCCAGAGCACCTCGGAGACCGGCTTTGGGCAGCACTGTTTCGACGCGGCCACCGATACCGTTTCAAGCTGCCGGTCCGTGTGGTCGGAGCCCAGGCCCAGGTACATCCGGTCCTCAAGCCGGACCAGCACCGGTTCGACCTCTCCGGAGGTCGCAGGCCCGAGCACCTCGATTTCGGGCGCTTGCGACAGGAGGGAGGTCGAGACCCGGTAGAACAGGGGCACGTCGGATGGAGGGGCGACGCCGAGCTTGGCCAGCTCGTCAATATGATGCTGGACAGCGGATGCGTCGCGCCCGGTCCAGCCGGCAATGATCAGGTGCTCGATCCTCTCGTCGATCACCGCTTCGTCCGCGACAAACCGCATTGCCTGTCATCCCCCCAGAACCGACGGCAGGTAGAGCGCGATGGCCGGGAAGGCGATCAGCAAACCCGCCATGATCAGCATGGCCAGAACATAAGGAATGCTGCCGAGCATGACCTCGCTCATCTTGCCAGATTTGCGCGCACCCTGAACGACGTAGAGATTGAGTCCAACCGGAGGCGTGATCAGGGCCATTTCGATCAGGACGATCATCAGGATGCCGAACCAGATCGGATCGTAGCCTTGTGCAACAACCAGCGGCACGATGATCGGAATGGTGACGACCATGAGCGACAGGGTCTCGATGAAGAAGCCCAACACGATGTAGATCAGGACCACGACAAGGATCGTGCCGAGGGGCGACAGGCCCAGCCCGCCCAGAAACGCTTCGAGTTCCCGGCCCAGTCCGGCGGATGCCAGCGTGAAGTTGAGGAACGAGGCCGCGATCACCACCAGCATGATCATCGAGGTGATCTTGACCGTGCCCAGGATGCTGTCGGTGATCATCCGCAGGCTGACCCCGCCAAAAAAGGCCGCGATCAGCACCGCGCCCGCAACCCCGACCGCGGCTGCCTCGGTCGGTGTGGCCCAGCCCTTGTAGATCGTTCCGATGATGATGGTGAACAGCAGCACGATGGGGATCAGTTGCAACAGCGCCCTCAGCATCTCGGCCAGGGCAAAGACCCGGCGCGTTCCGCCCAATCCCGGGCGGATCAGGCAGATCAGAATGGTGATGGCCATGAAGCCGACCGCAAGTGCGAGGCCGGGGACAAGACCGGCAAGGAACAGTCGCGGGATCGAGGTCTGGGTCAGGAAGCCATAGACAATCAGGTTGATGGAGGGCGGGATCATGATGCCCAGGGTCCCGCCGGCAGCAATGGCGCCGGAAAAGAGCTTGGGATCGTAGCCCAGCTTCTCGGCCTGTGGCATGGCCACGGTGGCCACGGTCGCGGCGGTGGCGACGGAGGAGCCGGAGGTGGCCGAAAACATCGTCGCGGTCGCGATATTGGCATGCACCAATCCGCCCGGCAGCCAACTCACCCAGCGGTCAAGCGCCGCATAGGTGCGCGTGGCGATCCCCGACCGGACCAGTATCTCGCCCAGCAGAACGAAGAAGGGAATGGCGATGAGCGTGGCGTTGTTCGAGGTGGACCAGACCTGATTTCCCAGGCCCTTGATCAGCGGGAAGGGGCTGAAGAAGACGTCTACGCCGAACCCGAGGAGAAACAGGACAATTCCAACCGGGATCGACAGCGTCAGGAGGCCAAGCAGGCCGACCGAGATATAGCCGATCATCTTGCCGCCTCCTCCTCGCCCAAGCAGCCGATCGCCGCCTCGGATTGTTCGAACCGGCCCTTGATCACCAGCAGGACGGCGGCGATCAGGGTCAGCCAGGAGACGATGGCGAACCAGACCCATCCTGCGAACCATGGCGCCTGGACCCAGGCGAGTGGGGTTTCGAGCGGTGTGTTGGCGCGCGAGGAATTGGCGAGTGACCGGGCCAACACCGGCCAGCATCTGATCGCGATCAGGGTCACCGTTCCAGCCATGACCGCCATCGCGAAAAGGTCAAAGAGCGCCCGTCCCAGCCGTCCTGTCCGGGACCGCAGGATGTCGATCCGGACATGCCCCAGTTCGAGGAGCGTGTAGGCCATGCCCCACGAGGTGGCGATGGCCATGACATACCCCGAGATCTCGTCCGTTCCGCCAAACGAGGATCCCATGCGGCGCAGCACGATGTCGAGAAGAACGACCGCCGCGCAGGCCAAAAGGACGATCCCCGTCAGGATGGCGACCCACCGGTTCAAGCTGCGCAGCTTGTCGAGAACAACCTGTTCCATGGCGTCCCTCTTCTTTCCGTTGTCAGCCCGGACCGGGACGGACGCCCCGCGCAGGGGCGTCACGATTGTCCGGCGGCGCGGTTGCGGGACGGGTGCAGTCGCACCCATCCCGAACCGTCAGTTGCTGATGGTCACACCGACAGTGGCGCCGACGCTCGCGTTCCAGCGCTCGGCCCAATCGCCGCCGGCCCGCTCGGCCCAGTCCGGAAGGACCTCGTTGACCAGCACGTCCCGTGCCCGGGCAAAGTCGGCGTCCGAGACTTCGACCAGCGTCATGCCGCGTGCCTCGCCCGCCGGACAGTCGCCGTTGCCTGTCAGGCAGGCAATGTCGTTCACCAATGCGTCCTGCGCGCTGGCCCATGCCGGCGCTTCGAACTCGCTGGCCACCTGTTCGGTGATCAGGGCCTGCGTCTCGGCGTCGAGGCTGTTCCACTTGTCCATGTTGATCGCGGTGACCACGCTGTCCCAGCCGCCCAGCGGGATCGGCATCAGGTGCGTCGACACTTCCCACCAGCC
>CAYMMT010000116.1:0-9088 GCA_964391555.1 uncultured Rhodobacterales bacterium
TGGATGGTCCTGTTCGTGACGCTGAGCTTCGCGCTGATCGGGTTTGCGGATGATTATGCCAAGGTTTCCAAGCAGAACACTACCGGCGTCTCCGGTCGCGTCCGCCTTGTCCTGGGCGTGATCATTGCCGGGATCGCCGGGTACTGGGCGTCGGCGTACCATCCCGAGGCGCTGCAAAACCGACTGGCCTTCCCGATCTTCAAGGATTTCCTGCTGAACCTTGGTGTCCTGTTCGTGCCGTTTGCCATCGTCGTCATCGTCGGGGCCGCGAATGCGGTGAACCTCACCGACGGCCTCGATGGTCTCGCCATCATGCCGGTGATGATCGCGGCGGGGACATTTGGCATCATCGCCTATGCGGTGGGCCGGACCGATTTCTCCGAATATCTCGACGTGCACTACGTGCCCCACACCGGGGAGATCCTGATCTTTTCAGCGGGTCTCATCGGGGGCGGCCTCGGCTTTCTGTGGTATAACGCGCCCCCTGCCGCGGTGTTCATGGGCGACACCGGGTCCCTTTCGCTGGGCGGCGCCCTGGGGGCCATCGCTGTCGCGACCAAGCACGAGATCGTGCTGGCTATCGTCGGTGGCATCTTCGTGGTCGAGGCGCTCTCGGTCATCATCCAGGTCGCCTACTTCAAAAGCACCGGCAAACGCGTGTTCCTCATGGCACCGATCCATCATCACTACGAAAAACGCGGCTGGGCCGAGAGCCAGATCGTCATCCGCTTCTGGATCATCTCGCTGATCCTCGCGATGATTGGCCTCGCGACTTTGAAAGTTCGCTAGAACTATCAAAGTCGCAGTGCGCGAAAGCGAATTGCAAAGCAAATCGCGTGCGGCACCCGGTAGCAATCCTGGGCGCATCGCGGCGCTGCGCGAAAGCGAATTGCAAAGCAAATCGCGTGCGTCACCCGGTAGCAATCCTGGGCGCACCCAGAGCTCCATCGCCGGGCCGCGCGGGCGGCCCGTCATGCTGGAGGTATGCCTCTGGCATGATGGGGCGGCAGCTTCGCCTTGAGTCCGCCCTCGGGGCTTCTCAATCCAATCCGCTTAGGTAGAGTGTCCCTTGGGTAGCGGAGTGATGTGGTGATGTGGGACACCATCAAGCAATTTCTGGACGACTATGCCGTCGCCATCGGCGCTATTGGCGGGATACTCTTCATCATCAGCACCGTCTCGAACGCATTTCAGTTCCCCGCCGCCCTGCCGGCGGACCATCCCCATATCGCGGCTGTGGAGCGGGCGCTGGCGGCGTTGGACGCGGGCGGCAACGGCGCCGGGGCGGAGGACTAACGCCTCCACGCAACGCCACGGGCGGGACATGGCACCGCGCAAATACCGACGGAATACCGACGTAATACCGACGTGCCAAATCCGGCTCCTTGCGCCGTTAACCTCTTGCCCCCGACGGGTGCACCCGGCAGTCTGTCGGCCATGGTCAATCCAGAGTTCCTCCACGACTGCACCCAATGTGCCGCGCTCTGCTGCATGGCGCCCCATATCGTGAAATCCGAGCGCTTTCCGATCAACAAACCCGCCGCCACGCCCTGCCACAACCTGATGGCGGGCGGGCTCTGCAAGATCCATGCCGAACGAAAGGACCAGGGCTATCTGGGCTGCATCGACTTCACATGCCTCGGCGCCGGGCAGCGTGTCACGCAGCAGATGTTCGGCGGCAAATCCTGGCAGGATAACAAGGATTTGCTCGAACCCATGGCCCGCGCCTTTCTCGACCTCTACCGCGTGCAGGAGGCCCGCTGGCTGCTTCAGACCGCAGCCTTCATGGGCATCCCGCCCGACAAGGAGGCCGAACGGGTCGAGATGCTGAACACCTATGATATCGGCGACGAGGACTGGAGCCGGGAGAAGCTTGACGAGGTCCTCGGTCAGCTTTCTCCGGACACCGTTCGCGACTGGTTGCGGGGCCTCTCGGGGGGCATGGGCATGCCCCCGATGACACCGTAGATGATCCCGGTTTCGGGATATGAGGGCGCGCGGGTCGCGGTCCTTGGCCTCGGCCGCTCCGGGCTGTCGGCCGCGCGGTCGCTCACCGCAGGCGGGGCCGAGGTAAGTGTCTGGGATGATGGCAAGAACGGGCGTGACGCGGCCGAGGCCGAAGGGCTCAACCTCGCCGATCTTTCCAGGCCCGGCGCGCTCGACGGGATGGCCTGTCTGGTGACCTCTCCGGGCATTCCCCACCTCTATCCCGAGGCGCATCCGGTGATCCGCGCGGCCTGGGCGGCGGGCGTCCCGGTGGACAACGACGTCGGTCTTTTCTTCCGGTCGTTCGGGGGCGCCGATTGGGACCGCTACGACGTGCCGCCCAAGGTCGTCGCGATCACCGGATCGAACGGCAAATCGACCACGTCGGCGCTTCTTCACCATGTGCTGACCGAGGCGGGTCGCGCGGCGCAGCTGGCAGGGAATATCGGGCGTGGCGTTCTGGATATCGAGCCGCCGGGAGAGGGCGGCGTCGTGGTGCTGGAACTGTCGTCCTACCAGACGGATCTGGCGCGGGCGCTCACCCCGGATGTCGCCGTTTTCACGAACCTGTCTCCCGATCATCTTGACCGCCACGGCGGCAGGGGCGGCTATTTTGCGGCAAAGCGCCGGCTGTTCGCCGAGGGGGGACCCGACCGCTGCGTGATCGGCGTGGATGAGGCGGAAGGCCAGTACCTCGCGAACCAGTTGGTCGAAGGCTTCAGCGACGACCGCCTGATCCGGGTCAGTGCCGGGCAGAAGCTGAACGATGGCTGGAGTGTGGCGGCGCGCAAAGGTTTCCTGTCAGAGATGCGCAAGGGACGGCAAGTGGCCTCGATCGATCTGCGCGATATCCCCGGACTGCCCGGCAGTCACAACCATCAGAACGCCTGTGCGGCCTATGGCGCGGCCCGGGCGCTGGGTCTTGGGCCAAAGGCGATCGAGGCCGGGCTCAGGTCCTACCCGGGTCTGCCGCACCGGTCCCAGTTGATTGCTGAACGGGACGGGGTGCGTTTCGTCAACGACAGCAAGGCGACCAACGTCGACAGCGCGGCCAAGGCGCTCGCGGCCTTTGACCGGGTTCGGTGGATCTGTGGCGGGCTGGAGAAGGAAGGTGGCCTCGAACCGCTCTTGCCCGCGGCGCGGGCCTCCGTTGTGAAGGCCTATGTGATCGGACGCGAGGCGCAATCCTTTGCGTTGCAAATCAAAGGCATAGAGGCCGAAGTTTGCACGGAGATGTCCGTCGCCGTGGCGCGCGCGGCGGCGGAGGCCAAGGCCGGGGACGTCGTGTTGCTGGCCCCCGCCGCGGCCAGCTTTGACCAGTATGACAATTTCGAGGATCGCGGTGCCGATTTTGTCGCCGAGGTCGAACGGCTCTGATGGCTCAACGCGCTGCCGGGGGTCGGAATGGCAGGGGTCCGTCGCTCGGCTAGAGCTGCTCGACCGCAACCTGATTTGTATAGAACGCGAGATGCCCGGCGATCTCCGACACCCCGTCCTTTGGTGTCTCGTAGGACCAGGCCGCATCTTTGAGCGTGGTTGATTTGGTCACGATCGAAAAGTAGCGTGCCGACCCCTTGTGCGGGCAGGTCGACGTCGTTTCCGATTGCTCGAGAAATGCCATCGCCATGTCGTCCCGCGGGATATAGATCACGGGGTTGTAGTCCCCCTCGGTCAGTTCCAGCGCCCGGTCCGTCTCGCCAATGACGGCGCCGCCGGCCCGCACGACCCAGGTCCCTTCTGCGGGGCGAATTGTAATGTGATCGGCCATGCCGGCGTTCTCCTTCAAGTCGATGCGCGGGTATCTCCGGAGACATGGGTCCCGGGGCAAATTTGACCAGCCCGTGATGACAGACCGGTGACGCGCTCCGGGACACTACAGAGGTGCCGATGCCTGCTCAAGCCAGCTTTGCGTCGCGGTGTCGAGGCGGGGGCCGATCCGGCTGCGCACGTCCGCATGGTAGCTGTCGAGCCACGCGACCTCGTCCCCGGTCAGAAGTTCGGGTCGGATCAATCGTCTGTCGAACGGAACATGCGTCAGTGTGCGGAAATGAAGGAAATCAATGGGATCCTGGTCCGGAAGCTCGGGCGCCTCGCGCACCACCGCGAGGTTTTCGAGCCTGATGCCGTAGGCCCCCTCGCGGTAATGCCCCGGTTCAATGGAGAGGATCATGCCGGGTTCCAGCGGGACAGTCGACCGGCGGGACAGGCTCTGCGGACCTTCGTGAACGCAGAGATAACTGCCGATCCCGTGACCCGTCCCGTGACCGTAATCGAGGCCCACCTGCCACAGGGCGGCCCGGGCGAAGGCGTCGATATGGCCGCCACCGACGCCTGTTGGCCAGCGCAGGGTCGAAAGCGCGATGACCCCCTTGAGAACCCGTGTGTAGGCGGCCTTCGGACCGTCCATGATTTCGCCTATGGCAATGGTGCGGGTGATGTCCGTTGTCCCGTCGACATACTGTCCGCCGCTGTCAACCAGCAGGAGTTCGCCCGCCCTGACGGGCCGGTTCGTGTTTTCGGTGACCCGGTAGTGCACGATGGCGCCGTTTGGTCCGGCGCCGCAGATCGTCTCGAAGGATATGTCACGCAGGGCATTGGTTTCGGCCCGAAACCCTTCAAGGGCCGTGACCACGTCGATCTCGGTCAGGCCACCTGAGGGCGCGGTCTCATCCAGCCAGGCGAGGAAGCGGATCATCGCCACCGCGTCGCGATCGTGCGCATCAATGGCGCCCGCGATCTCCGCGGCCGACTTGCGGGCCTTGGGCAGGCTGCAGGGGTCGGCACCGCGCGCCATACGATCCCCAAGCAGCGTGGCTATTGCGGCGGGGGCGGTGCGCGGCTCCGCCAGAACCGGCCCCGCCAGGGCGGCGAGGACCTCCGGCAGCCTGTCCTCGGGCGAAATGGCGGCGTCGAGGTCGAGTTGCCTCGCCTTCGCCGGGTCGCAAAACAGGGTCACCTCGCCATCCGCCCGCAGGAGCGCCATCGCATGCGGGACCGGATTGCGCGGGATATCGGCCCCTCTGATGTTCATCAGCCATGCGATGCTGTCGGGTAAGGTGATCAGCGCAGCCTCGTGGCCATCGGTTTCCAGAGCCTTGGCCAGCCGGGCCCGTTTCTCGGCACTGGTTTCGCCGGCAAGCGTGTCCGACTGGGCAAAGAACGGCGCCGTTGGCAGAGCAGGGCGGTCGGCCCAGATTGCGTCGATGGGGTTCGAAACGGGCTCCAACCGGATCCCGGGACCGGTGAGGTCCTCGGTCAATTGCTCGATCTCTTCGATCGTATGAAGCCAGGGGTCGTAGGCGATGACGGCATCGGTCGGCGCGTGATCCTTCAGCCAGTCGGAAAGCCTGATTTCCGGCCAGTCGACCGGGGTGAAGTCGTCGGCGGTTTGGTCCCGAACCTGCAACCTGTACCGGCCATCGACAAAGAGACCCGCGATGTCCGGCAGGATGCAGGCAAAGCCCGCCGATCCCGTGAAGCCGGTCAGCCAGGCAAGGCGCTCGTCGCAGGGCGCCACGTATTCGCCCTGAAACCGATCCGAGCGCGGGACGAGGCACCCGGTCAGGTCCGACGCCCGGAGATGGGCCCGCAGGTCGGCGAGCCGCGGCGGGCCCTGGTCCGGCGACGTGCTCGCCTCGAATGTCTGGAACATCGCTTTCCTTCCCGTGTCCGAAAATCGCGCGATTTTCGGTTTCGATCTTCGCAACGAAGATCGATTTGCCCTAACCGACTTTTCTCAGACCCATGACTCTCGCGCGGGCCCGGGGGTCGGTGTCGAAGAGAGCCGCCAGTTGCTCGGTCATCGCGCCCGCCAGCTGTTCAACATCCGTGATCGTGACCGCCCGCTCGTAATAACGGGTCACGTCGTGGCCGATGCCGATCGCAATCAGTTCGACCATCTTGCGCCGTTCGACCATGGCGATGACGTCGCGCAGGTGCTTCTCGAGGTAGTTCGCCGCGTTCACGCTCAGCGTGGAATCGTCCACCGGCGCCCCGTCCGAAATCACCATCAGAACCTTCCGCGCTTCGGGCCGGCCCATCATGCGCCGGTGCGCCCATTCGAGCGCCTCGCCATCGATGTTCTCTTTCAGGAGCCCCTCTTTCATCATCAGCCCGAGGTTTTCCCGCGACCGACGCCATGGCGCATCGGCGGATTTGTAGACGATATGGCGCAGGTCGTTCAGACGCCCGGGGGCCGGTGGACGACCAGCACCCAGCCAATCCTCCCGGGCTTTGCCGCCCATCCACGCGCGCGTGGTAAAGCCGAGGCTTTCGACCTTGACCTGGCATCGTTCCAGAGTGCGGGCGAGCACGTCTGCGCAGATCGCGGCAATCGAGATCGGCCGCCCCCGCATGGACCCCGAGTTGTCGAGCAACAGCGTCACGCAGGTGTCGCGGAAATCGGTGTCCTTCTCGACCTTGAAGCTGAGCGGGGTGGTCGGGTTCGCGACAACGCGTGCCAGGCGTCCGGCATCGAGGATGCCTTCCTCCCTGTCGAATTCCCATGACCGGTTCTGCTGCGCCTGCAACCGGCGCTGCAGCTTGTTGGCAAGTCTCGACACAGCCCCCTTCAGAGGCTCCAACTGTTGGTCGAGATAGGCCCGCAGGCGTTCGAGTTCCTGTGGCTCTGCCAGCTCTTCGGCGCCGATTTCCTCGTCCCACTCCGTGGACCAGACCGCGTAATGCGGGTCTGCCTCACTGACCGGAGGGGGCGGCGGCGGTTCCAGCGGCGCCTCGCCCTCCGGCATTTCCGCCTCGTCCGCAAATTCCGCGTCGGCCATGTCGTCCAGCGTCACCTGGGCTTGAGACGCGTCCTGTTCCTGATCCTGGCTACTTTCGGGAGAGGCATCCATGTCCTCGTCCTGATCGCTGTCATCCTCCCCGGTGCTGTCGGGCTCGTCCTGGTCGTCGGTGCCGTCTTCGCTGTCTTCGGTGTCGTCGTCCGGCATGTCCGGGTCGTCGCCCAACTGGTCACCGTAGCCCAGGTCCGAAATCATCTGCCGCGCGAATTTCGCGAAGGCCTGCTGGTCGGTCAGGCAGTCCTCGAGCCCCTCCAGCGTGTCGCCACAGGATTGCTCCATGAAGCCCCGCCAGAGGTCGAGGACATTGTCCGCGCCCTCCGGCAGGGTCCGACCCGTGGCCAGTTCGCGGATCATGTAGCCCGCGGCGGTGGCCAGCGGCGCCTCGGAAGCCTCGGTTATCTGGGAATAGCCGCGTCGGCGTGCCTCCGCCCCGATCCGGGCGTCGATATTCCCTGCCGTACCGGGCATGTGCCGGGCTCCGACCGCTTCGATGCGGGCGGCTTCCATCGCGTCGTAGAGGTCCCGCGCCATCTGGCCTTGCGGCAGATAGCGGTTGTTGATTGCGGGGTCGTGGAACCTGTGCCGCAACGCAAAGCCATCGGCGGTCCCGCGGGCAAGCAGGACCTCATCCCGGGTCATCCGGCGGCTGACTTGCGGCAGGCGCACGCCCTCGGAACTCTGACCCGGCGGGTCGACCGAATAGGAAACAGACAATTCGGGATCGTCCGCAAGCACCTTGGTGGCCTCGGCAAGCGCCTTCTTGAACGGATCGGCAGGATTATCGGCGGGTTTCGACATAGGACATCTTTTGATCGAAGGGGCGTGCCGCTGCAAGCAATCAGCGCGTTCCCGGGATCACATCTTCGGTCCGCCCGAGCAGGGCCTGCTTGTTGCGGGGTCCCACCATGATTGCGACTGGCCGCGTGTCAGTCGAGGCGTCGCGCTGGGCGGTGTTCCCAGGTCGGCCATGGTTGCATTCGTCCGCCCGCCCGCTTCTGCGGACGGCGATGACACTTGCCGCGCTTCAATTCCGATGATGTGCAATCGCGACCGCTGTGACGTCAGCTGATCAGGAGCCCGGTACAGGTTCTGATCGCGGCGGCGGCGCGGGCCCGCGCCCAAGCGGCGTCATCGGGCCGCGACCCGAATTCGGCGCGCCTGAGAAGGGCCGCATGGGCCATCTTTGCGTTGATCCGCCAGGATAACAGCTCCGGCCCCGGATCGCGGGGAGCGACAGCCTGCAACAGCTCGAGCATCGTGGCGCGGAATTGCCGGGTTTGGTCCGCTGCCGGGTCCTGCATCAGCCATTGAAACTCCATCTGCGCAGAAAGCTGGCCCGCGCAGGTGGCAAAAAACCGGACAGGATCATCATGGGAAGGGGTCGCAGCGGCGTTTGCGGCCGAAAGGCCAAAGCAGAGACACAGCACTGTTCTCAAACCGCCCATATATCGGACGATACGCCAAATTTCCTGCCAATCAATTAAGCAAGATGAAAACTCTCGCATGATGTTGTGATTGGGTCGCCCGGGCACACCAGCCCGCCGCGGCGAGATACCGCCGACTCCGGAGGGTCAGATGAGGCTTGGCCTGCCGGCTTTCGAAGAAGATCGGCCCGTGACGACGACGCCGACGGCGCCAGTCGTCCTAGCCGAGGGACATCGACGCCGCGCTTTCGGGCAGTTCTTCGTCAAAGCAGCGCTGGTAGAATTCGGCCACGGTCTGGCGTTCGAGTTCGTCACACTTGTTGAGGAAGGACAGCCGGAACGCGTAGCCGATATCGCCGAAGATGCGCGCATTTTCCGCCCAGGCAATCACGGTCCGGGGCGACATCACCGTCGACAGATCACCGTTCATGAAGGCCGTTCGGGTCAGGTCCGCCACGGTCACCATCTGGCTCACGGTCTTGCGACCCTTCTCCGTGTTCATCTGCGGAACCTTCGAGAGCACGATCGCCACCTCGGCATCGTGGCTTAGGTAGTTCAGCGTGGCGACCAGAGACCAGCGGTCCATCTGCGCCTGATTGATCTGCTGGGTCCCGTGATAAAGGCCCGTCGTATCCCCCAGACCCACGGTATTGGCGGTCGCAAACAGGCGGAAACAGGGGTTCGGCGTGATGATTTCGTTCTGATCCATCAGCGTCAGCTTGCCATCATGCTCCAGCACCCGCTGGATCACGAACATCACGTCGGCGCGGCCCGCGTCATATTCGTCAAAGACGATCGCAACAGGATTGCGCAGCGCCCAGGGAAGAATCCCCTCATGGAATTCGGTGACCTGCTTGCCGTCGCGCAGCTTGATCG
>CAYMMT010000117.1:0-8954 GCA_964391555.1 uncultured Rhodobacterales bacterium
CGGGCGAATGGCCCTCCCGGGGTTCGAGGGGCGTAGCGTCGGGGGACTCTCCGGCGGCCAGAAGAAGCGGGTCGGAGTGGCTCGGGCGACCGTGTCGCGACCACGCCTGCTGCTCTACGACGAGCCGACAGCCGGGCTCGACCCGATCGGGGCCGCGGCCTTCGACGACCTGATCGCGAACCTCAGCCGCACGCTTGGCCTGACCGTCTTCATGGTCACCCACGACCTCGACTCGCTCTATGCCACCTGCGACCGCATCGCGGTGCTGGCGGAAAAGCGGGTGCTGGTCACCGGGCCGATCGAAGCGATGACCGATGTGGATCACCCGTGGGTGCAGGAATATTTCCGCGGTCCCCGTGCCCGCGCCGCCCAGAAGACATTTGCGCAGCCTCAGGCGACAGAGTAAGCGACAGCGATGGAAACCCAGGGGCGTTACGTACTGATCGGCGGTTTTGCCCTTGCGGGCATGGTCGGGCTGTTGGCCTTTGTCCTGTGGTTTGCCAGCCTCGAGGTGGACCGGCAGTTCGACTATTACGACATTGAGTTCGAGAGTGTCTCGGGCCTCAGCGCCGCCTCGGCGGTGCGGTTCAACGGCTTTGACGTGGGGCAGGTGCTGAGCCTCGACCTCGCGCCCGACCGGAGCGGTCGGATCCTCGTGAGGATCGAGGTCGACGCCGCCACACCGATCCGTGCGGGCAGCGTTGCCACCATCGAATCCATGGGGGTGACCGGGGTCGGTTTCGTGAGCATCGCATCCGGCCCCGAGGCCGCCCCCATCCTGCAGGACATGGACGGCGTGGGCGACGTCCCGAAAATCCAGGCCGAACGCTCGGCCCTGCAGGCACTCAGCCAGGACGCGCCGCAGATCGTGGAGGAAATCCTGATCGTGACCGAACAGGTCCGCACGCTTCTGGGACCCCAGAATCAGCAGCGCGTCGAGAACATCTTTGCCAACCTCGACGAAAGTTCGGGCGACCTGAGCGCCGCGCTCGACAGCTTCAGCACCGCCGCCGAGACCATCGCGAGTTCGACCGAAGATATCGCCGCCTTCACCACCCGGCTCGAAACGATCTCCGCCGCCGCAACCACCGCGCTGCAGACCGCGGACGAAACCCTGCAGGCGATCACCGAACTGGCGCAACGGGCGGAGGGCACTCTGTCGGCCCTCGATATCACGCTTGGCAGCGGTCAGAGCGCGCTGGCCGGGATCGACGCCTTCATTTTCGATGACCTGCCGTTGATCGTGGGCGACCTGCGCGAGACGACGGCCCAGCTCCGCACGGAGATCGCGGAGATCTCCGGGGACACGCAGGCGATGCTTGGGACGTTTACCGAGACCGGCGCCACCGCCACCGCGCGGTTGGCCGAAACCGAAGCCACCATCGCCGCCACCGACGCGATGCTGGCGCAGCTTGCCGACGCCCTCACGGCGGTCGAAAGCGCGTCGACCAGCCTCGAAACTCTGGTCACCGGTGACGGCACCGAGCTTGTGGCGGAGTTGCGGACCACCGTTGCCGCGGCCGATGACCTGATCGCGACCGCGACCGAGGTGGCGGAAACCGACCTGCCCGCCATCGTCTCGGACATCCGTGACGCGACCGCCGCCGCCGCCACCGCCGTCGAAGAGGTCAGCGCCGACCTCACCACGGCCGTCGCCGACCTCAGCACCGATCTGACCTCTGCCGTGGGCCGGATTGACGGCCTCTCCGACCAGGCCTCGGCCGCGCTGACCGCCGCGACAGAAACCTTTGCCGAGGCCAATACCACCCTCGCCGGTCTCAACACCGCCATCGAAGCGGGGGTGGAAACCTTTGCCACCGCCGATCGCGCCTTCGCCACGGCCGACACGCTCATGCGAGAGGACATTGCCGCCATTGCCGGCGACCTGCGCGGCACGATCGGCGAACTCGACACGGCCATCGGCGCGGTCTCCGGCGACCTGCCCGAGATCACCGCCGCCCTTCGTGACACCGCCGAGCGCGCCAATAACGCGATCACCCAGATCCAGCGCGCGGTGAACTCCACCGCCGGCCCGATCCGGAGCTTCGCCGCCGAAGGGCTGCCGCAATACACGCGCCTTGCCGAAGAGGCGCGCGGCCTCGTCGACACGCTCGACCGGCTGATCCGCAACATCGAACGCGACCCGGCCCGATACCTGCTGGGCGGCGACGAACCGACGTTCAGAAGGTGACGCAAATGATCCGCAAGCTGGTCCTGACATTCGCCATCATCCCGCTTCTGTCCGGCTGCGCCACGCTCAGCGCGCTGGGCGGCGCGAGCGCGCCCTTCGACGCCTACCAGATCCGCGCCTCGGAGGATCCCGGCAGCGCCCGCAGCCGCCAGAACATCGATGTGATCGTGGAATTGCCCAGCGCCGGCGCCGCCTTCGACACCGAAAGCATCCTGATCCGGCCGCAGGCGACACAGGTGCAATACCTGCCCGACGCCCGCTGGATCGAAACCGTCCCCGAGATGGTGCAGACCGCCCTTGTCGACGGCCTCGACCGTACCGGCGCCTTCCGGTTCGTGGGCCGCAGGCCGCTGGGATCGTCGGGGGACTATGCGCTGGTGACCAATATCACCGCCTTCAATGCCGAGGTTGAGCCCGACGGCATCACCGCCCGGATCGATATCCGCATCACCGCCCGGATGGTGCGCGAGGCCGACCTCGCCATCGTCGCCAGCGACGTGTTCTCCGCCACCGCCGTGGTGCCCGACACCAGCACAGAGAGCCTGATCGCCGGCTTCAACGAGGCCGGGAGCGACGCGCTGGACCGAATGGTCGGCTGGGTCCTGTCGTCGCGCGGGGTGCGCCTGGGGACCTGATCCCGGTGTCCCGCCGCGCGAAGCCGCAGCATCGGCGCACCGGACCCGGCGAAGGACCGGCGGGACGGAAACCACACTTCCCGCTGGCACTCTTCCCTGACTGCGCTATTGATGCCGCAACCCGCGCCACATCCAAGGACCTGCAAGATGAAACTCGCCCTCGTCGGCATCGGCAAGATCGCCCGGGACCAGCACATCCCCGCCATCGCCGCCTCCGGCGATTGGGAACTGGCCGCCACCGTCTCGCGCCACGGCACCGTGGATGGCATCCCGGCCTACACGACCCTCTCCGACATGCTGGCGGCGCATCCGGACATCCCCGTCGTTTCGCTCTGCCTGCCGCCCGTGCCACGGTTTGCCTATGCCGCCGAGGCGATCGCCGCCGGCCGCCACGTGATGCTCGAAAAACCCCCCGGCGCCACGCTGTCGGAATGCCACCGGCTCGGCACGCTTGCCGCGACGGCGGGAACCACCCTCTTCGCCACGTGGCACTCCCGCGCCGCGCCCATGGTCGCCACGGCCAAGGCATGGCTCGCCAACAGACCCTTGCGCAAGCTTGCGGTCACGTGGTGCGAGGACGTGCGCCGCTGGCACCCCGGACAGGACTGGATCTGGGAACCGGGCGGCTTGGGCGTTTTTGACCCCGGCATCAACGCCTTGTCGATCGTGACCGAAATCCTGCCCGACCCCATCCACCTTTCCGACGCCGTTCTCGAAATCCCCGAGAACCGTCAGGGTCCCATTGCCGCGCAGCTCGCATTCGCCCATCCCGGCGGCGCCGAGGTCTCGGCCCGGTTCGACTGGCGGCAGGACGGCGACCAGATCTGGTCCATCGAGGCCGAAACCGACGCGGGCACGCTGGCGCTGCACGACGGCGGGTCCCGGCTCGAAATCGACGGCGTGCCGCAGACCGGAAGCGAGATCGGCGAATACCCCGCCCTCTACGCCCGGATGGCGGAACTCGTGCAGGCCGGTCAGAGCGATGTGGACCTCGCCCCCCTGACACTGGTGGCCGATGCCTTCCTCCTCGGTCGGCGCGACATCGTGGCGCCATTCCACGACTGACATCCGGTCCGGCCGCCCTACCTGCCCCCCATGCAGGTCGTCTGGTACAAGAGAGATCTCCGCGTTGCCGACCACCGGGCGCTGGCACAGGCCGCCCGGCGCGGACCGGTTCTGCCGCTCTATATCGCGGAACCGGACCTCTGGGCCGAACCGGACGCGTCCGCCCGCCACTGGGCGTTCATCGCCGACTGCCTCGCCGGCCTGCGCGCCGAGCTTGCGCGCCTCGGCCAGCCCCTGATCGTCCGCCGCGGCGAGGTCACACAGGTTCTGGCCGATCTGCATGCCGAGACCCCTTTGTCGGCCCTCTGGTCTCACCAAGAGACCGGCAATGGCTGGACCTTCGACCGCGACCGCCGTGTCGCCGCCTGGTGCCGCGCGCAGGGCATTGCCTGGCATGAAGTGCAAAACTTCGGCGTGGACCGAGGTCCGTCCGGCCGCGATGGCTGGGCGAAACGCTGGGACCGGTTCATGGCGGAGCCGATCACGCCCCCACCGGCGCTCGCCCCCCTCGACATCGACCCCGGCGCGCTTCCCGATGCGGCCGATCTGGGCCTCGCCCCGGACGCCTGTCCGAACCGCCAGCCCGGCGGTCGCCGCGCCGCGCTGGACCGGCTCGAAAGCTTTCTCACTTCGCGCGGGCGGACGTATCGCACCGCCATGTCCTCGCCCCTCTCCGGGGCCGAGGCGTGCTCGCGCCTGTCGCCCCACCTCGCCCATGGCACCCTGTCCATGCGCGAGGCGGCTCAGGCCACCTGGACCCGCCAGCGCGCGGAAAAGCAGGCGGGCAGCCGCACCGGCTGGCGCGGGTCCCTGTCGTCCCTTTCGGGGCGGCTGCACTGGCATTGCCACTTCATCCAGAAGCTCGAGGACGAACCGCGCCTCGAGTTCGAAAACCTGCACCCGGCCTACGATGGCCTGCGCCCCGCAAGCCCGGATCGCGACCGGCTGGCCGTCTGGGAGGCGGGCGAAACCGGCCTGCCGTTCCTTGATGCCTGCATGCGCAGCTTGCGCGCGACGGGCTGGCTGAACTTCCGCATGCGGGCGATGGTCACTGCGGTGGCGAGCTACCACCTCTGGCTTCCGTGGCGGGACAGCGGGCTGGCGCTCGCCCGGCTCTTCACCGACTACGAACCGGGCATTCACTGGCCGCAGGTGCAGATGCAGTCGGGCACCACGGGGATCAACACCATCCGCATCTACAACCCCGTCAAGCAGGGCCGCGATCAGGACCCGACCGGGGCGTTCACGCGCCGATGGCTGCCGGAACTGGCCGAGGTGCCCGATGACATGCTTCAGGAGCCGTGGAGGTGGGAGGCCGCCGGGCGCGTGCTCGGCAAGGTCTACCCCCATCCGGTCGTCGATCCCCTGCGTGCGGCGCGGGAGGCGCGGGACAAGGTCTGGGCGGTGCGCAAGGGCAGCGCCTTCCGGCAAACGGCCTCGGCCATCCAGGCGAAACACGGCAGCCGGAAGTCGGGGATCCCGAACCGGGGACAGCGGCGGGGCAGCGCGCCGTCACAACTCAGCCTGCCGCTGGACTGACGGGCCCAAGCCGCAGGCGAACGCCCGTGAGGTTACTTCACCACCCGAAGCTGTTGCCGGGGCCCCGCCTTGCCCAGCGCCAGGGCTTCATACGGATCTTCCTCCGTCAGCATCATGTCCACGACCTGCCGCAACAGCTGTCGCCGCCCCTGAGCGGAATAGAACCCGCCGGGGACCTGGCTGGTCTCGAGCAGGTAGCGCCGGTAGTCGCGGTAGGCCCGCGCGTCGGGCCGCGCGGGTTGGGCAAAGAACTCGGGGAGCGGCTGGGTCGAGACGAACTCCGGCTTGTTGTAGACCGCCTTGCCAAAGACCTTCAGGGGGATCGCCCGCCACAGGACCTGTTGCGCCGCGGTTGAATTCACCGTTACCGCCGTCCGCGCGTGATCGAGCAGTTTGGCGAGCTTCCCGCCGCGCACGTAGTGGACCCGTCCCACCACGCCATGCCGCTGCGCCAACTCGCGAATGATCCGCCGGATGGGCGACTTTCCGTTCTCCAGCGGGTGCGCCTTGAACACGAGGTGATGGTGCCTCGGCGCTCCCTTCGCGAACCCCTCGATCACCACCTCCAGAAAATCCCGCATCCGGTCGAACGGCGAATGCTCGACAAAGCTCGCGTCATGTTCGAGCTGCATCAGCGCGAGGTGATAGGGATAGCCGCCATACTTGATCCGCGCGGTGGCCAGCATCCGGTCGAGGGCGATCAGCGGCATCAGGAACAGGCGCTGGGTATAGAGAAACGTCTCGGTCCAGACGGGCAGCTCCCGGTGGCGGCGGAAATTGCGGTAGTCCCCGTTCCGAAACAGGATGAACCAGTGATAAAGCGCGCCGTAGAACACGTGGCTTTTCATGTCGCCCCAGCGCGCGGGCGGTTCGGGAACATCCATGTCCGACATCTCGAGCGCCCGCTGCATGTCGGGGATCGTCATCTCCATCAGCCGCGAATGCCCGTTCGAGCCGCCGCGTTCGTAAGTCACCCAGTAGGGCCGCATGTAGCCCTCTTCAAAGACATGGACCGTCAGGCCGCGGGCGCGCGCGATGTCCACCGCGCGGGCGTGGATCGGGCGGGTGTCCCCGTAAAGCACGATGTCGGTGATGGCGTGTCGGTCCAGCAGGTCGGCAAAGCTGTCGGGCCAGTCCTCGGCCCGGCCCCGGTAGGGAATATACCCCGGTCCGCCGAACCAGAACGCCCGGTCGCCCGCATTGAACCCCACGCGCCAGACCTCGGCCCCGGCGGCGCGCAACATGCGGCCAAGACGGTGGAAAAAGGGCCCATGGGGTCCTTGCAGAAACAGAAACCGGGTGTCGCTCGCGTCCGTCACGATGGGCACTGCTACGTTGCCTTTGGTTAAACCCCTGCTAACAAGGCTGTCTGGCAGAATTAAGGCGTGGTTGCCAAGCCTTTGCCGAGGGTCTAGGCCCAATTCGGACCACACGAAGGGGGACACGGCGTGTTTACCGGCATCATCACCGATATCGGCACCGTTCTGGAGATCGGGCATCGAGGCGACCTGCGCGTGCGGATCGGGACAGGCTACGACATCGCCGGGATCGATATGGGGGCGTCGATCGCCTGCGACGGGGTGTGTCTGACCGTGGTCGACAAGGGCACATCGCCGCAGGGATGGTTCGACGTGGATGTCTCCGCCGAGACCGTTTCGAAAACCGCTATCGGCGGGCGTGGCAGCAACGCGGGCTGGGGCCCGGGCACACGGCTGAACCTCGAACGCGCATTGCGGGTGGGCGACGAACTGGGCGGTCACATCGTCTCGGGCCATGTGGACGGAACCGCTACCGTGACCGGCAGGGCCGATGAGGGCGACAGCACGCGGCTCACCTTCGAGGCCCCGGACGATCTCGCCCGGTTCATCGCGCCCAAGGGGTCGGTGGCGCTGAACGGCACCTCGCTGACCGTGAACGAGGTCGATGGCGCACGCTTCGGCGTGAACCTGATCCCCCATACGAAGCTGGTGACGACGTGGGGCGACGTGGCCCAAGGTTACACCGTCAACCTCGAGATCGACACCAGGGCCCGCGATGGCGCGCGGCTGCAGGAATGGTCGTGACAAAGCCCCGCGTGCTCGCCAGCCTCGAGGACCAGACCGGACAGCGCTGCGTCGATATCCTGGTCTACCCCGACGGATTTGGCTGGGTCGAATGCCGCCGCGACCCCGAAGACAGCTTTGGCTGGCGCCGTCAGCGACCTGACACCGGCCCGGCTTTTGAGACCGAAGCCGGGACGCGCACGGACGCCCGCGCCGACTGGGGACGGGTCCTTCCGTAGCAACGCAAACCGGAAATCGTTCACCTTCTGATGGATTATTGTGCAAGTGCAGCATTTTCTGTCACTGGAATGAGCGGTGCCCGAAAAGAGGGCAGTTGAGGGCCCTCAAACTCTGGCGCAGACCGTCCACCTGTTTCCTAGTCACGGCGTCCAACCGGGCACGAAACGACCTGCGCGACCTCGTCCAAACCTGGCTGCCACCGCAGGTCCAAACAAAACAGCTGTGGGCTCACCGATGCCCGAAACGATTGAATATCAACGTGCTAGCGCCGCATCGTTGACGGGTTCACAGCGCAGAACTGGGAATACAACTGGTATGGCTAAACTCCTCCCCCTGACGTCCGTCGCCACCGCCGCGATCGTGGCATCCTCCACCGCCTTTGCCTGCGAAACCCCGATCAAGGTCGGCATCCTGCATTCGCTGTCCGGCACGATGGCGATCTCCGAAACGACGCTCAAGGACACCATGCTCATGCTGATCGATCAGCAAAACGAGGCCGGTGGTCTTCTGGGCTGCGAGATCGAAGCCGTGGTCGTGGACCCCGCCTCCGACTGGCCGCTCTTTGCCGAAAAGGCGCGTGAGCTCTTGACCGTGCACGAGGTCGACGTGATCTTCGGCAACTGGACGTCCGTGAGCCGGAAATCCGTCCTGCCCGTGATCGAAGAACTCAACGGCCTGCTGTTCTACCCCGTGCAGTACGAGGGCGAGGAAAGCTCCCGCAACGTGTTCTACACCGGTGCCGCTCCCAACCAGCAGGCGATTCCCGCCACCGACTATTTCCTCGAGGAACTGGGTGTCGAGAAATTCGCGCTTCTGGGCACCGACTACGTCTATCCCCGGACCACCAACAACATCCTTGAAAGCTACCTGATCGACAGGGGCATCCCGGCCGAGGATATCTTCGTCAACTACACACCCTTCGGTCAATCCGACTGGGCGACCATCGTGGCCGACGTCGTGGCGCTGGGTGCGGACGGCAAGCAGGTTGGCGTCATCTCCACCATAAACGGCGACGCAAACATCGGCTTCTACAAGGAACTGGCCGCCGCCGGTATCTCTGCCGACGACATCCCGGTCGTGGCCTTCTCCGTGGGTGAAGAGGAACTGTCGGGCCTCGACACCTCCAACCTCGTCGGCCACCTCGCCGCGTGGAACTACTTCCAGTCCGCCGAGTCCGAGGCCAACGAGGCCTGGGAGTATTATTTGGTACTTACTGTCTTAAAAGAAATTTTCATATTAAAC
>CAYMMT010000118.1:0-2042 GCA_964391555.1 uncultured Rhodobacterales bacterium
CCCATTGTGGCAGCCGCGCAGGATTTCAGCTTCATGGGCGGCTCGATGGGCATGTTTGTCGGCAATGCCATCATTGCCGCGGCCGAGACGGCAGTGGAGATGAAGCGTCCGCTGATCCTGTTTTCCGCGGCGGGGGGCGCGCGGATGCAGGAAGGCATCCTGAGCCGCATGCAGATGCCCCGTACAACGGTGGCCGTGGAAATGGTGCGCGAGGCGGGCTTGCCGTATATCGTTGTCCTGACCCATCCCACGACCGGGGGCGTCACGGCGTCATATGCGATGCTGGGGGACGTCCACATTGCCGAGCCGGGCGCGTTGATCTGCTTTGCCGGCCCCCGGGTCATTGAACAGACGATCCGGGAACGGTTGCCCGAAGGGTTCCAGCGGGCCGAATACCTGCTCGACCATGGCATGCTCGATCGGGTGACGCCTCGAGGCGAGTTGCGGGGCGAACTGATCACGGTAACCCGGATGCTGCTGGGCCTTGATCCCGCAGTGGCCGGCGACCTGCCTCCCCCGGAGACGACCGCCCAGGCTCCGGCCGAAACCGACCCGGATACCGCCGGGTGACGGGCCCCACATCGGACATCATCCTCGACCGGATGATGGCGCTCCATCCCAAGATCATCGACCTCACGCTCGACCGGGTCTGGCGCCTTCTGGAGGCCCTGGGCAACCCGCAGGACCGCCTGCCCCCTGTGGTTCATGTCGCCGGCACCAACGGCAAGGGATCGACCCTTGCGATGGTCCGCTCGGGGCTCGAGGCAGCAGGCCACCGCTGCCATGTCTATACCTCGCCCCACCTTGCGCGGTTTCACGAACGGATCCGGCTGGCGGGAACGTTGATCACCGAAGCGCACCTGGCTGAGGTCCTCGACCGCTGCGACAGGGCGAATGCCGGCATTCCGATCACCTATTTCGAGATCACGACCTGCGCGGCCCTCCTCGCCTTTGCCGAGACCGAGGCGGACTACACGCTGCTTGAGGTCGGCCTTGGCGGGCGCCTTGATGCGACGAATGTCATTGACAGACCCGCAATGACGGTGATCACCCCGATCGACCACGATCATCAGCAATTCCTTGGCGATACCCTGACCGAAATAGCGGGCGAAAAGGCCGGCATCCTCAAGCGCGGGGTGCCTTGCGTGGTGGGTCCGCAAGCCGAAACAGCGCTCGAAGTGATCGAGGCGCAGGCGGCCCGGATCGGGGCCCCGCTTCTGGCCCATGGTCAGCACTGGCACGTCAGCGAGGAGGCCGGACGGCTGGTCTATCAGGACGATACCGGCCTGCAGGACCTGCCCCTGCCGAACCTGCCCGGACCGCACCAGATCCAGAACGCGGGAGCGGCGCTGGCCGTGCTGAGGGCGCTTGGTGTGCCCGGGGCCGCTCTGGAGGCAGCCGTGTCCGCCGCCCATTGGCCAGCCCGCATGCAGCGGCTCAGAACCGGACCGCTTGCCGAGCGGGTCGGGAATTGTGAGCTGTGGCTCGACGGGGGCCACAACCCGGCAGCTGGCCGGGCCATCGCAGAGACGCTCCGCCGCCTGCCCCGTCGCCCCACGCACCTGATCTGCGGCATGCTCAATACAAAAGACGTCACCGGATACATGCGTCCGCTGGTCGATATCGCCGAAAGCCTCACCGCGCTCACCATTCCCGGTACCGGGGCCACGCTGCCCGCCGAGGAGACCGCCGAGGCCGCCAAGGCCGCCGGACTTTCCGCGCGGACCAGCCCGGATCTCGGCACGGCGCTCGACGAGGTCAGCCGCGCCTGTCCCGACGCCCGGATCCTGATCTGCGGATCGCTCTATCTGGCCGGGCACGTTTTGCGCGAAAACGGCGCGTGACGCCTCCGGGCGGGGTTATCCCCGGCTTTTTTCGCGCGACCGAATCATTCCCGGTTGACCGCGAATCACCCATGCGCCTAGATGTCCTCAACGCGAGATCGCGCCGCAACGCGACGTTTCGCATCCGGTCAGGCAGGGCGGGAGGGCGAGCCACGGCTCGTCCTTCTGTATGCGTCCGGGACCCCCTCGGAAGTTGTT
>CAYMMT010000118.1:2142-8872 GCA_964391555.1 uncultured Rhodobacterales bacterium
TGACCGAAGGATAGATCAGAGAGCCGCCCGAACGCCTCCAAAGACCGACACCCCGCCTTCCGAAAGCCCGCTCGATGATCCGTTCCGTCCTCGCGTTCCTCCTGTTCGCCATTTTCGTTTGTGCCGCCATCATTCTGGGCCCCAAAGAAGACGGGCCGCCCCTTGTCGGGTTGCCTGCAGCACCGGAGGCTCTTGCGCCGCAGGCCCCCACCGAGGTGTCGATGGACCCGCAGGTCACCCGCGGTGCTGTCTCTCCCATGGACCTGCCCACGGCCGAAAGCCGCATCGCGGTTCCACAGGACAGCCAGGTGCAGACGACACCGGCAATTCGTACCGATACGGACCTCAGCATGGAGGACATGACCACCAACGTTCTGGCCAAACTGGGCCTGCTGCCGGAAAGCGCATTGATCCTTCCCGAGCGGGACCCGGCGCAGGTGGGAACGGCTGCTGCGCTGGCCGAAATCGCCGCGGTCGCCGGCAGAAACACACGTTTGTCAGAGCCCGAGGACCTTCCGAGCCTTGTGGTCGTTGCTCTGCTCGAAGGTCAGGAGGACGCCCTGATCGACCAGATCGTCAACACCGCCGCCGCCGAAGGCCGCGTGGCCGTTCCCGAGATCCTCGTCACCTCCGATGGCCGCGTCGACACCTCGCTGCTGCTGTCGAACATCCTGGTACAGGCCCGCGCCGCGACAGGTCAGACCGCCCCACCGAAGCGGGCCGAAACGCTGGCCGATGTTCGCGGCTTGGAAGTGCGTCTGATTCAGGTGGTCGATGGTACCACCGAAGCCCGTTTCTACACCGTTCAGAGAGGCGACAGCCTTGGCGCCATTGCGGTCAAGTTCTATCGCAACGCCTACGAATATCCGCGCATCTTTGGGGCCAACCGTCAGACGCTCACCAGCCCCGATCGCATTCGAACCGGGCAGCGCCTCGTAATCCCGGAAATCTGATCTCATTTCGACATTTCCGGCCTTGCCATGCGGCGTGGTTGTGCCACCTTTTCAGGTCATGGATGCCACTCCGATCAAGGTTCAGACCTACGCCAGCCTTGCCGATATCCCGGCCGAGGAATGGGACGGCTGCGCCTGTCCCGAAGTAACCGATTGCGGCCGCCCCGTGGACCCGTTCACGACGCATCGCTTTCTGAGCGCGCTTGAGCAATCGGGAAGCGTCGGGACCGGCTCGGGCTGGGATCCGATGTACCTGCTGGCGCGCGCCGAAGGACAGGTCATTGCGGCAGCGCCGCTCTACGGAAAGTCGCACAGCCAGGGCGAATATATCTTCGACCACAACTTCGCCCATGCCTACGAGCGCGCGGGCGAACGCTATTACCCCAAACTCCAGATCGCCGTGCCTTTCACGCCTGCCACGGGGCGCCGGTTTCTGACCAGGCCCGGGGAAGAGGCCCGGGGCATGGGTGCGCTGGTGCAGGGCGCGGTACAGATCGCGTCGAACCACGGGTTGTCGTCCCTGCACGCCACGTTTTGCACCGAGGCCGAGGCGCTTGCCGGGGCCGAAATGGGCCTGCTCCGGCGCACCTCGCAGCAGTTTCACTGGGAAGACCGCGATTTCGGCGATTTCGAAGGCTTCCTCGCCAGTCTCTCCAGCCGCAAACGCAAGAACATCCGGAGGGAGCGCTGCACGGCGCAGGGCTTTGGCGGTGAGATCGTGACGCTCACCGGCAACGCAATCGAACCGCACCACTGGGATTTCCTCTGGACGTTTTACCAAGACACCGGCGCGCGGAAGTGGGGTATGCCCTACCTCACGCGGCGGTTTTTCAGCATCGCGCATGAGACGCTCCGCGACGATATCCTGCTGATCTTTGCCTGCCGCGACGGCGTGCCTGTTGCGGGGGCGATGAACGTGGTCGGGCGAGACACGTTGTTTGGTCGCTACTGGGGCTGCACCGAGCATCACTCGGCCATGCATTTCGAACTCTGCTACTATCAGGCGATCGACTGGGCCCTGGCCAACGGGCTGACCCGGGTAGAGGCGGGAGCGCAGGGCGAACACAAGCTCGCCCGGGGCTACCTGCCCGTGACGACCCATTCGCTGCATTGGTTCGCGGACCCGCGATTTGGAAATGCGGTGGCGAATTATCTGGAGGAGGAACGGCGCGCCGTGGACCACGATATCGAGGTTCTGACCAGCTACGGCCCGTTCAAGACACCCCATGTGGAGGAACACGAATGAGCGCTTCACCGATGTCCGATGACCAGCGCGCCGCCCTGCTGGGCGCAGGTTGGGAGAGGGTCGAAGGTCGCGATGCGATCCGGAAGGTCTTTGTTTTCAAAAACTTCGTGGAGGCTTGGGGGTTCATGTCCCAAGCCGCGATCTGGGCCGAAAAGCTGAACCACCATCCCGAATGGTCCAATGTCTACAAGACGGTTGAGGTGGTGCTGACCACCCACGACACCGGCGGGTTGTCCGAGCTGGATGGAAAGCTGGCGGAGAAGATGGACGCTTTGGCTGCTTAGGCTCTGCATGAGGCCAGTTGCGCCTGACCGGAGCCGAATCGTCGGCCCGCGGGCTGGCAATCCTCGGATGGAACGGCGAACTTAATGCCAGCCAAGTCCGCGCGACCTTAGAGCGGTCTCTCGACGACAACCAAATCGCCGGCCCTCCGGTGCGGGCCGACGATTGGGCGGCGGCTGCGCCTTGAATCCGCCCAGGCGCGATCGGGAAGGGTCCGCTAGCGCACGAACCCCATGATATCGAACGTCCGCGCCAGCACCGGCGCCGCGATCTCGCGGGCCTGCTCCGCACCATGAGCCAAGAGACGGTCGATCTCCGCCGGATCGTCCATCAACCGCCGCATTTCATCGGCAATCGGCGACAGCTTTTCCACCGCGAGATCGGCCAGGGCAGGCTTGAACTGCCCCCAGCCTGCGCCTCCATGCTCGGCAATCACGGCCTCTGCCGTGCTGTCCGACAGCGCCGCGTAGATATCGACAAGGTTCTTCGCCTCGGCGCGCTCCCCCAGCCCGTCGACGGTTTCAGGCAAAGGCTCCGGGTCCGTCCGCGCCTTGCGGAACTTCCTTGCGATCGTGTCGGCGTCATCGGTCATGTTGACCCGTTCCATGTCGCTTTCACCGGATTTCGACATCTTCTTGGACCCGTCGCGCAGGTTCATCACCCGCATCGCCGGCCCTTCGATGATCGGCTCCGTGATCGGGAAGAACTCGACGCCGTAGTCGTGGTTGAATTTCGCCGCGATGTCCCGGGTCAGTTCGACGTGCTGCTTCTGGTCCTCACCCACCGGCACATGGGTCCCGTGATAGAGGAGAATGTCGGCGGCCATGAGCGACGGATAGGCATAGAGGCCAAGCGACTGCTTCTCGGCATTCTTGCCAGCCTTTTCCTTGAACTGGGTCATCCGGTTCATCCAGCCCACGCGGGTCACACAGTTGAAGAGCCACGCAAGCTCTGCATGTTCATGCACCCGGGCCTGATTGAAGAGGATGGACTTTTCCGGGTCGATCCCGGACGCCAAGAGCCCCGCCGCCACTTCGCGCGTACCGTTCCGCAGATCGGCGGGGTCCTGCCAGACAGTGATCGCATGCAGGTCGACGACACAATAGATTGTAGTGTCGAACGCGCCCGCGTCCTGCATCTGCGCCCAGCGCTTGATCGCGCCGAGATAATTGCCAAGGGTCAGGCCGCCCGACGGCTTGATCCCGGAAAAGACGCGGCGTGCGAAAGTCGTCTCGGACATGGGGTGAGGTCCCGCTGGAAATGAAAGCCGCGCTGGCGTACCCCTGAGCCTGCAAGAGGTCAACCGGAGGCCCGAAGATGAGCAGCCCAGAATCCCCCTTCAACACGATCCCGCCCGTGGCGCTCGCCCTGGTCTTGGTCATCGCGGTGATCGAGCTGGCGTTCCAGTTGCGTCTGATGGGCTTTGTCGGTGGGCAAGGGGTCGATGACTGGCGGCAAATGGCTCGGGACGATTGGGCATTCGCGCCAGCGGTGATCGACGTGATGTGGGAACGGGGCCTCTATACCGTCGATCTTCTCAAGCGCTTCGTGACATATGCGTTCATTCATGGCTCGTTCACGCACGCGCTCTGGGCGACGGTGCTGCTCCTTGCGATGGGCAAATTCGTCGGCGAAGCCTACCGCCCGCTCCCGTTTCTGATGATCTTCTTCGGTTCCATCGTTGCGGGGGCCGTGGTCTACGGCCTGCTTGCGAGCCGAAATTTTCCTCTGATCGGGGCCTACCCGGGTATCTACGGGCTGATCGGCGCTTATACCTACCTGATGTGGCTGACGCTGGGCCGGATGGGAGAGAACCAGTATCGAGCCTTCACGCTCATCGGGATGCTGATGGGTCTGATGCTGGTCTATGCCATGCTCTTTGGCAGCACGCCGTGGTGGATTGCCGAGCTTGCAGGCTTTGTCACCGGGTTGTTTTTGGCCCCGCTTGTGGCCCCCGGCGGGTGGAGAGCCTTCCTGAGCCGGTTGCGTCAGCGGCGCTAGCCTCGGCGCAGCGCGCCCCGCAGGTCCCTGAAGCGGAACGCCCCCAGAAGCTGACCCGCGACCGCGTAGATCCCCATGCCGACAAGGACGAGAACGGCGAGGGCCAAGATGCGGCCGGAGCCGCCCAGCATCGGGCCGAGGGCGAGTGCACCGCCCCACAGCGCGATCCCCATGATTGCCGATGCGGCCGCGATACGTGGCAGGCGTTGACGGAACCGGTCGTCGGGCCGACACGCCTCGCCCATCTCCCGGCTGCCCCGCCAGAGAAGCCACATCATCGCCCACCCCGAGACCGTCGCGCCGATGGCCGCGGCGAGGTATCCGACAACCGGAGCGAGACCGATAGCCAGCGCCGCGTTCACCAGCATGGCGACCAGCGCATAGCGGAACGGGCTGCGGGTGTCCTCGCGGGCAAAGAACAAGGGCTGCAACGTCTTCTGCATGACGAAGGCCGGCAGGCCGAGGCCGTAGATCGCAACCGCCACTGCCGTGGCCGCGGTATCCTCGGGCCCGAATGCCCCCCGCTCGTAGAGGACCGACGCCAGCGGCCCCGGGATCACCGCCAGCGCCACCGCCGCAGGCAGGGTCAGGGCGAGGGAGAATTCCATTGCGCGGTTGAAGGCGTCACGCCCCCCTTCGGTATCCTCTGCCCGCAGGCGGCGGCTGAGATCCGGCAACAGGACCACGCCCACCGCAATACCGACCACACCCAATGGCAGTTGGTACAACCGGTCCGCGAGGCTCAGCCAGACGATGGCCCCGTCGAAGAACGAGGCCACCTGCCGACCCACGAGCAGATTGATCTGCACGACTCCCCCGGCAAGCATGGCCGGGGCCGCGATGATCGCGAGGCGCTTCATGTCCGGACTCAGTCGGGGCCGGACCGGCACCATCCGGAACCCCGCGCGCGATGCGGCAGCCCAGACCAGCGCCAATTGCGTAAGGCCGGCGACCGGCACGGCCCAGGCCAACGCGTCGCCAATGCTTCCCCCCAGCCAATAGGCCAGCGCAATCGCCGCGATGAAGACGATATTCAGAAGAACCGGCGCCGCGGCGGCAGCCACGAACCGGCCGGTCGCGTTCAGGACACCGGACAGGAGCGCAGCGAGAGAGATGAACAGGATATATGGAAAGGCGATCCGCCCGTAGTTGACGGCAAGATCGAACCGTTCATCCCCGATGAAGCCCGATGCCATCGCGATCACCAGCCATGGCATCGCGAACAGCGCAATCACGGTAAACGCGATCAGGAAGGTGGCGAGACCCGAGAATGCCTCCCGCGCGAAACCGTCCGGGTCTTCGTCTGCTTCCAGCTTCTTGGAAAACATCGGCACAAAGGCCATGTTGAACGCCCCTTCGGCAAAAAACCGGCGAAACACGTTCGGCAGCGAAAAGGCCACCATGAAGGCCTCGGCCACCGGCCCGGCACCCAGAAAGGCAGCAATCAGGATGTCACGAACAAAGCCGAGGACCCGGCTGGCCAGCGTCCAGAAGCCGACGGTCAAGAAGCCTTGCATCAGGCGGATGGGTTGCATGGGGCCTGCTCTTTTTCTCAGACCTAGCGGGTTTGGGGCGTTTGGGGAAGGTGGCAGGGCGTGCATCGGGTGTGCAGGGCCGCGAACTTGACCACCTCGTCGCGCCCGTCACGACATTGCATCCAATCTCGAAACGCGTCTTCTGGCGCCCTCCGATCAGCAGGCGGCGCGTCCGGTCAAGGATTCGCCGAAAGCCGCACCAGCAGCGGCCTCAGCGGTCACGGCGGGTGCCTGCGGTTTGCCTCCTGGTCCCACAGATTCTTCAAGAGCCGACCCCTTGGAGCAGAATTTGGCGTGGCTGGCGAGATGCGCCGGGTCGCCCTCGACGCGCACCGGGCTGGTGATGCGCTGGCCATGCACGATGCCATCGCCCGGTGGACCTCCTTTGGGCGTGCGGGCGTTGGAGGTGGCAAAGGTTTCGTCCTCGGAGGTGTGGAAAGCCACTACTCATCCGGTATGGATTCACCGCTTGCACGCCCCCCACAGGGGCATCGCGTTGACGAGTCCGATCGCATCCAGTTCAAGCCGCGGTCTCCAACGTGAAATCCGCGCGGCGAGCCCATGTCTCGCCGCGGGCGGAGACCGCGAGGTGCCCCGAGAGCCAATGCCGGGATTTCGACGTCGATCAGGATGACACCCGGGTCCTTTCCCGTGTCTGCCCGACCGGCCTTGCGCTCTGGCAACGCCCATCCGGAGCAAGGGGGTCATTTCGG
>CAYMMT010000119.1:0-8868 GCA_964391555.1 uncultured Rhodobacterales bacterium
CCGCCCTGACCGCCGAGGATACCCGGCCCCGCTGCACCCGCCATGGCAGCGGCGTGGTGATGAATCTGCGTGGTGTGAACCTGAACCCGGGAGCCGAACCCGAAGACATGGTTTCGGTTCGGCTCTGGCTCGAGAAGGACCGGGTGATCGGGGTATGGATCCGCCAGTTGCGGGCGGTGGACGACCTGATCGAGGCGATCGAGAACGGGCGCGGGGTGGTATCGGTCGGGAATTTCGTCGCCCGGCTTGCGACCCGGCTGGCGGAGGGCGCGGAGCCCTACATCGCGACTCTCAGCGACAAGATCGATGATGTCGAAGAGGCGGTCCTTGCGCCGGAGCCGACATCCCCGACCGCGCGGGGCGCCCTGTCGGCCCTGCGGCGGAGCGCCATCGTATTGCGGCGGTACTTCGTGCCCCAAAGAGATGCGCTGATCGCCTTCGAGACCGAGGACCTCGGCTGGTTGAAGGAACAGGACCGGATCCGGCTGCGGGAGGCGCTTGAGCGGACCATCCGGCTTGGCGAAGAGCTCGACACGATCCGCGACCGCGCCCAGCTCGTGCAAGAGCAGATCATGGACGAACGCGCCGAACGGTTGAGCGACCAGTCGCTTCTCTTGTCGGTGGTGGCGGCGATTTTTCTGCCGTTGGGCCTGTTGACGGGTCTGTTGGGGATCAATGTCGGCGGCATCCCGGGCGCCGCGAACCCATGGGCATTTGCCGTTGTGTGTTTCCTTGTGGTGGCGATTGGCGTCGGGCTGTTCTTGTGGGTCCGCGCGTCGGGTCTGTTCCGTTGAGGCGCGGCGGAAGATGAGGCAGCACCATCACCTTTCGACCTAGCGAAGTTCGACCGTCACCCTGTCGGCCGCGCCGTTGGCGTCGATCACCGTCACTTGCGAAAATCCGCGCCCGAGTCCGGACAGGTGAACCTCGCGCTGGTGGCCCCGGTCCACCGGCAGGCCGTTGGCGAGGATGGTGAACGGACCCTGCCCATCCCGAAGCTTCAGCACAAGGCCGTCGCCATCGATCACGGCGCCGTCGGGCGGAAAGGAAATCTGCGGCCCCGCTTCGGCGACGACCTGGCCGCGCGGGCGGAACCGTTGCAGCGGAAGCGGCAGGTCGGCGGTCGCGGTGATCAGGGTGTCCGGCGGTGGCGGGGGCAAGGGGGTTGCGGGACCGATGCGTTCAAACGCCGCGAACATGACCGGAGCGGCGAGCCCGCCGCCGAATGCGCCCGGCACCGGTGTGCCGTCGGCGCGCCCCATCCACACGCCGACCACGTGGGCTCCGTCATACCCGACGGCCCAGGCATCCCGGTGGCCATAGGACGTGCCGGTCTTGAAGGCGATCTCGGGGCCGCGCAGGCCGCGCGGGCGCGGCGTTTCGGCAAGGATATCCCCGACCTGCCAGGCCGCCACGGGGCCAACCAGACGATGCGGGATGAAGTCCGCGGACTCCCGTCCCGCCTGCCAGTGCAAATCAACGGCGGTTCCCCCGGCAGCGAGGGCCGCGAACCCTCGAACGACGTCTTCGAGCGTGAGGCCGATGCCCCCGAGTGCGATGGCGAGGCCGGGGTCTCCGCCCGGCAGTTCGGGGGACGCGCCGGACTTGCGCAGGGCGGCCAGCAGATGCGCGGGGCCAAGACCGTCGAGCACCGCCACGGCGGGCAGGTTCAGCGACAGGCGCAACGCATCCCGGACACGCAGTTCACCCCGGAACTCTCCGTCGAAGTTCTGAGGTGTGTAGCCGCCAAAGCTGGTGGGCGCGTCATTGATCAGGGTCTCGGGGTGGATCATGCCGGCATCCATGCCGAGCGCGTAGACCAGCGGTTTGAGTGTCGACCCCGGCGACCGCGGCGCGCGCACCATGTCGACAAAACCCTGCCGCCCGTCCTCTCCCGAATAGTCCGCGCTGCCGACGCTGGCGAGGATCTCGCCGGTCTGGTGATTGGCCACGAGGATCGCAACCTGCTGGCGCGGTTCGGTGTCGCGCAGGGCGTCGGCGGCCAGATCCTCGAGCGCGGACTGGAGGTCCGCATCGATGGTGGTGCGATGGACACGCGCCATCGGATCCGTCGCGAGGGCCAGATCGGCCAGGTGCGGGGCCAGTGCCGGGAACGCGCGCCGGGACGCGGGGCCGGGTTCCCGAAAGGCGGCTTCGGCCTCCGACGGACCCAGCACACCGTCGCGGGCCATACGGGCAAGAATGCGGTCCCGGGCGATTTGGGCCACGTCCGGCGCGCGGTCGGGGCGACGGTTTTCGGGTGACTGAGGGAGCGCCACCAGCAGTGCGGACTGGGCGGGGGTCAACCGCGCGGGTTCCTTGCCGAAATACGCCAGTGACGCCGCACGAACACCTTCGAGATTGCCGCCAAAGGGAGCCCGGTTGAGGTAGAGCGTCAGGATCTGTTCTTTGGTCAGCCGCCGCTCCAGCGCCATGGCAACCCGCATCTGCCGGATCTTGCCGCCGAATTCACCGGTGGGGCCGTCTTCAAGAAGCCGGGCCACCTGCATGGTCAGGGTCGATCCGCCCGACACGATCCGGCCATGGCTGACCGCCAGACCCACGGCCCGGAGCATCGCGATGGGGTCGATGCCCGCGTGGTCGTAAAAGCGCTTGTCCTCGTACCGGATCAGCATGGCAAGGTAGCCGGGGTCCACCGCATCGGGGGTGACGGCCAGCCGCCATCGACCGTCAGAGACGAGGAAAGGCCGAAGCAGGTCACCGTCGCGGTCGCGCACTTCGACGCCGGTTTCGGCGGTCAGAGGCGGAAGGACGGTGGCGTCGATCCACCGGTCCGCCGCATCCCGCGCCGCGGCAACGAGACCCAGCGCGACCGCAAGGCCAATGACCCAGCGTGCCTTCATTCCGTGACCGTGATCCGGCCGGTATCTGTCCACGCGCGCATCTGCGGGCGGTACATGTCCTCGACGATGGCGGCGGGATGGTGGTAGTCGCCCGGACTCACGGCGCGAACGATGTAGGCGAGCCGGAAGGGTTCGTCCGTGCGGCGGTCCACGGCGGCAAGGAAGCGGTCGGACCGGAATTCGACGCTTTGGGTCCACGTGGTCTGGAGCCAATCGAGTGCGCCGATATCGCCGCTTTGCAGGAGGTTGGGGTTGTCGATTTCAAACCCCGCGGGCAGCGGGTCATCGACCATCAGCCGCGCCTCTTGCCGTCCAAATGGCGTGACGGTGAGGACAACGACCAGCCGGTTGCCCGACGACAGGTTCGTAAGATCCGCCTCATTTCCGGCGATGGTGTAGTAGTCGCGCCGAATGGAATAGCCGTTGCCGCCCTGTGGTTCGGGCAGGACCGGCACGCCAAAGGTCGTGACGGTGAGTTCGGTCGCCTCGTCCGAGTTGTTGGCGATGGCAACCGGGGCAGCGCTGGTCCGGGCGTCACGGAGGCGCACGAGCGGACCGTCGGGTGACTGCCCATCCACGGTGATGCCGGTGTCGCGTAAATCATTGATCAGCGCGTTGGTGGCAAGCAGTGTCCAGACGGCCTCTTGCGTGCTCACGCGCTGGCCGGCGCGGGCGAGGCGGTTCGAAAAGGTTTCGGTGTTGAGCGCCGCGGACCCGGATTCCAGAGCCAGTGTCAGGACGGCGGCCGCGTCGCGATAGGATGTCCCGTAATCGGCACGCCACACAGCGGCCTCTTGCGCGGCCATGCGGGTTTCGACCAGACGTGCGGCCCGGGCGAACATCCGGTCGGCGCGGACCTGTTCTCCGTAGAAGGAGAGCGCGGCGCCAAGTTGGGCCATGGCGATGGGTGTGCCGAAATCCGCCGCCTTTTCATCGGCATAGTAGCGCAGATCACCGATCGAGGCCGCGCCTTCGCGGGCCAGCACCATGAGGGCATAGGCAAGGTCTCCGCCCCTGCCTCCTGTCTCGGCATCGAAGTCGGGATAGGAATTCACGCGGTTCAGCAGGTTGTCGACGGCGCTCTCGAAGGCCTGGTCGGGAACCTCGTGACCCCGCGCACGGGCGCGACTTAGAAAATCCGTGACGTAGGCATCGAGCCAGAGGTCGCCGCTGTCGGTGCGCCAGAGCCCGAAGGACCCGTTGCGCCCTTGTCGGGCGAGGATGCGGGTCACGGCCTGGGTGATGCGGGTGTCGACCTGGTCGGCCCCCGGCAGGTCCATGGCCCGGGCCACGCCGTCGAAGTAGAGGAGCGGCAGGGCGCGGGAGGTGAGTTGTTCGGTGCAGCCGTAGGGATAGCGGTCAAGCGTCGCGAGAAGCCCCGGCGCGTCGAACCGCGCGAGCGGGCCGACAGACAGGACCGCAGAGCCGGTGCCGGGTTGCAGGGCGTCGAACACCTGGTCGTCAAATGTGAAGGTCTCCCCCGCGGCGAGGGTGAAGCGGGATTGCCGGCTGACCTCCGGGTCATTGAGGCGCACCGGGATCGTGAGGTCCTTGGTCAGGACGTCACCGCCCGGTGTGGTGAGGTTGACCTTGAGCGTGTGGTCCCCCACGCCCACGGCCGCCAGCGGCAGGCGAAGCCGGATGGTTTCGCCTTCGCCGATGGTCAGTTGCGATGGCGCGGCCCCCGCGAGGGCAATGCCCTCGGCGCGCAGCGACAGGTCGAGCGGGCCCGTGGGCCCCTTGGCGTGCGTCAGTTCCAGCAGCATCTCCGTCCGGTCGCCGGGGGCCAGGAACCGGGGCACGGAGGCGGCGACGACGATCGGGTCACGGACAAGAACATCCGCCTCGGCCTGTCCGACGCCTTCGGCGGACCAGGCGACGGCCATGAGGCGCACCGTGCCGTTGAAGGCGGGGAGATCGAAGGTGACCGTGGCCTCGCCGCGCATGTCAACCGAGACCGGGCCGGAGAAAAAGGCCACGAGTTCCTCGGTTGGTGGCGGGCTTTCGGTGCCCATCACGGCGCTGGCATCACCGCCGGATCGCACCTGCCCCAATGCGCCCTGCGAGCCGTCGATCAGGCGACCGTAGATGTCGCGCAACTCGATCCCGAGGCGGCGCTGGCCAAAATAGTGGCCCTGCGGGTCCGGGCTGTCGAACCCGGTCAGGTTGAGGATGCCCACGTCCACCGCTGCGAGGGTCACATGCGCGGCCCCCATCTCGCGGACCCCATCGATGCGCATCCGGACCTGCATCGGACCGCGCGGCGCGACTTCGTCCGGGACGAGAAGATCCACCGTCAGCGCCCGGTCACCCGGCGCCACCGCTGCATAGGCAAGTCCGAGAGAGCGGGCGGGGTTGCGGCCTGTCTCAAGCTCCATGGGCCGGACGACCGCGGCGGAGACATAGGCCCCGGCGCCCCAGTCCTCGGTGACGTCAAGCGGGATCACCGTCGCGCCTTTGGGAACCTCGACGGCTTCCATGTGGATGATCCGGTTCGACATCACCGTGATGAGCGCCGTGCCCGCATAGCGCGGAACGATACGCAGGTTCGCGGTGTCTCCCGGCGCGTAGCTGGTTGCATCGAGCGACAGGTCGAGAAAGTCCGGCGTCGTGCCGCTGTCCTCGGGCACGTACCACCCGCCAAAGAAGCTGTCGGAGGACGACAGGTAGGCACCATCGGCCCGCTCGACCACGATCTCGTAGGCGCCCCAGGTCACGGGGGCGGAAACCGTCACCGGTGTCGCCCCAAGTGTGGCCGTGCCTGTTTCGACGCGTTCGCGGGTGGTGATCGGCTCCCAATCCCAACGACCGTCGATGCGGTACCATTGGTAGCGTGTCGAGACACGGTTGACCGTCCATGTGACGTCCATGGTCTTGGGCGCGAGGTCGGGGTCGAGCGCGATCAGGGAGAATTCTGCCGTGCCGTTTTCGGGCAGCACGCCGTCAAAGCCGGGGCGGATGCCGATGAGATCCGTCTGGGGCAGGACGCGTGTCGCGGCGCGGCGTTCCACCGGGCGACCGGAGGCTTCGGATACACGGGTCGTCACGGCGAGGGCCATGGGCCAGCCGGGGGCGCTGAGGTTGGGCAGTTCGAGGGTGACAAGAGCAGTGCCGTCGAGGTCGGTGTCACTGCTGAATGACATCGTGCGTGCGCCGGGGCGGTCATCGTGCCGCCCGAAGCTGTAGCCCGGATAGTCGGACAGGGTTCGGGCGGGGCTCAACCGCGCCTCGCCCTCAACCGCAAGACCGGCCCCCGGCGCACCGAAGAGGTAGCGCGCGGAGAGGCCCATGTCTCCACCCGCCGCGGGCAGCACGTCGGGCAGATCCATATCGAAATCGATGCGTTCGGGAAGGAAGTCTTCGACAAGGACCGTCGTCGCGCGCAGGGCCGGTTCGTCCGGATCCACATGCAGCGCCACGGTCCATGGCCCCCGCGGCGCAGAGCTGTCGACCGGGAGGGAAAACACATGCCCGCCGTCCCGTTCGCCCGTCGAGATCTGACGGGAATATTCGACGCCGTCCGGGCGCCGAAGGATCGCGGTCAGCGGCACCCCCGGCAAGGCGCGCACCTGTTCGTCGCGGGTGAGGGCGGTCACGTGGATGGTCTCGCCCGCGCGATAGGCGCCCCGGTCCGTGGTCAGGAAGACGTCGATTGGCGGCGCTGGCTCGCGCCCTTCAACACCCCGGTCGGAGAGGTCAAACGCCGGACCCGTCAGCGACAGGAAGGCCATGTCGTCGGCCTTCGTCACGGTAATGAGCGCCGGTTCGGCGGCACCCGTCCCACGGGTCAGACCGGGATCGAAACGCGCGATACCTCGGGTGTCGGTGACGGCTTCGCCAAGCACCGCATTCGCGCGGGACAGGAGCGTCACCTGCGCGCCTTCGGTGGCCGAAGTGTCCGCGAGGGAGCGGACAGAGACGGTCAATCCGTCGACGCCCTGCATGGTGGTCAGACCGTGGTCGGACAAGATGAACCACTGGAATGCTGGCGGATTTTCCCACTGATCCGCTTCGGGGATCGCGGCGCGGAGGACATAGACACCCGCCGGTTGGTCGGCGATGGCCTCTGACATGGGCAGGCGGGCGGTGATGTCGCGGTTGAGCTCGGTCGGAAGGTCGGCGGTGCCGGACCAGATCTCGGTCCCGATGTTGCGTTCGAACCGGTCCTGCTCCCATTCGTAGAGCGGGCTTGCAAAAAGGTTGTCCTGGATCGAGCGGATGATGGCACGGTCCGAAACGCGATAGAGCGTGAGGTCCGCCTCGGTCAGGTTCACCGCCTCGACAGGGATCGCGACCTCGCCCATGCGGGGAAGAACGTAGGCCCGCGAGACGAAGCGCAGGCTGGGCGCGCGATCGCGGACATAGAGCGTGAGTTCGACGGATCGGGCCAGCGTTTCCCCGCTCGCGGCCGGAAGGCCTTCGCGGAGCGTAAAGGTTGCCCTTGTGCCGTGCCGAACCCCGTCGATGCAGATCTGGGACCCCTCTGCCGTGACGGTCAGGGCCGGGTCGGGCATTTGGACATAAGTGGAATAATCGACGCCGGTCCGGACAAGCGCCTCGTTGAACACCGCGCAGATGCGGGGCTGGGCGGCGTCGCTATCGACCTGCGTGTCGGAAACGCGGAAGCCGTATTTGCCGATGGCCTCGGTCAACAGCGCCTCGGTATCGCGGCGGGGCGATATGGACTGCGCGAGGCGCAGTGCGTCGATCATCCGGCGGCCGCGTTCCCGGTCCTCAAGTGCTTCGGCCAGTTCGATCAGCGCGTTGACCTGGGACGCGCCCTCGGGCGCGCGGAGGTAGGCGTTGATCGCGGCGCTGAGCCCGCGGCCCCGGATGCGGCTGGTCAGGTCGCCGAAGCTCTCCGTTCGGGCAAGGCGGGCGTATTCGGTCCAGAGATCGGCCTGATCCGTCAGCGCGATCGCGGCCCCTGTCAGGCGCAGGGTCTGGGTCATGTTGCCCGACACCCGGGCCGCCTGCGCGGCGCGGATCAGCTCAAGGGCCGAGTTCTCGTCGACCGAATGAAGCCGGCCGATGGTTTCGGCAAGCCGGCGGGCGGCGTCCAGATCGCGGCTGGTCAGAAAGTCGAGCGACGCCACGCGGTCGGACGCGTTGGCCAAGACGTCCGGCGATGTCGGATAGATGCGGGCCGAGATCGCGCCGTCATAGGGCTCGAGCTGACTCACGCCCTCCTTGGGAAAACAGGCGCCAGAGCGTTCGTTGAACGTGAACGCGCTGCACCGCGGGTTGGCGAGGCAGGCGGCCTGGCAGGCATCGAGCGTCGTGTCGAAGATATTGGCGAGATCGGAGCTGTAGAAATCGACATTGCGCGAAATCGCGACCCGACGGTCGGGGATCACATTTTCGCCGGATTGCGCGGTGGCCGCCAGCGCGGTGAGGACCGAGGCAAGAGCACAAATGACAGGGATCAGGCGGCGAAGAGCACGACGCATGGGCAAACTCCTTGGGCGTAATGCCGACAAAGGTGCCATGGCGGCGTGAGTCGGGGCAACAGGTCAGGTCGTGCAGGTTTTCCCTACCTTGGACCAACTGACACGGCGTGGGCGGTATCGGCCCTAGTTCCCGGGCGCCATGCTGTCCATGCGGTCATTGTCTACCGGGATTTCGATCGGCATCTCGATGCCGCTCTGGAAGACCAGTGTCACCGACACGGTCGCGCCCTGCTCGAACGGGGCGTTCAGCCCCATGAACATCAGGTGTTCTGCCCCGCGTTTGAGGTAAAGGGACCCGCCAGCCGGAATTTCGAAGCCATCTTCGACATGCATCATCCGCATGATGCCGTCTTCCTCGACATGGGTGTGCAGTTCAATACGCACGGCCGCCCCGGATTTCACAGCGATCAGGCGGTCGTCGGACTCACCGGAATTGGTGATCACCATGAACGCCGCCCCGGCCCTTGGATTGGAAGAGCGCGCATAGGCGTCCTCAACGGTCATTTCGGCCAGCGCGGATGTGGACAGGACCACGGTCAGGGCCGCGGCGGTTG
>CAYMMT010000120.1:0-8728 GCA_964391555.1 uncultured Rhodobacterales bacterium
TGAAACAGCGCCATGGTCATGGGATCGGAGTGAGCGGTGTGAAACGCCACCAACGCGCCCAGATCGATGTCGCTGAGGTTGTCGGCATAGATAATGATTACAGCGTCTGCCCCGGCGGCCCATTCCCGGTTTGCCGCGACCGTTCCCGCCGAGCCCAGAAGCTCTGGCTCATATGCTTCGGCAACGGTGATATTCCGGCTTGCGTTTGCTCCATCGAGCCACCGCTTCACCTGCTCACGGAGGTGGTGGGTATTGAGCAAAGCCTCATGAACGCCGTGCGCTTCGAGTGCGTCGATCCAGTAGTCGAGCATCGGTTTGCCTGCAACGGGCACGAGGCATTTGGGCGTCACGTCTGTCAGTGGCCTGAGCCGCGTTCCCAGCCCGCCTGCCAGCAAGAGCGCCTTGGTCTTGATCATGACGCTCGCTCTTCCACTGCTCGCACAACTCCGAGAGCGGACATCATTTTTTCGGAGTGCTCCAGAATCTCCTCGCTGGCGGCCTCCGTCTCCATCCAGGCGCGATAAGCCGTCACGCTTTCCAGAGTCGAACGCGTCGGTTCCCACCCCAGACTTTTGAGCTTTGAAATATCCGACAGGATGTGCCGAGTGTCGCCATAGCGGTATTTGCCGCTGGCCTTTGGTGCGTAGGTCGTTTTGCCAAAAACCTGACCGACGGTCGAGGCAAATTCCGCCACGGTAACCGGCGCTCCGCCGCCGACGTTGAACATTTCATGGTCGGCGCGAGGATCCTCGAGAACCTTCAGATTCGCGTCAACAACATCCAGCACGTTGACGAAGTCCCGCACCTGGTTGCCGTCTTCGTAGATCACCGGTTCCCGGCCCACATGGAAACTCAACGAGAAGATCCGGCAGGCGCCCGAATATGCATTGTAGAGGCTTTGCCGGGGCCCTTGCACGATGGAATATCGCATGGCGACGGTGGGAATATCGTACATGCGTCCAAGGTTGAGCGCGACGTTTTCCTGAGCAATCTTTGAGGTCCCGTAGCAGTTTTGCGGATTGGCCACGGTTTCGTCGGTTGCTTGATAGGTCAGGGGGCCGGTTTGACCATTCCGAGGCTGGATGTCCCAGATGCCGAGCCGCAGATCGGCGTCCTGGCGCAAGCCAGGCAGGATCCGGGTCCCGGTGCCGTCAAGATAGAGCCCCTCGCCAAGCGTGGCTTGGCTCGAGGCCACAATCACCTTTTCGACCGGCAGATTCTCTCGAATGATCAACTCGTATATCAGTGCGGTGGACGTGACGTTGGTGGAAAAAAATCTTGAAAATTCGGGAAGATAATCTTGAAATGCGGCCAGGTGATAGACCGCATTTACTCCCCTAAGCGCGCGCAGAAGCACGGCCTCATCCCGCACATCCCCCTTGATCCGTTCAACGTCCGGCGCAAGATAGTCCGGCCATTTGCCATCCCGATGGACGGGGGCCTCAAGGCTGTCGAGGACCCGAACCTCATGGCCCCTTTTCAACAGCGCATCCGCTGTGTGCGAACCGATAAACCCTGCGCCCCCCGTTATCAGTATCTTCATGCCGTTTGGGTCCTTCCACAGGCGAAGTGCCTTTCGCAAAGCGCATACGCAGTACCGGGTTTGTCCGGGCGCGATTTGGTCAATGTCACAAGGTTCATTAGGTCCCGCGTCTATTTATTTCTTGCAGACATGAAAAGTTCTTGTTGGGCCGAACGCCTGAAGCCCCCTCAACCGTGGCCTATCAGCCCCCAATGACCACGCTCCACCAGTTTTTCGAAGAAGTTGATCCTGCTCCGCCCAGTCCGACATCGCGTGCGGCAGGTTCAAGCAAAACCGCGCGTGTCGGCTCGTGCTCGATCCAGCTCCGATAGATTTCTGCCACACCGAGGTCGGTCCCAGCCAAGGTTTCGCCCAGGATGCGGTTGGAGTATCCCGCGTCACGACCGCGAGCCGCCGGGTTGGCTCCGTCCCCGGAAAGATGGGTTACCTCGCCAGAGTCCCGCATCCATTTGGCCTGTGCTAGGGCGACCTCGGTGAGCCTGGGGTTAAGTCGCAATGACTGCAGCCCGGCCCGCCGCCGGGCGGCCTGCAGGCGATCCAGCAGTTCGTCTGTCTCCGCAATGCCAGACCCCGCACGGTCAAGCGCCCAGACGCTCCGAGGACTGAGGTTCGCGGCCAGACCCGCCATCGCGTTGAGCAAAATGTTTCGGCGCTGCATCTTTATCGATTTCCTTGCAAAGCTTTCGCGAGACTACCAGCGAGATGTAGGTTGCAGGTTAATACTTCCGGTTCGGCGTGGAAACGAGATTGCCAACTGCCACGCTTTGCGGCACCCATGCTCTGACCCCAGAAAAAGAGCACCGCTCGTCTTGTCCATCTCTCGAGATTACCTTTTGGTCTCTCCCTGCCGAAACGAAGCGGCATACATGAGACGGACATTGGACAGTGTTGTGGCCCAGACGTTGCCGCCGGCGCTTTGGATCATTGTCGACGACGGCTCGACCGACGCCACGCCCGACATACTGGCCGAATATGCGGCCTCCCACGACTGGATCAGAATTGTCGCCAAGCCAGATCGAGGGCACCGCGCCGTCGGACCCGGCGTCGTCGAGGCGTTCTATGCCGGTTTGGAAACCGTCGAGCTGACGGATTACCCCTATCTCGCCAAGCTCGATCTCGATCTCGATCTGCCGGCGGGTTACTTTCAGGGACTGATAGAGAGGATGGAGGCCGAACCCCGGATCGGCACCTGTTCCGGCAAACCTTACATGCGTGTGGGCAACCGGCTGATCTCGGAGCGCCGGGGCGACGAAATGTCGGCCGGCATGACCAAGTTCTATCGCACTGCCTGTTTTGAGGCGATCGGCGGATTTGTGCGCGAAGTCATGTGGGACGCCATCGACTGCCACAAGGCGCGCCAGATGGGCTGGATCGCAGTCAGTTGGGACGACCCGGAGCTTCGCTTTGAGCACCTCAGGCCGATGGGCTCTTCGCAGACGTCGATCTATATCGGACGGCGCAGGCACGGTTTCGGCCAGTATTTCATGGGCTCGGATCCGATCTACTATTTGGCGACCTGCGTTTTTCGAATGGTTGAGCCACCTTACGTTCTGGGCGCCCTGGCAATGGCGCAAGGATACTTCGGTGCCTGGATTCGGGGGGAACGACAGCTCGAGGATACGGAGCTGACGCAATTCATCCGCGCCTACCAGCGCCGGGCCCTGCGGGTGGGCAAGGCCGCCGCGATCGCCGAGATCGAGGAGGCACGCAAACAGATTTGGGAGGCCGGACAGGTCTGACGCCCGGGCGCGCGGCGTTCAGAACGCGTATCGGTCCGAGATGTAGATAATTCGGCTACCCCGTCGGTCGATGCGGAACGGAATTTCCCGAGGCCGCCCCACAGCTTCGCGAATGGCCTCATGGCGTTCCGGTGGGGCCATGACCAGAAGAAATCCGCCACCCCCGGCACCGAGCAGCTTGCCTCCCATCGCGCCGTTGGCGCGGGCCGCGTTGTACCAGTCGTCGACACTCTGGTTCGTTATCCCAAAGCCGAGCGACCGCTTGAGGTCCCAACCCTCATGAAGGATGCGGCCAAAATCTTCCAGGTTGCCCTGTCCGCCCATGGTGCTGCGCAACTCTCCCGCAAGATCCCGCATTTGGCGGAGTACGGACATCTTGTCGCCCGAGCCCGCGGATTGCTTCTTTAGGATGGTATCGGCATCGCGCTGCTGATCGGTATAAAGAAGGATGATGTGCTGCTCGAGCTGATCGAGGAATTCGGATCTCACAGGGACAGGTTCGACATCCACCGAGTGATCGGGGTTGAAGCGGATGTAGTTCACGCCTCCGTAGGCGGCGGCGTACTGGTCCTGCCGCCCGATTGGCTTGCCAAGGATATCGATCTCGATCTCGCAGGCCTTCTCGGCCAGCGCACCGGGTGAAGTCACCTGACCCTTATAGGCATAGAGCGCATTCAAAAGACCGACCGCCAGCGACGATGAAGAACCCATCCCTGTCCCGGCCGGGACATCGCCGACCGTGGTGATTTCCAGATGCTCGCCAAGATTGGTCATACGCAACGCCTCCCGGGCGATGGTGTGATCCAACTGGTCGACGTTTTCGGCGATTTCGACCTTGGTATATGCCATACGTGTCGTCTTCTCGAACCGCGGCGACACGGTCACATACATATGGTGGCTGACACCCATCGACAGCACCGCGCCCGGTTCGTGTTGGTAGAAGGCCGGCAAGTCGGTGCCGCCGCCAGCAAAGCTGACTCTGTAAGGTGTTTGCGTGATAATCATGCGGTAGGGTCCAGTCTCTTTTGAAACTCTTCAATCAGAGGGTCGAGACAATTCTGCAGGTCAAATCTGTCCATCAAATGGCGAAGACCTGCCTCCGCAAGGCTTTTTGCCAGGGCGTCGTCTTCAGCCAGGCGCATCAGTGCATCGGCCAATGCGTTTGGGTCGTTTGGGGCTACGAGAACTCCGGTTTCGCCGTCCTGAATCAAGTCCGGTATACCTACGAGATCGGTGGAAACGGCTGGCAGGCCGCACGCCATAGCCTCCATTAGCATCTGAGGAAGTCCATCGACGTCGTTGTCGGCAGCCCAAACACACGGCAGCGCATAAAGGTCGCCGCCGTACATGAAATCAGGGATTTCTTCCTGCTTGAGAGGTTGACCGGTAATCGTGATCAGATCGCCCAGTTCTGCCGCCTCGACCTGTGCCCGAAGCGCGGCCTCATCCGGTCCACTTCCCGCAATGGTGCACCGGAACGGGTAGTTCTGACCCCGAAGAATCTCGCAGGCTTGTATCAGGATATTGAAGCCCTTTTTCTCGACAAGTCGCCCGGACGACAGGATATGCACCGGCTCCATAGGGGCGCGTGTTCGCCGGTTAGGTGTGAAGTGGGATGTATCGATACCGCAATACGCGACGCGAAGTTGTTCCGGCCGGGCACCGTTCTCGAGGTAAAATCGGCGGTGAAACTCTGAGATGCAAATGATGAACTCTGCCCGGGAGATCTTGTCGGCAAGCGCTGCACGTTCCCTGAAGAGATCTGCGGCGTGGCCGGTAAAGCTGTACGACCTGCCCAGAAGCCAAGCGCCGTACATGGCAACCGTTCCGCCAGAATGGATCCATTGCGAATGTATGTGAGTGACGGTTTCATGGCGCAACTGCCCGGCCCAGTGGCAGGCCACCAGGAAATGCAGGATGCCAACGAAGCGGTTGCGCAAGGTCTCCCGACGGCCGGTCAGGGAATTCCAAAGTGCGGCAAAGAACCTGCCGCGAAATCGAAACGGCGCGGCGAAGATGTTTGTTGCGGCTTCCACCGCAGGCAACGGATAGAGATATCGGGTCTCCCGCGCGATGCGGATCATGTCTTCAGCCTCAAAGAAGCTGTCATCCGAGCGGCTCAGCGCATGGAGCGTGAAGGGGACACCGTGGCGCGAAACGATCCGTAACTCGTTACCAACCCACGGGGCGGCAAGGCCGCGAACTGTCATGTAATGGATCATCCGGGGATGCTCTGCGCAACTCGGCCGTTTCCACCCGCAGAGAACTCCGTCATGGCCCAAGCCGCAGGGCATCTGGTCGTGCGAAAGGTGAAAGTTGAGCTGAAAGTTGGCTTCATTTGTGTCGATCTTTCGTGGTCGGCGGATTCGGGCAGGGGTGCCTGCGTCTACTCCATGGCGGCATAGGCTCTCAGACGGTCGATCGACGTTGAAGGTGCGGTCAGCCCGAGAATATCCTCGGCACGTTGTGTCGCATAGCGCAGATGCTTGAACCTGGCCGCCAACCGTGGGGGCAGCAGCGATTTTGGGACCTTCCTTCCCAGGCCAGGAAGGAGATCGCCCAGAAGCTCCAGATAGGTTGCGGTCCGAAAGAACAATGCTTTCGGCACAGTTGTCACGTCCGTCCCGACCGCCCCGGCCCAGTCGCTTTGGCGGGGCTGGTCCGTATCCAGAACGTTAATCACCACGGCGTGAGGGCGCATCGGGCCAGAAGCGGCTTTTCCCTTCGGTTTCGGGACGGTTGCCGCTGCAACAAGGGCAGCAGCGACCCGGGTTACATCAACCGCAGGGATGGTCGGGTTCCCGCCAGGGCTGATCCATCGGCCCCGAATTTGCATCCCGAGCCGGGCGGTTTCCAACCGCTTGGGTCCGTAGATGGCGCCGGGGCGAATTAACCACAGGTCCAGACCGAAGGCTCGCGCGGCCTCTTCCGCCAAAGCTTCCTGTGTCAATTTGGCCCTGCAATAAGCGTCGCGCTTGTGGGTCTCAGACTCCAGAGGGGTAAGTTCGTTTAACAGGGTCCCATCCGGCAGGGCGGCATACCCATAAACGGCCAAGGATGACACGAGAACAACGCGCGGCGGTCTCTTGCACGACTCTATGGCAGCAAGAAGGGTCTTCATCGGCGCGAGCGTGGCGCGCGCATGCGTTGCATCGTCGCCGATCATGGCGGCGGCGGCGTGGATCACGGCGTCGACCTCGCCAAGGAGCGAACCCAGCAGCTTCTCGGCGTCCGCATGCGCAAGGTCGAGCGATTGGTAAACTTCGGTCCCGGTGACGACAGATCGAATGCTGGCCGCGCGACGTCCCAGAGCGACGACCTCGTGACCTGCTGACTGAGCCGCCTCGACTGTCGCCCGACCGACAAAACCCGACGCTCCGGTAATCAGGATACGTGCCATTACAAGGCACCCTTGGGGGCAATCGGTGAAAAGCGGGACTGAACGTCATAGGGCATTGATGCCAGCGCACCTTCGAAACCGTCCTCTCCGTTTGACGCGCGTGTGGTTCCGTAGTGTGCAGCCAAGGTGACTTCGCACAAATGCAGAGCATAATCCGAACCGGTGTAAGGCGTCCCGTCAGTTTCGACGGCTCGAGCAAGATCGGCGATCGAGCGGCAGAAATCCCGGGTCTGTGACCCACGGTAAGCCGGGATCGATTCCCTGTTGCCAAGCAACGGAACCTTCCGGCCACGACTTAGGAAGCGGCGCCTTCGGATCACGCGGAACCGACGAATCCGAATGGCTGAGCGATCGTTCCGGGGGTCTTCGACTTCGATCACACCGTCATCGCCGAAGATCCTCAGCCGGTGGTCATGCGTGCCGTAGATGCCGTTGGTCAGTCTCAGGACCGGGCCCGTGGAAAACCGCATGGTGGCCACCGAATGGTCCGGTGCGTCACATGGGTCCCCTGGCAGTTTCTCGGGGACAAGGCTTTCTGCATGGGCTGTCAGACGTTCCACACGACCGAACATCGCGCAAAGCCAGCTCAGGACGTAGCCCGCATGTTCCACCGTGCATCCGGATCGAAATTCATCCTCGGTGGGCCAGGCGACACCCATCTCGTTGATCCACTTCGAAGTCGGGGCGCGGTGGACCATTCCATCTTCCATTTCCGCATAGATGAGGCGGACCTTGCCGATCGTTCCTTCGCGCAAATGTGCCCAGAGCGTCTGGGCGACCGGGTTCATCAACGTGCACGGGGCAGACACCAGATGCCGCCCCGTCCCTTGTGCCAGGGCGGCCAACTCGCGCGCATGGTCGAAGCGCATGGCCAAGGGTTTTTCGGAGTAGACATGTTTGCCGGCCTGCAAGAGCGCCTTGGTCGTCTCGTAATGGGCCTCCGGATTGGTCAGGTTCAGAACGATCGACACGCTGTCATCATCCAAGAGCGTCTCGAAGGTTGGGTAGGCCTCCGCGTTGCACAATTCGGCCATCCATTCCGACCGGGACCTTTCCAAATCGTAAACACCGACCAGATTGAGCTCGGGGTACAGGCCCAAGGTCATGCGGTACATGTTTGCCACGTATCCGCATCCCAACATCGCGATCCGAGTCATATGTTGCCGTCTCGTCCGTCCACAGGCCCGTCATTATCCTGCGGTTGGACGGCGGGCAATCACACTATCTAAACGTTTGCCCCGGCAAATAGATACCGTAGTCTGCCGATGGACATAGTGTTCGGCCAGCGCGGTTCTTGTTCCATCCTCACCCTAAAGAGGACACATTGACCGAGTACCGTCGCGCAATGACCCATTCTCGGAGGACGGTTTGTGAGCGAAGGCGATTTTGAGAGTTTTGTAGCTGACTACTACCAGAGCTTTGCAGACGCACTTGTGACGTTTGACAAGGCACCCGTTGCTGACGTTCTTCGGGTCATCGATCAGGTGCGCGATGCCGGTGGCACGATATGGATCGCGGGTAATGGTGGTTCGGCAGCGATTGCAAACCACGCCGTCTGTGACTTTTCCAAGGGCACCTATGTTGAGGGTCAGAAACCTGTCCGGATGATCTCTCTGGCCGCAAACTCCCCCATCATGACGGCGCTTGGAAACGACATCTCATACGACGCCGTCTACTCGGAGCAGCTCAAATATTGCCTGGGTCCCAACGACGCGCTCATTGTGGTCAGTTCGTCGGGTAACTCTCCCAATGTCGTCCAGGCCTGCGATTATGCAAACGCCCAAGGCAATCCCACCGTAGCTTTCGTTGGCTTCAAGGGCGGACGACTGAAAGAGATCGCAGCTCATGTCGTTCATGTCGAGGTCGACAACTATGGCATCGTCGAAGATGCGCATCAAAGCCTGATCCACGTTTTGACACAATACATGATGCTCCGCGCCTCCTGACTGCGTCAAACATCCTGGCCAGCCGCGTTGATTTGGGCCACACGCTCTAGATCGCGGCTTTGCGACGGCAGTCCTGGAGAGCGGCGTCCGCCCCTGCTTC